>NZ_JBFAZD010000001.1:172297-634981 GCF_040681655.1 Streptomyces sp. NPDC051662
CGACGGGCGACGGGCGACGGGCGACGGGCGACGGGCGACGGGCGACGGGCGACGGGCGACGGGCGACGGGCGACGGGCGACGGGCGACGGGCGACGGGCGACGTACTCTTCGCCGCCCGGTCGGCGAACGCCCTGCACCGGCTCCTCGACGTGCTCCCCGTCTTCGCCGGTGACGACCGGATCCGGCGGCTCTTCACTCTCGTCCCCGGCTCCGATTTCGACGTCGACGCCCTGGCGGCCATCGAGCGGGTGCACGCCCGTACCGTCCCCTGGGACGAGGCGTGCCGACGCCCGTTCGATCTGATCCTCGCCGCCAGCCCGAAGGGCGATCTCGGTCTGCTGGGCGGTGACCGCGTGCTGCTTCCGCATGGAGCGGGGTTCAACAAGACCATCCGCGGCGAGGGCTCCGGCGACTCCGCCTCCGGTCTCGATCCGGCCTATGTGCTGCCGGGCGGTCGCCCCGTGTCCACCCTCTACGCACTGGCCCACCCCAGCCAGGTCGCGCGTCTGGCCGCCGTCAGCCCGTCCGCCGCGAGGCGGAGCGCGGTGGTCGGTGACCCCACCCTGGATCGGTTGCTCGCATCCGTCTCCCACCGCGACCGCTATCGCGCGGCCCTCGGAACCGGCGACCGCAAGCTGATCGTCCTCATCTCCACCTGGGGCCCCGAGTCGCTCCTCGCACGGCGCCCGGGACTCCCTGCCGAGCTCGCGGTCCGACTGCCCCATGACCGCTACCAGCCCGCACTGATCGTGCATCCCAACGAGCGCAGCCGGACAGGCGCCCTCGATCTCGCGGAACGCCTTGCCCCCGCCCTCGACGCCGGGCTGATTCTCGCCGGCCCGTACGAGGAGTGGGCCGCGGTGCTCGTCGCCGCCGACGCGGTCATCACCGATCATGGCTCAACGGCTCTGTACGCCGCCGCTCTGGACCGTACGGTGATCGCCGCGTACGACGGAGGCGACGAGCTGATCCCCGGCAGTCCGATGGCCGAACTCCTCGGCCACAGCCCGCGGCTGGCACAGACCGACCATCTCGGAGCCGCGTTCGAAACCACCCTGGACGCCGCACTCGACGCGCACCGTCCCGACGCCACCCGCGCGTTCGCGGATACCGCCTTCGCCGAGCGCGAGCGTGGTCACGCGCTGGAGCGGCTGCGCGAGGAGGTGTACGGGCTGCTCGGACTCGACCCGCCGCCCGATCCGGCGACCGCCCGTCCCCTTCCGCCGCCCGCCCCGCCCGCCCGCGTACCGGCGGCCTTCGCGGTACGCGTCCACATCAGCGGCACCGAGGTGCGGGTCGAGCGGTATCCCGCTCACACGGACGCGCCCGCGCATCACCTCGCCGCTGAACACGGCATGGCCAGTGAGCGGCACGCGCAGAGTGCGGGGCTGCTCTACCGCAGGGCCGAGCCGCCCGGGGCCTCCCCGCACCGCGCCGTCCCAACGGTGGCCGGGTGGACCGCCGACATTCTGGACAGCTATCCGGGGTGCCGCACCGCCTCGGTCGTCCTGTCGGCGTCGTCGCTCTGTGTGGTGCGCACCCGCTCCGGGGCGTTGCTCACCGTCCGTATCTCCCCCTGCCGGGAGACCGACCGGATCGTGCACGCCGATCCGGCCGCCGTGCTGAGCGCCGTCCACGCGTGGCTGGCCATGCGTCCCGGACCCTCCGCCGCCGATGCCACCGCCGTCGCGATCGACTGCCGGATCGGGGGGCGGCTCTTCCCGGTCCGGCTCTCCCCCACCACTTCGGACGAGGACCAACTCACGCTCTAGACAAGGCCGTTCCGCTGCCGGATCACCCGGGCTTCCGCACGGTGTCCCCGCGCCTCGGCCGCGCGCCCCTCCTCCTCGGCGAGCTGCGCGAGCGCGTCCAGAATCCCCGTCTCGTCGTGGTCGGCGCCACGCTCCCGCGCGCTCTCCAGCGCCGCCGTGTACAGCTCGTGTGCCGCGCCGCGCCGGCCCAGACGGTGCAGTACACCGCCCAGCGCGAACCCGACGCGTGCCGTGAGGCGTGCGCGCCCGAGCCGCCTCGCCAGCGTATGCGCCTCCGCCAACAGCTCGGCGGCCCGGTCCAGTTGACCGAGTTCGGCGATGGCCTCGCCCAGCCGATAGGTCTGCAGCATGACGCCGTACTCATTGCCGATCGCCCGGTGGACCTCGCGCGATGCCTCGAAATCGGCCGCCGCCGCGGCCCAGTCGCCACGCGCCGACCTCAGCATGCCGTGGAACTCGACGACCGACGCGCCCAGTTTGCGGTACCGGTCGGACTCACCCAGGGACCGTGCCGCGGTGAGCGCCCGGGCCAGCTCCCGCTCCGCCTCCGCGAACTCTCCCCGCTTCCACAGCGGGCGCGCCAGTTGGCAGCGCAGCCGTACGGTCAACGGAATGTGTCCGGCCCGCTGAGCCGCGGCCAGGGCGGTACGGAACGCCTCGATACCGTCGGCGTAGTGCGGGTGGTCGAGGTAGTGGGTCCACAGGGGCTCACCGAAAGCCGCGGCCTCGGTGTCGTACCCGCGCGCGTAGGCGAGGTCCACGCAGTCGTACAGCGCGTGACGCTCGGTCTCCAGCCAGCGAAACGCCCGTTCCTTCCCGACTGTCGCGTCGGGTGCCGCGCCGGGTGCCGCGCCCTCCTCATCCTCGAACCGGACATCGGGGGCGCCGGCGACGGGCTCGACCGGGTCCGCGAAGGTCATGCGCGTACCCGCCGCGTACCGGTCGGCGCGCTGTGCCTGCCGCAGGAGCCAGCGCACCATGCGCAGCCGCCACTCGGCCCGCTCTTCCTCCGTGCTGTCGTCGGCCCGGCGCCTCGCGTGTGCGCGCAGCAGTTCGGGCAGGCGTTTCCGGTCGTCGCCGGTGTCCGACACATCCCTGGTGTCGAGTAAGCCGGCCGTCTCCAGCTCCTCCAGCGCCCGGTCCGCGGCGTCCCGTCCCCGGCCCAGGATCGCCGTGGCCGCCTCGGGCGTGAAGGATGTCCCGGGGATGCTCGGCAGCATCCGGTAGAGCAGCGCCGCCTCGGGGCCGAGCCCTCGATAGGCGGCGTCCCACAACACCTCCACCATCGGGATCCCCTTCCCGTGCAGTTCGTCGGTGAGCTCGTCGATCAGCCTCGGGAGACGACTGCGCCGGTGCTTGCGGATCCACCGGCCGGCGACATGCAGGGCCGCGGGCAGACCGCAGCAGAGACGGATCAGCCGGTCGGTGGCCTCCGGTTCCGCGTCCAGCCGCGCGTCGCCGGCGATACTGCGCAGCAGCTCCATGGCATCGGGCGGATCCAGCGGGGGCAGGGCGAGATCGATCGCCGCGCCGTTGTCAAGGTCGTACAGCGGCCCATGACTTGTGGCGATCACCACGCTGTCGCCGGACGCGGGCAGCAGCGGTACGACCTCGGCCGCGTAGCGCGCGTTGTCGACGACGATGACGAGGCTCTTGCCTTCCGTCTTCGTCCAGTACTGCTTGCACCGGGCCTTGAACGACGGCTTCAGCCAATCCGGTTCCACCCCGAGTGAACCGAGCAGATCCCCGAGAGCGTCGCCGATCTCCACCACGCC
Source organism: Streptomyces sp. NPDC051662 (assembly GCF_040681655.1). Classification (NCBI taxonomy): domain Bacteria; kingdom Bacillati; phylum Actinomycetota; class Actinomycetes; order Kitasatosporales; family Streptomycetaceae; genus Streptomyces; species Streptomyces sp. NPDC051662. Next base: position 175,846 of record NZ_JBFAZD010000001.1, read on the forward strand.
GCCACGCCTGAGGTCGTCGAGGTCGACATAGAGGACCCCGTCCGGGTGGCGTGGCCGCAGCGTACGGGCCAGCCGGAACGCCAGCTCCGTCTTCCCCGTGCCGCCGAGCGCGCTCAGCGCGAACAGCAGCGGGCGGGACTCCCCGTCCCGCTCCGCGACAGCCGTGGCGGCCAGGGCCTGTTCGCGCCGCCGCCCGACGAAGTGCGGTACCGGCGGGGGGATCTGATACGTCATGGTCCATGTGTACCAGCCGCCTCGGCCGCGCCATGGGCCGATCGCGAAGACCTCGGCGGAATCGGACCAGTCCAGCGGGGACCGCCGCACCGGGCGGCGAGGCGGACTCCGCCGGTTGTCCCTGCCCCGTCTGCCGATATCGTGCGTGCGCCGACAGCCGGTGGAGGAGTGTCGTCCGACGAGGGTGCGAGGAGCGAGTGATGGGTACGTCGGCGGGACCTGCCGGAGCGGGCGGGCTGAAGCGGCATCTGGGTGTGTTCGACGCCGTGGTGATCGGGCTCGGAGCGATGATCGGCGCGGGGATCTTCGCCGCGCTCGCGCCGGCCGCGTCGGCGGCCGGGTCCGGGCTGCTGCTGAGCCTGGCGGTGGCCGCGGTCGTCGCGTACTGCAACGCCACCTCCTCGGCGCGACTGGCCGCCCGCTATCCGAAGTCGGGCGGTACCTACGTCTACGGCCGCGAGCGCCTCGGTGACTTCTGGGGCTATCTGGCCGGCTGGGGCTTCGTGGTCGGCAAGACCGCCTCCTGCGCGGCGATGGCCCTGACGGTCGGCGCCTACGCGTGGCCCGGCCAGGCGCACGCGGTCGCGGTGGCCGCGGTGGTGGCGCTGACCGCGGTGAACTATGTCGGCGTACAGAAGTCCGCGTGGCTGACACGGGGCATCGTCGCGGTCGTGCTGGCGGTCCTGGCCGCCGTGGTCACGGCCTGTCTGACCGGTGGCACGGCCGAGTCCGCGCGGCTGGACCTGGGCGCGGACGCCACCTTCGGCGGGGTGTCGCAAGCGGCGGGGCTGCTCTTCTTCGCGTTCGCGGGCTACGCGCGCATCGCCACCCTCGGCGAGGAGGTACGCGACCCGGCCCGGACCATTCCCCGCGCGATCCCGCTCGCCCTGGGCATCACACTGGCCGTCTACGCGGCCGTCGCCCTCGCGGTCCTCTCGGTGCTCGGGCCGGACGGCCTGGCCGGGGCCGCCGCGCCACTGGACGAGGCGGTGCGGGCCGCCGGGGCCCCCGGGCTGGTCCCAGTGGTGCGGGCCGGGGCCGCGGTGGCGGCGCTCGGCTCGCTGCTCGCGCTGATCCTGGGTGTCTCCCGTACCACGCTGGCCATGGCCCGTGACCGCCAGCTGCCGCACGCCCTGGCCGCCGTCCACCCGCGCTTCGAGGTGCCGCACCGCGCCGAACTCGCGGTCGGCGCGGTCGTCGCCGTGCTGGCCGCCACCGTCGATGTGCGCGGCGCGATCGGTTTCTCGTCCTTCGGTGTGCTGGTCTACTACGCCGTCGCCAACGCCTCCGCCTGGACGCTCACCCCGGCCGAGGGGCGCCCCGCCAGGATCGTGCCCGTCGTGGGCATGGTCGGCTGCCTGGGACTGGCCTTCGCGCTGCCGGCGGACTCGGTCCTCTGGGGAGTGGTGGTACTCGCGCTCGGCGCCGCCACGTACGGCCTTCGCAGGGCGGCCACCCGGCGCTGACCAGAGTCTTGTGGTCCGTTCGCTCCGGCCCGGTGTTCTCGCGGGCGGGCGGGGCCGCTCGGACGGGGGTCAGGGCCGGTCAGCCCTTGGAGCGTCGCGTCCGGTGGGCCCACGCTTGACGTGGGGCGGCACGGCCCTGCCCTCGACACGGCCGTGCCCGGATTCCGGAGCGCAGGAGGGACCATGCACCACACACCGCACACCGTGAGCGAGGTGATGACGCGCCCCGTGGTCGCGGTGAGCCCGCGGGCCGGGTTCAAGGAGATCGTGGCGACCATGGCGCGGTGGAAAGTGAGCGCCGTGCCCGTGCTGACGGGCGACGGGCGCGTGGTCGGGGTGGTGTCGGAAGCCGATCTGCTGCCCAAGGAGGAGTTCCGGGACGCGGACCCGAGCCGTCTGGAGCAGCTGCGCCGTCTCGACGATCTGCGGAAGGCCGGCGCGCTGACCGCCGAGGAGCTGATGAGCGTGCCCGCGGTCACGGTCCGGGAGGACGCCCCGCTGGCCGGGGCGGCGCGGACCATGGTCCGGGGGAGGCTGAAGCGGCTGCCCGTCGTCGACGGCGAGGGCATGCTCCGGGGGATCGTCAGCCGTCGCGACCTGCTGAAGGTGTTCCTGCGGTCCGACGAGGACCTGGCCCAGGAGGTACGCACGGAGGTGGTCGACCGCCTGTTCCTGGTGGCCGGAGAAGAGGTGCGGGTCAGCGTGGCGGACGGCGTCGTCACGCTCAGGGGCCGCGTCGGCGACACCGCGCTGGTACCGGTGGCGGCCCGTATGGTGCGGGCCGTCGAAGGGGTCGTCGATGTCGAATGCGATCTGGTGGGGCCGGGTGCCCCGGCCACGGCGCCCCCTCAAGCGGGAGCCGGGCCCTGAACACGGAGACGGATCAGCACGGGCCATAACGGATCAGCACGGACCGGAACGGATCAGCACGGAACGGATGGGGTCTGACAGGGCCCGGCCGACCGCCCGGATAACCCGGCGCGCGTAGCCGACGGCGTCTCGCCGGGGAATCCGCTAGTGCGCCATGTCCCGCCGTCCGGTGTCACCGCGAACCCCTCGTACCCGTCGAGGGATTCCAGCCAGTCCCGCGCGGTCTCCCCCATGGCGAAGGCCGCGGTCGCGTACGCGTCGGTCATGGTGAGCCGGGCGCCGACCACCGTGACGGACGCCGGGCCGACCGCCGGTGTGCCGTGGTGGGGGTTGAGGATATGGGCTCCGCGTTCCGTCTCGCCCGAGGTGGCGATGGCCAGGCCGCGGCCGGTGACGACGGTGCAGAGCTCACCGGGGCGCAGGGGGTGCGCGATCCCGATGCGCCACGGGGAGCCGGGCGCCGCCTCGCCGCCGAGTTGCAGGTCCCCGCCGCCGTTGACCGAGGTGTTGTGCGCGCCCGCCTCGCGCAGGATGCGCGACGCGCGTTCGATGGACCACCCCTTGACCAGCCCGGACGGGTCGAGGACGCCGCCCGCGAGATGGCTGAACCAGCCGCCGGTGTGCCGTACGGCCCGCTTGCAGAGGTTGAGGACCTCCCGTACCTCGGGGGAGCACTCGTCGAGTCCGATCTCACCGCGCGAGAGACGGCAGATGACGCTGTCGGGCCGGTAGGTGGAGTACACCTCGTCGACATGGTGCAGCCAGCGCACCGCCTCGCGCAGTGCGACCTCGATGGCGGGTGTGTGCGGGTCACGTATGTCGAACGAGAAGACGGTGCCCATCACGTGCTCGACATGGCGCCATCCACCACGCCCGGGCCGTGTGCCCGAACGCGAACCCGTACCCGTATCCGTATCCGTACCCGTATCCCTAGCTGTATCCGTGCCTGTTTCCCTGCCTGGATCGGAGACCATCAGACACCGGCCCTGTCGAGTGCGCTCTGCAGGGACTGGGTATAGCCCTGACTGGTGTAACTGGCGCCCGAGACCGCGTCGATGTGCGCGCTGTGGGCGGTGAGCGCCTCTTGCGTCAGACGTGGCACCGCGTAGGCGGTGATCTGCTGGTCGCGGCCGGACCCGGAGGGCACCTGGAGCACCTTGACCGCGCTGAGTTCGCCGCCCCGGACGGTCGCGGCGACCTGCACCGTCCCGTACTGGGTGTCGACGGGGTCACCGGTGTAGGTGCCGTCGACCGGTCGCGCGCCGTTCGCCGGGGGCGCGGACCGAGTCGGCGACGGAGCTGTCGCGGCCGGCGGTGTGCCGCCACCGAGCACGGAGGCCGGAGTGGTGTGGTGCGGCTTGAGTGCGAGCAGGAGGACGACCAGGGAGCAGGTCGACGCGGCGGTCAGAACGGCTCTGCGCACGGTGTTCTCCTCAGAACTCGAACGATTCGTGATGGATGTGACGGCGCGGCACACCGGCGCCCCGCAGGGCGTGTGTGGCGGCGTCGGTCATGCCGGGCGGGCCGCACAGATACACCTCGTGCGCGGCGAGACCGGGCACCAGCCGGCTCAGCGCACGGGCCGTCAGCGGCGAGAAGTACGCGGCCGGTTCGTCCACCACGTAGTGCACGACTGCGCCGGGGGCCGCGGCTATCGCGTCGAGTTCGCCGCGCAGGGCGAGGTCCTCCGGGCGGCGGGCCCGGTAGATCAGCGTCACCTCGCCCGGGAGCGTCTCGAACAACGCCCTCAACGGCGTGATCCCGACACCGCCCGCCAGCAGCAACACCTTCCGCGACGCGCTCCGGGCCGCGGTGAGCGAGCCGTACGGTCCCTCGGCCCACACCCGGGTCCCCGGCCGCAGCCGCGCCAGCGCCGCGCTGTGCCCGCCCGCTTCCTTCACCGTGATCCGGAGACGGCGGGCGAGGGGCGGCGCGGAGAGTGAGTACGGATTGGCGGTCCACCACAGGCCCGGTGCCAGGAAGCGCCAGCGGAAGAACTGCCCCGGCCGTGCGCCCAGTTCGTCCAGGCGCTCGCCGGCGAGATGGACGGATACGACGCCCGGCGCCTCGTAACGGAGGTCGGCGACGCGCAGCCGGTGGCGCAGCGCCCGCCGTACCGGGACCAGGAAGCGGTACCAGCCGATGAGCGCGGCGACTCCGAGATACAGCGTGTACCAGGCCGCCTGGGCCGGCCGGTTGGCGACGAAGTCGGCGCCGTTGCTCAGCTGGTGGAAGAAGGCGAGGAAGAGGGCCAGATAGGTGGCGAAGTGCAGGTAGTGCCAGACCTCGTAACGCATCCTGCGCCGCGCGGCCCGCGCCGAGACGCATCCGGTGCCCACCAGGAGCAGGAACGCGGCGGTGGCCTTGAGCATGTCCGGGTAGGCGCGCAGGAGTGTGGTCGTCTGGTCCACCACGCCGGAGTGTGCGGTGAGGGAGTAGCCCCAGATGATCAGCAGGGTGTGGGCGAGTACGAGTGAGATGGTGTACCGCCCGCCCATCGCGTGCCAGCGCGCGAGCCGGTCGCTGCCGACGCTGTGGTCAAGGAGCGGTATCCGGGCCATCAGGGCGACGAGAACGGCACAGGCGTAACCCGCCAGGAGTCCGGTGATCCGGCCCGCGTCGGTCAGCCACTCGCCCGCGCCCACGACCGACGCGGTATCACTCCACCACAGGGCGAGGACACCGGCGGCGCCGATCCAGATGGCTCCCAGCGTCACCGCGGGGACGGCCGAACGTGGCCGCCGCGGCAGCGCGCGTTCCGTGGTGCGGCGCGCGTGGGTCGCGCTGGTCATGGGCCCTCATTTCGCCGGTGGGCCACCGGCCGTCGTTCCCGCCGGTGACCGCCCAGCCTGGCAACCCAACCTCTGAGGACCTTCTGAGTGGACGCGCTCCGGGCATATTCAGAGGAAACTCAGAGCGAGCCCTGAGCCACCTGCTCCGTGGCACGGGGGATGCTGTACGGACCATGGACAACCACAGCCACCCGCCCCGTCTGTACGGCAGCGACGGCGGCCCGGTGCGAGTCCTCGTCGTCGATGACGAGCCGGATCTCACCGAGGTCCTCGCCGGCGTGCTGACGGGCGAGGGCTGGGATGTGCGCACCGCCGCCGACGGCACCTCGGCGGTCGCCGTCGCCCGCGCGTTCCGTCCGCACGCCGTCATCCTGGACTGGATGCTGCCCGACATGGACGGTCTGGGGGTGCTGCACCGGCTGCGCGGGGAGCTGGAGCACGTGTGTGTCCTGTTCCTGACCGCGCGCGACTCCGTCGAGGACCGGATCGCCGGGATCACCGCGGGCGGCGACGACTATGTCACCAAGCCCTTCAGCCTGGAGGAGGTACTGGCCCGGCTGCGCGGACTGCTGCGGCGGGCCGGCATGGCGCGCGAGACGGACGGTGACCGGCTCCTGGTCGTGGGGGACCTGGTGATGGACGAGGAGGCCCGGGAGGTCACGCGGGGCGGCGATCTCGTCGAGCTGTCCCGCACGGAGTTCGAACTGCTCAGGTTCCTGATGCGCAACCCCCGCAGGGTGCTGTCGAAGGCGCAGATCCTCGACCGGGTCTGGTCCTACGACTTCGGTGGCCGCGCGCACGTCGTCGAGCTGTACATCAGCTATCTGCGCAAGAAGATCGACGCGGGGCGCCCCGCGATGATCCACACCGTGCGCGGCGTGGGCTACGTACTCAAGCCGGAGTCCTGATGGCCTCTCCCCCGCGACGGTCGCTGTCGAACGTCTCCCTGCCGCCGCGTACTCTGCGCGGTCAGCTGACCGCCGGGCTCGTCGTGCTGCTCGCCCTGGCCTGCCTGGCGGTGGGCGTCACCACGGCCTTCGCACTCGAAGGCTTCCTCGTCCGCCGCCTCGACCAGCAGCTCTCCGCGTCCGGGGGAAAGTTCGCGGCGAGCCTGGAACACGAGGCCACTCCGGACAGCGACAACCGCCCCGACACCCGCGGCCAGTCGAAGGGCACCTTCGGGGCCCGCCTGCTGCGGGGCACGACCACCCAGGCGGCCGTCGTCAGGAGAGAGGGCGACGTCTCGGAGGTACGGCTCACCACGGGCGACCGGCGGGCGCTCGCCGAGCTGCCCATCGACGGAGAGGGTCATACGCTCCGGCTGTCCGCGCTGGGGCACTACCGGCTCGCCGCCTTCAAGGGCGACGACGGCGATGTGCTGATCACCGGACTGCCGCTGCGCCCCGTCGAGGAAACCCTGCACCGGCTGGAGTGGGTGGAGGGAGCGGTCTTCGGCGCGGCCCTGATCGTCACCGGCACCCTGGCGGCGCTGTGGGTACGGCTGTCGCTGCGCCCGCTGCGCCGGGTGACCAGCACCGCGGCGAACGTGGCCCAGCGCCCCCTCGCCAGCGGCGAGGTCGCCATGCCGGAACCCGTACCGGTCACGGACCCGCACACCGAGGTGGGTCAGGTCGGAACCGCGCTCAACCGCATGCTCGGCCATGTCGGCAACGCCCTGGAGCGACGGCAGGCCAGTGAGGAACGTCTGCGCCACTTCGCCGCGGACGCCAGCCATGAACTGCGCACGCCCGTGGCCAACATCCGCGGCCACGCGGAGCTCGCGCTCCGGCACAAGGGCCCCGTACCGGCCGAGGTCCGGCGGGCGCTCGACCGTATCCAGTCCGAGTCGGTGCGGATGAGCCGCATGGTGGACGACCTCCTGCTGCTGGCCCGTATCGATGCGGGACGGGCCCTTGAGCGCGGGCCCGTGGACCTCACGCGGCTGGTACTCGACGCGACGGACGACGCGCGGGCCACCGGACCCGGCCACCGGTGGCTGCTCGATCTGCCGGAGGAGGCCGTGACCGTCACAGGCGACGAGCACCGGCTGCACCAGGCCGTCGGCAACCTCCTCGCCAACGCCCGCTCGCACACACCCTCCGGTACGCGGGTGACCGTCCGGCTGACGCCCGACGAGGACGGCATCCGGCTGAGCGTGGCGGACGACGGCCCCGGCATCCCCGAAGAACTCCAGCCCGAGATCTTCGGCCGTTTCGTACGCGCGGACATCAGCCGCTCGCGCGCGGCGGGCAGCACGGGACTGGGGCTCGCCATCGTGTACGCGGTGGTCTCCGCGCACGGCGGCACGGTCGGTGTGGAGAGCGCCCCCGGGCGCACCGTGTTCACGGTGACTCTCCCCGTGTCGCCGCCCACGACTCATGGTCCGGAGAACCGGGAGCGTGACGCCGGCGCCTGACGGGCGAGCGCGAGGCGGGTGAGCCCGGGAAGGGAGCCCCGAGGGACCTGGACGGCCCATGCGCGGGCCCCGTTCGGCCCTGGTCCGCCCGCCGGAGCCCGCGCCACGATGGTGGGGTGGCGCCACGATGGAGGGGGCGCGGGCCCACGACGGCGTGGAGGACTGGCATGGACAAGGCACGGGACTTCTCGGCGCGGCAGCCGATCCGGGTGTTTCTGCTCGACGATCACGAGGTCGTCAGGCGCGGGGTGCGGGATCTGCTCGACGCGGAGCCGGACATCGAGGTGGTCGGTGACGCGGGCTCGACGGACCACGCCCTGGCCAGGGGCCCGGCGCTCCGGCCCGACGTCGCCGTTCTCGACGTACGGCTGCCGGACGGTGACGGGATCACGGTCTGCCGGGAGCTGCGGTCGCGGATGCCCGGCCTGGCGTGTCTGATGCTCACGTCGTTCGATGACGACGACGCGCTGCTCGACGCGATCATGGCCGGGGCGGCGGGCTATGTGCTGAAGGAGATCAAGGGGTCGGATCTGGTGGACGCCGTGCGTACGGTCGCCTCGGGCCGGTCCATGCTCGACCCGGCCACGACGGCCCGGCTGATGAGCAGTCTGCGTGGCGAGGACACGGCGGAGGAGCCGCGGGAGCCCGACGCGCTGTCCGGGCTGTCCCCCCGCGAGCGCGAGATCCTCGGGCTGATCGGCGAGGGGCTGACCAACCGGCGGATCGGCGAGCGGCTCTATCTCTCCGAGAAGACGGTCAAGAACCATATTTCGCGGCTGCTGTCCAAGCTCGGTGTCGAACGGCGGATCCAGGCCGCCGTCCTCGCCACCCAGGCCGCCCCGCACTCCGCGGGCCCCACCCGCGAAGGCCACTGAGCGTTCAGCAGGGGTCGACGGGCACGGTCCATACGAGGCGTGTGCCGCCTTGGCCGCCCTGGTGACCAGCCGCTTCGACCGTCATCCGGCCGCCCAGGGTCTCGGCCCTCCCGGCCAGGTTGTCCAGGCCGCTTCTGGGACTGTCCGGTGCGATGCCGATCCCGTTGTCCGAGACGGCCAGCGTCAGCCGGTGATCGCGGACGACGAGGGACACCTCCGCGCCGGTGGCGCGCGCGTGACGTGCGACATTGCTCAGCGCCTCGCCCAGGACGGCGACGACATGGTCGGCGACCGCCGATGGCACATCCGTGTCGATGAGCCCCTCCATACGCAGCGACGGGGTGAAGCCGAGAGCGCGTACGGCCTGTTCGACCACCTCCGTGGCGCGGACCCGTAGCCCCTGCCGGGTACGCCCCGTGTCATGGGCGCGCAGACCGAAGATCGTCGAGCGGATGATCTTGATGGTCTCGTCGAGATCGTCCACGGCGCGCAGCAGCCGTTCGCGCGCCGCCGGATGGTCCACGAACCGCAGGGTGCTCTGGAGGGTCATGCCGGTGGCGAAGAGCCGCTGGATAGCCAGATCATGCAGATCGCGGGCGATCCGGTCACGGTCCTCCAACAGGGTGAGCTGCTCGGCGGAGCGCCGTCGCCCGGCGAGTTCCATGGCGAGCGCCGCCTGTCCGGCGAAGGCCAGCAGGGGTGCCGTCTCGGCCACGGTGAACGGGACCTTTCCCCGGAGCCTGGCCAGCAGCAGCACCCCGCGCACACCGTCCCGGGCGACCATCGGCACCGCGACGGCGGGCCCCAGACCGCCCCACCGCACGGGACCGGCGGCGCTCCTCGGATCCATCTCGACATCCACGCTGATCAGCGGCTGTCCCGCGTGCAGGGCGGCCCCCACGAACGAGCCCTTCCGGGGCAGCACCAGTCCGTTGTGTGCCTCGGCGTCGACTCCGGTGGCGAACGCGATCCGCAGTACGTCCCCGGTCTCGTCCGGCAGTGCCAGCGCCCCCAGGTCGACGGAGAGGATACGGCGCGCGTGATCGACGACCAGGGGAAGCACCTGGGTCTCGTCCGCTCCGGAGAGCAGCCCCGCGACGATCTCCGCGTTGGCCTCCAGCCAGTGCTGCCGGTCCCGGGCCTTCTCGTACAGCCGCGCGTTCTCGATGGCCACCCCGGCGGCCACGGCGAGGGTGGACAGGACGGTCTCGTCCTCGTCGTCGAAGTCCTCGCCGCCCCTCTTCTCGGTGAGGTAGAGGTTGCCGAACACGGTGTCACGCACTCTGATCGGCACTCCGAGGAACGAGTGCATGGGCGGATGGCTGGACGGAAACCCGTATGACTCCGGGTGGTCCGAGATCTCGGAGAGCCTCAGGGACTCGGGGTGACGGATCAGCTCACCCAGGATTCCATGGCCCTCGGGCAGCCGGCCGATGGCGTCCATCTCGTCCGGGGTGAGGCCGACGGGCAGGAAACGGGAGAGCGTCATCCCCTCGCCGATGACGCCGAGCGCGCCGTACTCGGCGTCCACGAGCACCACCGCCGCTTCCACGATGTGCCGCAGCACCTGTGACAGGTCCAGCTCGCGCCCCACCGACAGGACGGCTTCCAGCAGGCTCTGCATCGACTGCGGCGTCCCGTGCTGGACAGCGTCGAGCTGGGCCTGCAACTCCTCCGGGAGGACGTCCAGCCGTCTCGGGGCACCATCGGCCCATCTGTTCCCGTCGTCGCCCACGGTCCCTCCGTCGCGGCCGGGCCTCGAACCGCTGACCGGCCGCACTTCCACCGTAAGCGCTGACCGGGGGGACGGCCCGGACGGAAGGACTCAGACCCGGTGGCCGTGGTGCACCTGGATCCGGCGCCCGGTGACCTGCGTGGGGCTGATGGCGATCCACAGACCCCGGTCGCCCCCGGCCCAGGCGGTGGTGTGTGCCAGCTCCTCCAGCCGCCGTACCCGCTCGGCCTCGGTGACCGACTGTGCCGCACCGACCACGAGAACGCTCCAGCCCTGGCTGAACGCCTCGTCGATATGGTCCACCTCGAAGGCGACCTCGTGGCCGGCGGCTGCCGCCGGGGCGGCGTCCGGAGCGGTTCTGTACGCCACCAGCTCACCGTCGACCGTGTAGTTCACGGGAAAGATCGCGGGCTCGCCCTCCCGGGTCACCGCCACTCTTCCCACCCCGTGGGTGGACAGCAGCGTCCGGGACTCCTCGGCGCTCAGCGTGATCATCTCGGGGTGGTATCCGGCCCTGCCGATTCCGGGCGGGAGATCCGTCGTCGCGCCGGTCAGCTCCGGGACGGTGGTCTCCAGCGCGTCGGCGAGGCGCAGCAGGAAACCGATTCCCGGCGCCGCGGAGTGCTCCTCCAGATACTGGATGTAGCCGGGTGCCGAGCCCGCCCGTACGGCCACGTCCTCGCGCGTCAGCCCCAGTTCCTGCCGCCGTGCCAGGACCCGCCGGCCCAGGTCGGCGCGGTGCGGGACCTGGCCCCCGGGCTGGAACCCGTCGTCCGTCGTCCTGCCCGTCGTTCTGTCCGTCATGGTGGCTCTCCCGGGGGTCGGTGGTGTTCCTCGTACGCCCGGCCTGTGGCACTGGGGGCTGTGCGCGTCGGGGTTCCGGCGTCGGGGTGTGCGCGTCGGGGTCTCGGCGTCGGGGTCTCAACGGTCGCTCCGGTGCGACCACTTGGGCTCGACCTCGGCCCATTCCTTCTCCCACCGCGCGTCGAGCCGACGGTCGAGCGACCGGTGGAACCCCACCGCCGCGCCGCTCACGAGTACGGCGGCCGTGCTCGCGGCCACGATCCCCGCGGTCACTCCGGAGGTGAGGCCCACGGACGAGTTCTCCGGGGGCAGGGTGATCCGGTCGGACCGGTCCACCCAGACACGGATGGCCGCCCCCTTCTTCTGCCCCTCGATCACCACGGTCCTGCCGGTGTGTTTCCCGCTCCCGTCTGTCCAGGTGACCGGTGCGCTGCCCACCGCGCCTCCTGGGACCGCACCCGGTGCGAGACGGCTCGCGTTCGCCGTCAGATGGGCCGTGACCTGGTGCTTCTCCAGGTTCTGGGCGTGTGTGATCCCTTGGTAGTGGTCATAGGTGAGGGTGCCTGCCCCCCATCCCGCGAGCGGGAGGCCAATGATCAGTACGACGATCAGAAGCATATGGACGAAGACCCGCAGCCGGTCGGCAGGCCGACACAGCGGATTGTCCTTCCTGGCAGTTCGCGGTGGTCCCGGCCGGCGCTTCCGGTGGTGCCCGGGGTCCCGTGGATCCGGTGTCCGCATGGTCCGGCCTCCTGAACTCGCGCTCATTGCCCGGCGCGCTGCGCACTGGGGGACAGATGTTCCGTGAGCCACGCACGGGCCAGATCCGCCACGGCTTCGAGCGCGCCCGGCTCCTCGAAGAGATGGGTCGCCCCCGGCACCACATCGAGACGGTGCTCGCAGCGCATACGCTCGGCGGCCCGGCGGTTCAGGTCGAGCACCTGCGTATCGGCGCCGCCCACGATGAGCAGGGTGGGTGCCCGTACGTCGGCGAGCGCTTCGGCGGCCAGATCGGGACGGCCACCGCGGCAGACCACGGCCTTGATGTCCGCGTGCGGTTCCGCGGCGGACAGGAGCGCCGCCGCGGCGCCCGTACTGGCACCGAAGTAGCAGACCGGCAGGGCGTGTTCGGCTGCCAGCCACGCGGTGACCAGGGTGAGCCGCCGGGCCAGCAGCGGGATGTCGAAGACATTGGCCCTGTCGCGTTCCTCCTCGGGGGTGAGCAGGTCGAACAGCAGGGTGCCGAGGCCCGCCCGGTTCAGCCGTGCGGCCACCGACCGGTTACGGGGACTGTGCCGGCTGCTGCCGCTGCCGTGGGCGAAGACCACCACGCCCGTTGCACCGTCCGGCAGGGTCAGATTTCCGGGCAGCCCGCGGCCGTCGACGGTCATCTCGACTTCCCGTTCGAGGACGGGTCCGGCTGGGACGGGTCCGGCTGGGACGGGTCCGACGGGCGGGGCGTCATCCGTGCGACCGCCGCCTGCCTCCGTACCCCCACTCCCCTCCATGGCGCTCTTGGTGGCGCCCCCGGAGGAGGCCAGGAGGTCGTTGAGCAGCTCGATGACCTCGGCGTCGCTGGTCTGGGAGAAGTCCGTGTACCACTGGCCGACCGACCCGAAGTAGTCAGGCGAGTACAGGCACACCACCTCGTCGGCCTCCCCGCTCAGCTCCGCCACCGCTCCGGGCGGGGCCACGGGTATGGCCAGCACCACCTGGGCCGCACCGCGTGCCCGCGCCACCTGGCAGGCGGCGGAGGCGGTGGAGCCGGTGGCGATGCCGTCGTCGACGATCACCACGGTCCGCCCGGTGAGCGCGGTGGGCGGTCGCTCCGCGCGGTAGGCACGAAGGCGCCCCTCCAGCGCGGTCCGCTCGGTCAGCTCCACCGCGCCGCGCTCGCGCGGCCCGAGCCGGGCGGCCCTGACCACATCGTCGTTCAGGATGCGTACCCCGCCCTCTCCTATGGCGCCGAACCCGAGTTCGGGCCTGGACGGCACTCCGAGCTTGCGTACGGCGATGACATCCAGTGGCGCGCCGAGCGCCCGGGCCACCTGGTACGCCACGGGGATCCCGCCACGCGGCAGCCCCAGCACCACAGGGTCGTGGAGCCGCAGCCTCGCCACTTCTCCGGCGAGCTGTATCCCGGCGGTCGTTCGGTCGGCGAAGCGCATGCCCGCCTCCTCTCCCGAAGCCCCGCTACCACCGCACCACGCGGACCATCCGCGCCGACAGGGGCCAAGAGACCCATGGCGGTACCGTCCGGCCCTGTCCCCGGGTCCCCGGGCAGGAGCGCTCGGGACCGGGCGGTGACCGCGGTTGCCGATGGGGAAGCGCTCGCCGATGCTCGGACTCAGGGGCGCCCGCGCGGCCGGCCGGGGCCCGGAGGCCTGCCGGAACGACGCCGTCATGGAGGCAGGACGCCATGAGTGATCGTGAGCGACCATGAGTGACACGGACCCGGCCGACGACACGGGCGGGGCCCGTCCCCTGCGGGCCGGTCTCCTGGAGACGCTGCCGGCCGCCGAACGCCGGCGGCTGACCGAGGCGCGGCCGGGCGTCGAGCTGGCGTCCCGGCCGATGCTGGCGACCCTGAGCGACCGCCGGGAGTTCGACAACGAGTGGATCTTCGAGCGCAAACTCGACGGGGTCCGGGTGCTCGCGGTGCGGGACGCGGGCGGTGTACGCCTGCTGTCGCGCAATGGAGTACGGCTGAACAGCACCTATCCGGAGATCGTGGACGCCCTCGCCGCGCAGGACCGGACCGATTTCACCGTGGACGGCGAGATCGTCGCCTTCGCCGGCGGCCGTACCGACTTCGCCCTGCTCCAGAAGCGGATGGGGCTCTCCGACGCCCGTCGGGCCCGTGCCACCGGAGTCGCCGTCACCTACTGTCTCTTCGACCTCCTGCGGCTCGACGGCGCCGATGTCACCGGACTCCCCCTGCGCTCACGTAAATCCCTGCTCCGCAGAGCCCTGGTCCACCGGCCCCCGCTGCGCTTCATCACCCACCGCAACCACGGCGGCCAGGAGTTGCTCGACGAGGCGTGCGCCCGGGGCTGGGAGGGGCTGATCGCCAAACGGGCCGCCGGCCGCTACCAGCCACGCCGGTCCCCCGACTGGCTGAAGCTCAAGTGCCTGCGCGCCCAGGAGTTCGTCGTCGGGGGCTTCACGGAACCAGCCGGTTCGCGCGTCGGCTTCGGGGCGCTGCTCCTCGGGTACTACGACGGCGGCCGGCTGCGCTACGCGGGCAAGGCGGGTACGGGGTACGACCGCCGCACCCTGCTGAATCTGCGGCGTCGGCTCGACGAACTGGCCGTGGACCACTCGCCGTTCGTCACCCCGGTCCGCGAGCGCGCACCGCACTGGGCGCGCCCCTCACTCGTCGCCGAGATCGAGTTCACCGAATGGACACGGGACGGGATGCTGCGCCACCCCCGGTTCCGCGGGCTGCGCGACGACAAGGATCCGGCCGAGGTGGTACGGGAACGAGCCGCCTGACCGGCGACGGCCGCTCACGCGCCCGGTCCCGCCCCGCCCGGTCACCTCACCGTCGACAGGGGCGCGGCGATGTCCTCCAGCGACCGGCCCTCGGCCCGTACCGCGAGGAACGCCGCCACCAGCCCCGCCGCGCACATGAGTCCGGCGCCGATCCGGAAGGCCAGCGCCGTGTCCCCGACCACCCCGGACGCCGTGAGCTCCGCGAAGACCAGCGGGCCGCTGATACCGCCCGCCGCCGTACCGAGCGCGTAGAAGAACGCGATCGCCATGGCGCGGGTCTCCATCGGGAAGATCTCGGAGACGGTGAGATACGCGCTGCTGGCGCCCGCCGAGGCGAAGAAGAGCACCACGCACCAGCACGCGGTGAGTGTCGTGGCCGTCAGTGAGCCGCGGTCGAAGAGCCAGGCGGTCCCGAAGAGCAGCACGCCCGACAGCAGATAGGTGCCGGAGATCATGATGCGGCGGCCGACCGTGTCGAAGAGCTTGCCGAGCAGCAGCGGGCCGACGAAGTTCCCGGCGGCGATGACCGCGAAGTAGTAGCCCGTGTGTCCCGTCCCGACGCCGAAGAACGTGGTCAGGATCGCGCCGAAGCCGAAGGTGATCGCGTTGTAGAGGAACGCCTGCCCGATGAAGAGCGACAGGCTCAGCACGGCCCGCCTGGGGTACCGGCGGAAGACCGTCCTGGCGATCAGACCGAAGCCGACGGTCTCGCGCTCACGGATCGTGATCTCGCCGGCCGGCGGGGGAAGTTTTCCGTGTTTCTCCGCCTCGATGCTCCGTTCGACGGAATCGACCAGCTTCTCCGCCTCCTCGCCGTACCCGTGGATGAGCTGCCAGCGAGGGCTCTCCGGTACGTGCCGTCGTACGAGGAGGATGACCAGCCCGAGGACGAAGCCGAGCCCGAAGGCGAGGCGCCACCCCAGGTCCTCGGGGAGCAGCCCGGTGTTCAGCATCAGGATGGACAGCAGCGAACCGCCCACGGCCCCCAGCCAGTAACTGCCGTTGATGATCAGGTCGACACGTCCCCGGTACGCGGACGGGATCAGCTCGTCGATGGCCGAGTTGATGGCCGCGTACTCGCCGCCGATACCGAATCCGGTGAGGAAGCGGAAGGCGAAGAACCACCAGGCGTCGAAGGACAGCGCGGTCATCGCGGTCGCGCCGAGGTAGACCGCGAGGGTCACCATGAAGAGCTTCTTACGGCCGTAGCGGTCGGTGAGCCGGCCGAAGAACAGCGCGCCCGTGCACGCGCCCGCCACATACAGCGCGGCGGCGACGCCCGTGACCTGCGCCGATGTGATCGCCAGACCGCTGCCGGGCTCGGACAGACGCCCGGCGATATTGCCGACGATCGTTACTTCGAGGCCGTCGAGAATCCAGACCGTGCCGAGACCGACGACGATCATCCAGTGCCAGCGCGACCAGGGCAGCCGGTCGAGCCGTGCCGGTACGGCCGTGGTGATGGTCCCCGGCTCCGGTGCGGCAGGCGGCGTCATCGCTTCCCTCCCGCCGTCGCGTACGTCCGTGCGTCGCGTCACGTACGTCGCACTGCACCACTATCCGACGGCCGTCCCCGTCGCGCCGGTTCTACCGGCGGACGGACAGCCAGCGCAGGGACGCCAGTCCGAGCCCGGTCATCATGCCCTCCAGCCTCGGGTCACCGGTGGAGTCCATGGAGCAGGCCGCGGCCAGGAGGAACCCCGCCTGTGCCGAGATGAGCACATCGACCGCCTCGGGGTCGACACCGGTCAGCAGCGGATGGCGCGCGGCGTACGGTTCCGGGTTGATCCCCGAGAGCGCCACGCTGCCGAGCAGCATCACCACGTCGGCGTACGCGGGCCCGATCCAGGCGTGCGGCCAGTCCACGACGACGACACGGTCGTCGGCGAGCAGCACATTGAACGGGTACAGATCTCCGTGCGTAAGGGTTTCTCCCGCGGTGGCCTCGCCGAGCCGCGCCTCCAGCGACAGGTGCTTCTCCAGTTCGCGGGCGGTCCCCGGCGCGATCTCGGTCAGCTTCGCCAGCGCGCGGGGATGGTTCACCAGCCGCTCCCAGCCGCCCAGTCGTGGCGCCGGGAGGGCCGTCGGGAGCCGTGGCGCGGGGGTGAGCCGGCCGGAGAGATCGGTGAGGGCGGCGAGGACCCGCTCCAGTTCGCTCTCGCGCCACGGCTGCGCGGGAAGCGTTCCCTCGATGTCCTCGAAGACGAGCGCCACCCATTCACCGTCGTCGTAGGAGCCCAGCAGCCGCGGCACGGGCACCCCGGGCGGCAGCGCGGCCGACACCGCGCCCTCCCGGCGGTGGAACGCGCCCACGGCGGTCGCGGCGACCGTATCGACGGCCTTGGCGAACGCCCTGCGGCCGTCGGACAGTTCCAGCCGGACGGCGAGGCCGTCGGAGAACCCACCCCGCTGGCTGGTGGCCGCGGTCACGGTGCCGCCGAGTACGTTCTCGATCCCGGCTTTCACCGGTCGCGGCAGGCTCTCCCACGGAATGCGCCGGCTGCCGGTGTGCGAGGGAAGGGGCCGCTCGGAAAGAGGCATGGGTGTGCCCCAGGAGGTGTGGTTGGTTGGCATGTACTCAGCTTAGGGGGTGCCCGGTCGGTCATCCGCTCTCCTCGTCTCCCTCCGGCTTTCCCTCCAGCGGCCTCAGCCTCGCCATCTCCGCCGGGGCGAGCCGCTCCACCACCTCCGCCAGCGCTACGCACGCCTGCTCGATCTTCACCCGGGTCTTCATCTGCTCGGTGACCACCGCCGCCACCAGCAGCGAGGTCAGTGCCACCGTCCCATTGAGCACCTGAAGGCTGACCAGCCGTTCCGTGAGGCTGTGGTGGGCGAAGGCACCCCGGCTCCTGTTCGCCTCCAGGATCACCATGACGGAGACGAACAGCGCGTACGGCGCGCTCCCCGCCAGCTGGAAGCGCAGCGCCGCCCAGATGAGGACGGGGAAGAACAGGAAGATCAGGGTGAGGGAGTTCGTGATGGCCAGCGGGGTGATGATGAGGGCGGCGAGCACCACGGCCGTCCCCTCCACCCAGCGGTCGGTCCGCAGGGGCAGCCGAATACGGGGGATGAGCAGCAGGAGGGGCGTGACCAGCAGAACCCCCATGGCGTCGCCCGCCCACCACGCCAGCCAGGTCGGCCAGAAGCCCACCGGGAGTCTGCCGTTGAGCACCAGCATGCCCGTACCCAACGTCGCGCTGATCAGCATCCCGGCGAGGGCGCCCAGGAACACCAGCGCCATCCCGTCCCGCAGCCGGTCCAGCTCGATACGGAAGCCCACCCGGCGCAGCAGCAGATAGGAGCAGAGCGGTGCGAGGGTGGCGCCCGCCAGGACCCCGGGGGTGACAACGGTCAGCGGGTCGAGCGTCACGAGATGAAAGAAGACGCCCAGGGTGATCCCCGGCCAGACCCCGACGCCCATCAGGAACAGACAGGCCAGGGCGATGCCGGTGGACGGCCAGAGCGGTGAGACGTCCGCGCCCTCGACCCGTACCACGCCTTCCATCCTGCCGACGCACGCGCCCGCGTAGTAGGCGACAGCGACGCCGAGGATCCGGAGAAATGCCACCGACAGACCCCGGATCTTCTCGCTGCGCGCCACAACAGCCATCAGACAACGCCCGTCGCCCGCTCCCGCCATGACACGCACCGTCGGCGCGCAGACGTCACCCTCCGCCGGGTCAGCTCTGCTCGAATACCCGTTCGTCCTCGTAGACGAGGCTGCCCGAGTCGGTATAGGTCGCCACCGTGACGGTGGATACGACGCGCAGGCCCAGCTGCTCCGCGCACTCCCCCAGTTCGGCGCCGCCGCAGTCCGCGAGCACAAGGGTGAACGCCTGTCTCTCGTCCATGATGTAGGGCTCTCCATAGCCCAGTTCCGCCGCCGCCTCGGGGTCGCTCCGCGCGATCTGCCACGCACGGTGCATCAGGAGTCCGGGGTCCTCGATCACGAGCTGCCGGGTCTCGTTGACGGTGATGGCCGGCCGGGCCGCGGCGGCGGGGGTACGGACCGGGCGGCAGGTGACGCGGGCGGGGTCGATGGCATGGGCGGGGCCGGGGAGGCTCGCACCGGCACCGGATACCCGGCGTGACAGAGCGGACATGGGTGGCTCCTGTCGAGGAGGATCAGCGGTCGCCCGTGGTGAGGGTGGCCCAGGACCGGGCGCGGTACGGGCAGGGGAGTGCGGTGGTGCGCCCGTGGTCGGCCGCCAGCGCGGAGATGACGTCGAGGCCCCTGCCGTGATCACCGGCCAGCTCATGCGGACGGCTGCTCTCGGCCGGTCCCCCGTCGTCCACGGCGATATGAACGCTGCCGTCGGGACGGCGTTCCAGATGAGCGCGGATGGGGCCGCAGGCGTGCAGTACGGCGTTGGTGACCAGCTCCGACATGACCAGCAGGGCGTCATCGACGATGCCGTCGGCGGCCGGATGCGACCAGTCGGCCAGCGTGGCGCGGACCCACTGCCGGGCGCGCCGGCACGAGTGGTCGCCGCGGTCGAGGCTCAGGGACGTACGGCGGGCGTCGTTCCCGGCGTCACGGGGAGACCCGTCCTGTGAGGACCGGTCGTCCCGTGACGTCTGGTGCGCGACCCAGGCGGTCCCCCGGGCCGGGACGGCGTCGAGCAACCGTACGCCGCTCATACGGGCACACAGCCCGCCTCGGGCTTCGATCGGTTCGCTCCCGGAGGATGCGGCTGGGGCAGATGGGGACATACTCATCACTGTCGGAGCACCGTGCCGGATATGCAACGTGCGGAGTGTGCACGGTGAGCAAAATGCGCACGGTGTCGCACACCCACTGGATCCGGGAGCACCGGAGAGGAGAGGGGGCCGATCATGAGACCGAGGTCCGGCCCCACGGTGCACCACGCGGTCCTGGCCGCCCGGCTCCTGTCGCTGCGTGTGGGCGCCGGTCTGTCCGTGACCCAGGCGGCGGCGTCACTGGGCGCGCACCGGACGACGGTCATGAGGATCGAACGGGCCGAGACGGCGCTCGACGCGGGCCAGGTCCGGACACTGCTTGAGCGTTACGGGGCCGGCCAGGAGGAGATCAGGCAGTTCCTCAGCGAGCTGGCCACCGCCAATCTGCCGGGATGGTGGCACCCCTGGCGCGACGTGATGGACCCGTGGGACCTCGACTTGATGAACGTGGAATCCGCGGCCCGTCTGGTCCGTGTCTGGCATCCCGCGCTGGTGCCCCCTCTGCTGCGCACCCCCGCGTACGCCAGGGCGGTGGAGGACACGCTCGGGCCGGACCGTTCACCGGCCGATCGCGCCAGACGGGTCGAACTGCTGACCGAGCGGCGGGCCCGACTGGCGGAGCGGGGGGCACGGATCTGGTCACTGATGACAGAGGCGGCTCTGCGTACGCGCGTGGGCGACGGGGGCATCATGGAGGAGCAACTCGCCGCGCTGCGTGAGGCCGCCGACCGCCCGGACGTCATCCTTCAGGTAGCACGGCTGACCGATCCACCGCATCCGCTCAGCGGCGTGGCCGCGCTGACGCTGTACCGGGTGGATGTGCCCGAGATCCCTGACCATGTCGTCCGGGACAGCCCTGTCGGACCGGCCGACGTCTGGAGTGACACACGGACCGTGACGGCGTACCGGACCCTCATCGACCAGGCGTGCGCCGCCGCCCCGCATCCGTCGACGCCGCTGCCGTATCCCGTGCCCCTTGGCTGAGTCCGACCCGAGTCCCCCCGCCGAACCTGAGCCCCCATATCTGACCTGACCTCCCGTTTCTGACCAGTGACCGAAGGGATCCACCGTGCCGGATGAGACTCCGCGTCGTATCGACACCTCCGTTCCGCACTCCGCGCGCATCTGGAACTACTGGCTGGGCGGCAAGGATCATTTCTCGGCCGACCAGGAGGCCGGGGACGCCTATCGTGAGGCCTATCCCCTGATCGAGTCGTTCGCGCGGGAGTCGCGCGGCTTCCTGCGGCGCTCCGTCACCTATCTCGCGGCGGAGGCGGGGATGACGCAGTTCCTCGATCTCGGCGCCGGGCTGCCGACGGTGAACAACACGCACGAGGTCGCGCAGCGCATCGCCCCCACGGCGCGCGTCGTGTACGTGGATCACGATCCGCTGGTCCTGCTGCATGTACACGCGCTGCTCACCTCGACCGCCGAGGGCGCGACCGCCTATATCGAGGCGGACATGCGGGACACGGACGCGGTGCTTGAGGGGGCGGCGGAGACCCTCGACATGTCACGGCCGATCGCGCTGGTCATCTCGGACGTGCTCGGCCACATCGTCGACTTCGACGAGGCCCTCGCCCTGGTCAGGCGGCTCGTGGACCGGCTGCCGGCCGGCAGCTATCTGGCCCTGAGCCACGCGGCCGCCTCGGACGAGGGACACGCGGCGGCGCAGGACGCGTACAACGCGTCCGGGGCCGTCCCCTACATCCTCCGCACCCCCGAGCAGATCGTGAGGTTCTTCGACGGGCTGGAGGTGGTCGAACCGGGGGTGGTGTCCTGGCCGAACTGGCACCCCGACGCCACCACCACGTCGGTCGCCGAGCGGGGCGGCTGGGGAGGCGTCGCCCGTATCCCCTGACCGCCTGCCCCTGACCGTGTCCAGCGCATGCGCGCGTACCCCGTCTCGCCGAAGCTGTACGGATGGACAATGACGGGCTGGTCGCGCGCCGGCTGATCGAGGCGGCGGCCCGCTCGGGCGCCGCGCTGATCGCGGAGACCGCCGCCGCGGTCTCGGGATGGGCAGTCCTGGTGGACCCGACCGCGGGTGCCGTCTACAGCTCGCCGGAGCGCGCCGCCGCGGCGGGGATCAGCGCCGTGGCAGGCGCCAGGAACACGGCGGCGCGGTCCGCTGACGCCGACAGCGATACGACGGTCCGGCAGGTGGTGGGCGCCGCGCTCGTGGTCCACGCCGGCCCGGACGTCTCCGCCCGCCGGGTGGAGCTTGTGACCCGGACCACGGCCGGGCTGCTGGAAGTACGTGCCCGCCGCGCCGAAGAGCTCACGAGCACGGAGATGCGGCTGCACGCCGTGGTGACACGTCTGCTGCTGCGGGGCGAGATCGGTCTCGTGGCGGAGGTCGTCGGCGGTCTGGCCTCGCACGCCACCGTCTACCGGCTCTCCGCCGGGGCGGATCCGCAGGCCGCGTACCAGGCGGTGTGGCGCGCGCTGCTGCCCACCGGTGCCCGGCTGGGCGCGGCCAGGCTCATCACCCTGCTCGACGGTGAACTGGTCGTCGTCGCCCTCCATGACGCCGCGCGGGACGACGGACGGGTCCTGCGGCTCGTCGCCCGCTCGGCGGAGCGGCACGGGCTGCTCGGCGGGGTCGCGGACCCCGCGCCGCTCGACATGCTGGCCGCGGCCTTCACCGAGGCCGGGCAGGCCCGCGCGGGGGCGGCGGTGGGCCGCCGGCTGGTCCCCGCGGCCGGGCTCGGAGACCGTGCCCTGCTGCGGATCATCCCGCCCGACCGGCTCGCCGCCTGGGCATCGTCCCTGCTGGGCCCGCTCACACCGCCCCAGCGCCAGGCACTGGAGGGGTGGCTGCGTACCGGTTCGGTCGGGGCCACGGCACAGATGCTGGGGATCTCCCGCGGCACCACACGCTCACGGCTGCGGACGGCGGGCGAGCGGCTGGGAGGTCTGGACACACCACTCGCCCTGGCGCGGCTCTCCCTCGCGCTGCGCGCCCCGGCCGCCGGGCCCATGGAGTCGGCCGGGTCCCCCGACGCGGGCCCGCCCGCCGCGCTCCCCACGGAGCTCGTGGACGCCGCGTCGGCGCGCCGTTGGGCCACCGAACTGACCCGGCCGCTCGACACACCGCAGCGGATCGCCCTGCGCGTCTGGCTCAACCATCTCGGCAGCATCGCCCCGGCCGCCGAGGAGTTGGGCCTGCACCGTACGACGCTCGGGCGGTGGCTGGAGCGGATCGGCCGGCTCCTGGACGTGGACCTGTCGGCCGCCACCGTCCGCGCCGACCTCTATCTGGCGCTGGAGACCCTCGCCGGCCCGGATGACACCGCCGGCGCGCTGCCACGCCGGGGAGGCCGTACGTACCGGCGGCCGGGGGATCTCTGAGGAGGGCACGACTCCCACCGGCGGGGCGCCGTCGACACGGCGATGGGGCGCCGGACATAGCATTCGCGTCCATGACGACGTCGGCACCTGAGATCATCCGCCCCTTCCATCTCGACATCCCCCAGAGCGAACTGGACGATCTGTGCGATCGCCTGGACCGCACCCGCTGGCCCGACGAACTGCCAGGAGTCGGCTGGGCCTATGGCGTCCCCCTCGACTACCTCAAGGAACTGGCGGGTTACTGGCGGCACGAGTACGACTGGCGGGCCGCGGAAGCCGCACTGAACACCTGGCCGCAGTTCACCACGACCATCGACGGTGCGAACATCCACTTCGCCCATGTCCGGTCACCGGAGCCGGACGCGACCCCGCTGATGATGACGCACGGCTGGCCGGGCTCGATCGTCGAATTCACCCGGATCGTCGGTCCGCTCACCGATCCGCGCGCGCATGGCGGTGACCCCGCCGACGCGTTCCATCTGGTGCTGCCGAGCATCCCCGGGTTCGGGCTGTCCGGCCCGACGAGGGAGACGGGCTGGGAGTTCCGGCGGGCGGCCGGCGCCTTCGCCGAGCTGATGCGGCGCCTCGGCTACGAGCGGTACGGAGTGCAGGGCGGGGACTGGGGAGCGGCCATTTCCCGGGAGATCGGCCGGACCCGGCCCGAGCTGGTCATCGGCGTCCATCTGAACCTGCTGCCGAACGCGGCGGCGACACGGGAACCCGCCCCGGACGAACTGGACGCCCTGCCCCCGCGGGAGCGCGAGCGCATACTCGCCTCCTGGGAACGGGCCCAGGAGTGGAGTCGGAACCGCCAGGGGTACGCCGACATCCAGTCCACCCGGCCGCAGACTCTGGCGTACGGCCTGACCGACTCACCGGTGGGTCAACTGGCTTGGATCGCGGAGAAGTTCAAGGAGTGGACCGACTCCCGGGACCGCCCCGAGGATGCCGTCGACCGCGACCAGCTGCTCACGAACGTGATGCTGTATTGGCTGACCGGCACGGCCGGTTCGTCGGCCCGTATCTACTACGAGCGGACACACGCCGACTACTGGGGCACACCGCCCGAACCGTCGACGGCGCCGACCGCGCTGGCCGACTTCGCGCGGGAGAACTCCATCCCGCTGCGGCATATCGCGGACCGGACGAACAACATCGTGCAGTGGACGGAGTACGACCGGGGCGGGCACTTCGCGGCCATGGAGCAGCCGGATCTGCTGGTCGGCGACGTACGGCGGTTCTTCCGGACGGTCGGCGGGGCGCCCGTCGCGTGACGGCCGGCCCCATGGTCGGGGTCACCAGGGCAGGGGGCCATCGATGTCGAAGTAGCCTCCGGTCGGTCCGTCGGGGCCCACCCGCGCCATACGGACGATGATCTCGGCGCCCTCCTCGACGGTCTGCGTGCCGCTGTGCCTGTTCAGGTCCGTCGCGGTGTAACCGGGCTCCACCGCGTTGATCCGCATGTCCGGGAACGCCTTCGCGTACTGCACGGTGACCATGTTGAGCGCGGCCTTCGACGCCGGGTAGGCGACCCCGGGATAGGCGTATGTCGGTGTGCCCACCGCGGAGACCAGCGTCTTCGAGGCCAGGCCGCTGCTGACGTTGACCACGACCGGCGCGGCCGACCGGCGCAGCAGCGGCAGGAACGCGTGGGTGACGCGCACGACGCCGAAGACGTTCGTGTCGAACAGCGGTCGCAGCATGTCCGCGGTCACCTCCGCGGCGCCGACCGCGTTGCCTTCGATGCCGGCGTTGTTCACCAGCACGTCCAGCCCGCCGTCGGCCTCGACGGTGTGCGCCGCGGCGGCGACGGAAGCGTCGTCGGTGACATCGATGACGACCATGCGCGCGCCCAGCCGCTCGGCGGCGCGGCGCCCGCGCTCCGGGTCCCGGCTGCCCACGTAGACGGTGTGGCCGGCCTCGATGAGACGGCGGGCGGTCTCGAAACCGAGACCCTTGTTCGCTCCGGTGATCAGTGTTGTTGTCATGCTTCCAGGTTCCGGCCGGACGGCGCGGTCGGCCAGTGGTCCTGCCTTCGGGCAGCGGCCCCTCCCGACATGCGTATCAGGGAGGTTCGGGGTTCTCTTGAGGTGCTGTCCGGCCGCGTACATCCATCAGCCACCCCCGTGTCCGGGGCCGGACAGCTCGACCGGCCGGCGGAACACCGCGCTGCGTCCGGGATGCGGCGGCACGTCGTACCGGGCAGACTGACGGCGCGGGGGACGACGGTCCAATGAGGCAGCCGACTGCCCTCACTGGACCGTCCCCCGTCCAAATGACGGACGAGACCTCGATCGCGACGCTGGCGGGCGAGGTGGGCAGCGTCCATCATGTGGTGTCCACGGCGTCGGCCAGGGCGCGCGGCGCCGTCCGGGACCTGACTCCGGAGGCGATCCTGCTGTCCTTCCACACGAACGTCGTGGGTCCGATCATGCTGGCCAAACACTTCGCGCCGAAGATGCCGAGGACAGGATCGTTCGTACTGTTCTCCGGGGTGGCCGCTCTCGAACCGGACCCCGGATATCTCGGGGTGGCGGCGACCAACGGCTCGGTGAACGTGGTGATCCGGTCACTGGCCGTGGAACTCGCCCCGCTGCGGGTGAACGCCATCTCCCCGGGAACCGTCGACACCGGGGCGTGGGACGGGCTGGGCGAGAAGAAGGACGCCTTCCTGGAGACGAAGTCCGCGACCAACCCCGCGCGCCGGATCGGCACACCCGAGGACATCGCCCAGGCCGTGCTCTTCGCCATGACCAACACCTTCATGACCGTGTGTCAGCGGCGGCCGGAGACCGACAGGCTATTCCTCGCGTTCGAGCTCGGCCCGGGCACGCTCCGCGTCGAGGTCCTCCTGCGCGGCACGGTAGATATCGCCGGCCAGCTTGCGGGCGGCCTGGGGATCGTGCGCCGAGGAGACCGTCCGGATCCGGTCGGCCCATTCCTCTATGTCGCGAGAGTGTTCGGGTTTCTTGCTCACCTAACCTTTGTACCTTTTAGTGGGCTTCTCTGCCTGTCGTGGCGGCGGGCGGACCTGGTGTGCGGCGGCGGCCGCGCTGGGAGGATGGCGATGGCGACCCTGCTGTCAGTCAATGTGGGACTGCCGAAGGATGTGCACTGGCAGGGCAGGACCGTACACACGGGAGCGTGGAAGTATCCCGTCGACGGGCCTCGGATGGTGCGCCGCCTCAACATCGACGGCGACGGCCAGGGCGACCTTCAGGGCCATGGCGGGGAGCAGCGGGCGGTCCTTGTCTACCAGACGCAGTCGTACGCGTACTGGCGCGAGGTTCTGGAGCGGGACGATCTCGAATTCGGCCGGTTCGGGGAGAACTTCACCGTGGACGGGCTGGCGGACGACGAGGTGTGCGTCGGCGACCGGTACCGGATCGGCGAAGCCGAGTTCGAGGTGACCCAGCCGCGTGTCACCTGCTACCGGGTCGGCATGCGGCTGAACGAACCGCGTATGGCCTCCCTGCTGGTCGCCCACCACCGCCCCGGCTTCTATCTCCGTGTCATCACCGAGGGCCGGGTCCGTGCGGGAGACCGGATCACACGGACCCGCACCGGCAAGGGGTCGCTCAGCGTCGCCGACATCGACGCCCTTCTCTATCTCCCGGGGGCCGATCCGGCCACGCTGCGCACCGCCCTGAGCATCGAGGCGCTCAGCCCCGGCTGGCGGCAGTCGTTCGAGGACATGAGCCGCCGGCTCGACCAGCCGCCCGGCCCCGCGCCCGCCGCGCCGGGCTGGCAAGGCTTCAAGCGGCTGCGTGTGAGCCAGGTCGCCACCGAGACCCCGGTGGTCTCCTCGTTCTACCTGCGGTCCACGGACTCCCAGCCACTGCCGACGGCCATGCCGGGCCAGTACCTGAGTGTGCGGATCCCCCGAGAGGGGCGGCAGAGTCCGGTGCGTTCGTATTCGCTGTCCTCCGCTCCCGGCGCCGCCGAGTACCGGATCAGTGTCAAACGCGAGGAACACGGCGAGGTCAGCACCTACCTCCACACGCGTCTCAAGAGAGGCGATGTCATCGAAGCCGCCGCCCCGCGCGGGGCGTTCGTGCTGACCGAGGAGCGCACGCCCGTGGCGCTGTTCTCGGCGGGCATCGGCATCACCCCCGTGCTGGCGATGCTGTACGAGCTGGCCGGCGAGCGGAGTTCCCGCGCCGTGTGGTGGGTGCACACCGCGCGCGAACCCGGGCAGTACGCCTTCGCGGAAGAAACCCGGCAGCTGCTCGCGCGGCTGCCCGGCGCCCGCGCCTTCGTCTACTACACCGCCCCGGATCTCAAGGTCACCGAGGGGCCCTACGTCACCCACGGTCGTATGACCAGCGGAAACATCCGGGAACTGGGCATCCCCGGCGACGCGCACGCGTACCTGTGCGGACCCACGGGCTTCATGTCGGACGTGACATCCGCCCTCCAGCTGGCCGGGCTGAGCGGTTCGAACATCCACACCGAGGTCTTCGGCGCGCTGACGGCCATCAATCCGGGCGTCACCGATCGGGTCACCGGACGCCCCCACCAGCCGCCCGGCCCCCAGGGCACGGGGCCGTCCGTCACCTTCGCCCGCAGCGGACTGTCCACCCGCTGGTCGGACCGGTACGGAACGCTGCTGGAGCTGGCGGAGGCCTGCGACATCCCCACCCGCTGGTCCTGCCGCACCGGGGTGTGCCACACCTGTACCACTCCCCTGCTCACCGGCCAGGTCCAGTACACAACACAACCCCTGGAGGATCCCGCCTCGGGTGAAGCGCTGCCGTGCTGCAGCATCCCCGCCACCGATGTGGTTCTTGATCTGTGAGCCGACCGGACCGCGGACGGCGCTGCTCCGGTCTGCTGGAGGCCGGCCCAGGTCAGCACCGACTCAACCGCCGAACGACGCGCCTCGGCTGCCTGAAGGGACCATTCGAGCCTCCCGCCCGAGAGGTCGGGAACGCTGCTGACGCCCTGAAGGAATTCGCCCAGGCACGCCGGGGTGTCGCGTGCTGCACTGTAACCGACCGTTCAAAGCGACCTTGGAGGTTGGCATGAGCAGCGTTGTGCATCACCGCACCGCCACCGTCGACGGCATGGATGTCTTCTACCGGGAGGCCGGAGACCCGCGGGCGCCGGCGCTCGTACTGCTGCACGGCTTCCCGACCAGCTCGCACATGTTCCGGAACCTGATTCCGGCTCTCGCCGACACCTACCGTGTGATCGCGCCCGACATGATCGGCTACGGGCAGTCGGCCATGCCGACGGTCGACGAGTTCGACTACACCTTCGACTCCCTCACCGAGGTGACCGCCGCCCTGCTGGAGCAGCTGGGTGTCGACCGGTTCGCGGTCTACGTGCACGACTACGGAGCGCCGATCGCCTGGCGGCTCGCCACACGGTCGCCCCGGAGCATCACCGCGATCATCACGCAGAACGGCAACGCCTACACCGACGGGTTCGTCAAGGCGTTCTGGGACGGGCTGTTCGCCTACGCCGAGCACCCGACACCCAAGAACGAAGCCCCTCTCCGTAGCGCCCTGACCCTCGAACTGACCCGCTGGCAGTACCTGAACGGGGTCGCGGATCCGAGCCTGGTCAGCCCGGACGGCTGGACCATCGACCAGTCGCTGCTGAACCGCGCGGGCAACGACGCCATCCAACTCGCGCTGTTCCGCGACTATCCGGCCAATGTCGCTCTCTACCCCCGACTGCAGCAGTACTTCCGCGACAGCCAGGTGCCGCTGCTGGCCGTGTGGGGGGCCAACGACGAGATCTTCGGCCCCGACGGCGCCCGCGCCTTCCAGCGCGACCTGCCGGACGCGGAGATCCACCTCGTCGAGTCCGGGCACTTCGCCCTGGAGAGCCATCTGGGCGAGATCACCGGCCATATCCGCGACTTCCTCGCACGCGTCATCTCCTGACACGTACAGCCCGCGCGCCCCGACGCGACCACACGTCGGCACGGAACGCGAGCGACTACATCGCCGCGGTACGGGCCGGAAACCTGACCATCTCCCGGGCCCGAACGCGGAAAACCCCACCGAAGTGGGGTCTCAGCTGGTGTCCGAGGGGGGACTTGAACCCCCACGCCCGATAAAGGGCACTAGCACCTCAAGCTAGCGCGTCTGCCATTCCGCCACCCGGACGAGTGGTCGAACCGCGGTCTGTGGCCGCGGCGACACAGACAACGATACCAGGGGTTCGAGGTGGCTCTCACCCGTATATCCGGTGGTCAGGGGTCCGTGGCCGGTCACGCTTCGGGGCTTCGAACCCCTCGTACGAGGCGCCGGACACGGAACGTCGTGGACTCCGCACAGAACGTCGCGGAGGGGGCGGAGTGGTGCCGAGCGCTCCCCTCGGGGGTGATGGGGAGCGCTCGGCACCGTAGGGGTTATGGCATCAGGTGGTAGTCCGGGAAGTTGCCCGGCGGGCGCTCTCCCGGGGGACCGTCCGTCACCGCTCGTACGAGGAGTTCACCGCCGACGAACGCGCCGCGCCAGGAGTGGCCGAAGCCGCCGAACAGTTCGTCGCGGTCCCCGCGGGAACGGGGTTTGCCGTGGCCGGTCTTGAAGGCGCGGATCTGGGTGGAGAGCCGGGCGTAGGTGTCCGGGTCGTCGGTGGAGAGGGTCGCGACGAGGGCGCCGTTCGAGGCGTTCATCGCGGCCAGCAGTTCCGCCTCCGTATCGACCAGGACGATCGTGTCGACCGGGCCGAAGGGTTCCGCGTGGTGCAGCGGGGAGGACGGGGGCGGGTTGAGCAGGGTGACGGGCGGGAGGTAGGCGCTGGTGTCCTGGCCGGGCAGGAACAGCCCCTCCTCCAGTGCTCCCTGGTGCAGTGGGACGGCGCCGCGGCTGATCGCCTCGGACACCTGGTCGTTCAGTTCCTTGGCCTTGGCCGCGTTGATGAGTGGTCCGAAGTCCAGTTCCGGCAGCGGGTCATCCGGCCGCTCGACCGCGAGGGGATGGCCCAGGCGGATGGAGCGTACGGCGGGGAGATACGCGGCCAGGAAGTCCGCGAACAGCGAGCGTTGGACCACGAAGCGTGGATACGCCGTGCAGCGCTGCTTGCCGTAGTCGAAGAGTTTCGGGATGACCGCGGTCAGTGACGGCCAGTCGCTGAAGTTCCAGATGCCCCAGGTGTTCAGGCCCTCCTGTTCGAGGATATGCCGTTTGCCCAGGTCAGCGACTGCTGTGGCGATTCTGGCGCCGGTGTCGCGACCTCCGACGAAGGAGACGCAGCCGATCTCGGGCGCGCGCACGAGCGCCTCGGAGAGTTCGCCGCCGCTGCCGCTGACCAGCGTGAGGGGCACACCCTCACGGACGGCGAGCGCGCAGGCCAGGGTCAGACAGGCCACTCCCCCGTCGGTCGGCGCCTTGGCGATCACCGCGTTGCCGGCCAGGGCCTGCACCAGCATCGCGTGGATCAGGACGGACATCGGATAGTTCCAGCTGGCGATGTTGGAGACGGGGCCCGCCAGCGGGGTCCGGTCCGTGAGCATCGGTTCGATGCCGTCCACGTACCAGCGCACGCCGTCGATCGCACGGTCGACGTCGGCCTGGGCGAGCCGCCACGGCTTGCCGATCTCCCAGACGAGCAGGAGGGCGAGCAGTTCACGGTGTTCGGTGAGCGCGTCGAGCGTGGCGGTGACGCGTGCCTTGCGCTCGGACAGTGGGACATCACGCCAGGCGCGGTGTGCGTCCAGACAGGCGCGCACCGCCCGCTGGGCGGTTTCGGAGTCAAGCCGGGGCGGACCGGCGATGGGGCCCCCGTCGACCGGGCTGGTCGCGGGCACGGCGCGGCCGTCGGACTTCCAGGACGCTGCCCAGAGGTTACGCACACGGTCGTCCTGGAACGCCTCGGGCGCCACGGCGAGGCAGCGGTCCCATGCGTCCGACCAGGCTGTGCCCGGCTTGAGTATCAGTGAGGAAGTGGTGAGGGTGGGTGCCATTGAGGGTCTCCGCTCTAGCGTGGCGGGAGTTGCATGGCTCGGCTCTCGTCCGTAGTCAATCGTGATCCGGATGGGGGGAGGCACACACTCCCTTCAATTATGAGCGACGTCACGTGACATCGCGAGACGGTCGAGTACCAGCCGCGCGGTCTCCGAGGGGGTGGAGCCGACCCGCACGCCGACCGCCTCCAGGGCCTTCTTCTTGGCCTCCGCGGTACCGGAGGAACCGGAGACGATCGCGCCGGCGTGCCCCATCGTCTTGCCTTCCGGCGCGGTGAATCCGGCGATGTAGCCGATGACCGGCTTGGTGACGCGCTCGGCTATGTACGCCGCGGCGCGTTCCTCCGCGTCGCCGCCGATCTCCCCGATGAGAACGATCAGTTCTGTGTCCGGGTCGTCCTCGAAGGCGGCGAGGCAGTCGATATGGGTGGTGCCCACGACGGGATCGCCGCCGATGCCGACGGCCGAGGAGAAGCCGGTCTCCCGCAGCTCGTACATGAGCTGGTAGGTCAGGGTGCCGGACTTGGAGACGAGTCCGATCCGGCCGGGCTTGGCAGCGATGTCCGCCGGGATGATGCCCGCGTTGGACTGCCCGGGGCTGATCAGTCCGGGACAGTTGGGGCCGATGATCCGGGTGCCCCGCTTCTTGGCGTACGCCTGGAAGGAGACGGCGTCATGGACGGGGATGCCCTCGGTGATCACGACCGCGAGCCCGATCCGCGCGTCCGCGGCCTCGATGACGGCGGCCTTGGCGAACGGTGGCGGTACGAAGACAACGGTGACGTCCGCGCCCGTCGCCGCCATGCCCTCGCTCACCGAGCCGAAGACGGGTACGGCACAGGGGGCACCTCCCCGGCCCTCAGGGCCGTGGGGGACGTCGAAGTCGACGGTACGGCCTGCCTTGCGCGGGTTCACACCGCCGACGATGTCGGTCCCGGCGGCGAGCATCCGCCGGGTGTGTTTCATGCCCTCGCCGCCGGTCATGCCCTGGACGAGGACCTTGCTCTCCTTGGTCAGGAAGATCGCCATGGTCTGTCGCTCTCCTTATCCCACGTATCCCACATATCCGATCGCTATCCGACGTTCGCCAGGACGGCGGCCTGCCGGGCCGCTCCGTCCATGGTGTTGACCTGCTCCACGAGTGGATGCGCGCGGTCCGCGAGGATCACACGGCCACGCGCCGCGTTGTTGCCGTCGAGGCGCACCACGAGCGGTTTGGTCAACCGCACGGATTCCAGGGCCTGGACGATGCCCTCGGCGACGGCGTCGCAGGCCGTGATGCCGCCGAAGACGTTCACGAACACGGACTTGACCGCCGGGTCGGAGAGGATGACCGTCAGACCGTCCGCCATCACCTGGGCGGACGCCCCTCCCCCGATGTCGAGGAAGTTGGCGGGGCGGGCGCCGCAGCCGGCGACCACATCGAGGGTGGACATGACGAGGCCCGCGCCGTTGCCGATGATGCCGACCTCGCCGTCGAGCTTGACGTAGTTGAGCCCCTTGGCCGCCGCCGCTGCTTCCAGCGGGTCGCCGTGCTCCTCGCTCGCACGGTCGCCCCAACGCTCTTGCCGGAAGCGCGCGTTGTCGTCAAGGGTAATTTTTCCGTCGAGGGCGAGAATCAGCCCTTCTTCGGTACGGACCAATGGGTTGACTTCGACCAGAAGGGCATCCTCCCGGACCACCACCCGCCAGAGCGCCCGGAGTACGGGGACGGTCTCGGGGGGCAGCTGAGCGGCCCTCGCGATCTCCGCCGCCTTTGCCTCCGTAACCCCTTCCGCGGGGTCGACGGGGACCCTCGCGACCGCCTCCGGGCGGCTCGCCGCGAGCTCCTCGATATCCATGCCGCCCTCGGCGGAGGCGATCGCGAGGAAGGTGCCCGTGGCCCGGTCGAGGACGTAGGAGACGTAGAACTCAGATGCAATATGCACTGGTTGGGCCAGCATCACCTTCCTGACGGTGTGGCCCTTGATATCCATGCCGAGCATCTGACGGGCGGTCAATTCGGCCGCGGCCGGGTCGATCGCGAGCTTCACCCCGCCCGCCTTGCCCCGGCCTCCGGTCTTCACCTGTGCCTTGACGACCACCCGGCCACCGAGCCGTTCGGCGGCGAACCTGGCCTCCCTCGCCAGCTCCACCACCTCGGCCTCAGGCACCGCGATGCCATGGTCCGTGAAGAGTTCCCTTGCTTGGTGCTCGTACAGATCCATGCCGGCTCCCTTTTTGACGAAAGTGCCGCACGCCCCCTGGACACCATCCGCAGGATGCGGGATAACAAGCTTCATACAGTATTCGTCGACTGTATGCAATGTACCGCGAGGGCGATGGCCCTCCCGTATGCGAAGGGACAGGGGCCTCCTCATGCCGGACAGAAGCGAGCGAAGCGCACGCCCCCGTACCCATGGACCACACCAGGTACAAGTAGAGGAGCCCCTCGATGACTCAGGCTCTTGAGACCGCCCGGACGACCGCGTCGGCCAAGGCACTCTCCGGCGTACGGGTACTGGACATGACGCATGTTCAGTCCGGCCCCTCCGCGACCCAGTTGCTCGGCTGGCTCGGCGCGGACGTGCTGAAGCTGGAGGCTCCGACCGGCGACATCACCCGTAAGCAGCTGCGCGACATCCCCGACGTCGACTCGCTGTACTTCACGATGCTCAACTGCAACAAGCGGTCCATCACCCTCAACACCAAGACCGAGCGCGGCAAGGAGATCCTCACCGAGCTGATCCGCCGCTCCGATGTCATGGTGGAGAACTTCGGCCCGGGCGCCGTGGACCGCATGGGTTTCACCTGGGAGCGCATCCAGGAGATCAACCCGCGGATCGTCTACGCCTCCATCAAGGGCTTCGGCGATGGTCCGTACACCAACTTCAAGGCGTACGAGGTCGTCGCGCAGGCCATGGGCGGCTCGATGACCACCACCGGCTTCGAGGACGGGCCCCCGCTCGCCACCGGCGCGCAGATAGGCGACTCCGGCACCGGTGTCCACGCCGTCGCCGGCATACTCGCCGCGCTCTTCCAGCGTGAGCACACCGGTCGCGGCCAGCGTGTCAATGTCGCGATGCAGCACGCCGTCCTCAACCTCTGCCGGGTCAAACTCCGCGACCAGCAGCGGCTGGCGCGCGGGCCGCTCGCCGAGTACCCCAACGAGGACTTCGGCGACGACGTACCGCGCAGCGGCAACGCGAGCGGCGGCGGACAGCCCGGATGGGCCGTCAGATGCGCGCCGGGCGGCCCCAACGACTATGTGTATGTGATCGTCCAGCCGGTCGGCTGGCGGCCGGTCACCGAGCTGATGGGCCGGCCCGAGCTGGCGGACGACCCCGACTGGGCGACCCCGGAGGCCCGGCTGCCCAAGCTCGGCAAGATGTTCCAGCTCATCGAGGAGTGGACGAGCACGCTCCCCAAGTGGGAGGTGCTGGAGAAGCTCAACGCGCACAACATCCCGTGCGGCCCGATCCTCTCCACCAAGGAGATCATCGAGGACGACTCCCTGGCGGCCAACGAGATGGTCGTCGAGGTCCCGCACCCGCAGCGCGGCACGTTCACCACGGTCGGCAGCCCGCTGAAGCTCTCCGACTCCCCGGTTGACGTGGTCACCTCACCTCTGCTCGGTGAACACAACGAGGAGGTGTACGTCGGCGAGCTCGGTCTCGACGACGAGGAACTGCGACTGCTCAAAACGAACGGAGTCATCTAGCGGTGGACATCACTGAGGAGCGTCAGAAGGCCGTACGCGCTGTCCTGGACGCCGCATTGGCCGAGGGACGTACGGCCCTGACCGCGCCCGAGGGCAAGAGCGTCACCGACGCCTACGCCATCCCCACCCCGGCGGAGGGCCTCGCCGAGAACGCCGACGAGGCGGTGGCCCTCGCCGACCGGATCGGGTTCCCGGTCGCGCTGAAGATCGTCTCGCCGCAGATCACGCACAAGACGGAGGCGGGCGGCGTCATGACGGGCCTGCGCTCGACCGCGGAGGTGCGCGGGGCGTTCACCGGAATCGTCTCCAACGCGCGGGCGTACGACCCGCAGGCGCGGATCCTCGGCGTACAGGTGCAGCAGATGGTGCCGGCCGGCACCGAGGTGCTCGTCGGTACGGTCACCGACCCGACCTTCGGCCCGATCGTGGCCTTCGGTCTCGGCGGTGTCCTGGTGGAGGTGCTCAAGGACGTCACGTTCCGGCTCGCACCGGCGTCCAGGGACGACGCGCTGTCGATGCTCGACGGGATCCGCGCGGCGGAGATCCTGCGCGGGGTGCGCGGCGGCGCGGCCGTCGACCGGGACGCGCTCGCCGATCTGGTGGTGAAGGTATCGCGGCTCGCGGCCGACTTCCCGGAGATCGCCGAGGTCGATCTCAATCCGGTGTTCGCCTCGGCGACCGGGGTGACGGCCGCGGACGTGCGCATTCTGCTGGCCTCCGAGAAGCCGGTCAGGCGTCGTACGTACACCCGCGAGGAGATCCTCGTCTCGATGCGGCGGCTGATGAAGCCCGCGTCGGTGACGGTGATCGGGGCCTCCGGCGAGCCGGGCAAGATCGGAAACTCGGTCATGCGGAACCTGATCGACGGGGGCTTCCCGGGAGAGATCCATCCGGTGAACCCCAAGGCCGATGACATCCTCGGCCGTAAGGCGTACAAGAGCGTGATGGACGTTCCGGGCCAGCCCGATGTGGCCGTCTTCGCGATCCCCGCGGCCTCTGTCCCCTCGGCCCTCGAAGAGGTCGGCCGCCGGGGCATCCCGAACGCCGTGCTGATCCCCTCCGGCTTCGCCGAGACCGGCGAGCACGAACTCCAGGCGCGGATCGTGGCGATCGGCGAGGAGTACGGCGTACGGCTGCTGGGGCCGAACATCTACGGCTACTACTCCACCTGGCAGGACCTCTGCGCCACCTTCTGCACCCCGTACGACGTCCGTGGCGGTGTGGCGCTGACCTCGCAGTCCGGCGGCATCGGGATGGCGATCCTCGGCTTCGCCAGGAGTACGGGAACGGGTGTCTCGGCGATCGTCGGCCTCGGCAACAAGTCGGACCTCGACGAGGACGATCTGCTGACCTGGTTCGGCGAGGACCCGAACACCGAGTGCGTCGCCATGCACCTGGAGGACCTGAAGGACGGCCGGGCCTTCGTGGCGGCGGCGCGCGCGACCGTACCGAAGAAGCCGGTCGTGGTCCTCAAGGCGGGGCGTACGGCGGCCGGCGCCAGAGCGGCGGGCTCGCACACGGGCGCGCTCGCGGGTGACGACGCCGTCTACGACGATGTGCTGCGGCAGGCGGGCGTCATCCGGGCGCCGGGCCTGAACGAGATGCTGGAGTACGCGCGGGCGCTGCCCGTGCTCCCCACTCCGCTGGGCGACAACGTCGTCATCATCACCGGCGCGGGCGGCTCGGGCGTACTGCTCTCCGACGCCGTCGTCGACAACGGCATGTCGCTGATGGAGATCCCGCCGGACCTCGACACGGCGTTCCGCGCGTTCATCCCTCCCTTCGGCGCGGCGGGCAACCCGGTGGACATCACCGGGGGCGAGCCCCCGGCCACGTACGAGGCGACGATCAGGCTCGGCCTTGAGGACTCGCGGATCCACGCGCTGGTGCTGGGCTACTGGCACACGATCGTCACTCCTCCCATGGCCTTCGCTGAACTAACGGCCCGGGTGGTCGAGGAGTTCCGCGCGAAGGGCATCCAGAAACCGGTGGTGGCGTCCCTCGCGGGCGACATCGAGGTCGAGGAGGCCTGTCAGTACCTCTTCGAGCGCGGAGTGGTGGCCTATCCGTACACCACCGAGAAGCCGGTCGCGGCGCTCGGTGCGAAGTACGCGTGGGCGCGGGCCGCGGGGCTGCTGTGACACATCCACCAGACTTCCACCGGCCGGTCCTGGGGCTGCACCCCGGACATGACACCGCCGTGTGGACGCGAGCGGCGGGGCTGTTGACCGCCACTCGGAAAAAGATCATGACACACCGTCAGAAAGATTCGGTGTTAAGCCCGTTGGGAGGAAGTCGATGACCTGACCAAGTCGGGTGGCACGAAAGTTCGGACAGGGGGCGCTGGCCAGTTCTTTCGATGCAAGGGGTGTCTACACCGCATGACTACCACTCAACTCTCCAGCACCGTCCCCTTCAAGGAGGTGACGGATGCCAACGGCCGTGTGTTCCGGATCGGTGAGTCCGACCGGGACATCATGGGCCGTGCGCGATGGACGATGGTGCTCTTCCCGTGGATCGGGATGATGGGCATCAGTTCGTCGGAGTACGCGTTCACCTCGGCTGAGGACACTCTGCACGAGGCCCATCTATGGAGCAGCGGGCACATATTCTGGCTGATGGGCGTCTGGATATTCTTCCAGGCGGCCGTGGCCTTCCCCGCGGGGCAGCTCCGTGAGAGCGGCAAGCTGCCCGCCCGGTACGCCATGATGCTCGGCGCGCTGGGTACGCTCCTCGGCTATCTCTCACTGGCCTACGCGCCGCATGTGATCGTGGCGTACATCGGCTTCGGTATGTTCAGCGGCATCGGCGCGGGTCTCGTCTATGCCACCTGTGTGAACATGGTCGGCAAGTGGTATCCGGAGCGCAAGGGAGGCAAGACCGGCCTCGTCAACGGCGGTTTCGCCTACGGCTCGGTGCCCTTCGTCTTCCTGTTCACCTCGTACATGGACCTGAGCAACTACCAGACGGTTCTGGTGGCTGTCGGTGTCATCTGCTGTGCTGTCGTCGCGGTCTCCGGCTGGTTCTTCAAGGACCCGCCGAAGTACTGGTGGCCCTCCGAGGTCGACCCGCTGAAGACGTCGGAGGACCCGAGGATCCGGCGTGCGCTGGAGAAGAACCCGCCGGCGGTGAAGCAGTACACGCCGAAGGAAGCGGCACGTACACCCGTGCTGTGGATGATGTGGTTCTGCCTGCTCTGCACGGCGGGTATCAACATCTTCGGAATCGCGTTCCAGGTGCCCTTCGGCAAGGACATGGGGTTCGCGGGCGGGATCGTGGCCACCGCGATGTCGCTCAAGGCGATCGTCAACGGCACGGGTCGCGGTGTCATCGGCTGGATCTCCGACCGGTACGGACGCCGTAACACCCTGATCTTCGTCTGCCTGGTCCTGGGCACCGCGCAGTTCGGTGTGCTCGTCTCCGGGTCCATGGGCAGCATGCCGTTCTTCCTCTTCTGCTCGATGGTCTCCGGCTTCGGTGGCGGCGCGATCTTCCCGCTGTTCGCCGCGATGACGGCGGACTACTTCGGAGAGAACAACAACGCGTCCAACTACGGCATGGTCTACAGCTCCAAGCTCATCTCCGGTCTGGTCGGTTCCGGTATGGGAGCCGTCGTGGTGGCCGCCTGGGATTACGAAGGCGCGTTCATCATCGCCGGAAGCATCGGACTCGCCTCAGCGGTACTGGCACTGTTCCTCAAGGCGCCAGGAAGGCCGGACAGCAAGAAAATCGAAGCAAACCCGAACCCGATTGGCCGTGAAATCGCTTAATGTCAGCAGAACCTCTTTCCGGTGGGTCCGCGTCGGCTACGGCCGACGCGGGCTACCGCGAAATCACAGATGATCGTGGCCGCGTCTACCGCATCGGCGAGACCGACCGACAAATACTCGGACACTCCCGAAAGTTCATGGTGTACCTGCCATGGGCGGCCATGATGGCCATCAGCGTCTTCGAGTACGCCTTCGGCTCAGCCGAAAGTGTCCTCTCCGCGGCGCATGGCTGGTCCCAGAGCAACACCTTCTGGATCCTCAGCATCTGGGTGTTCTTCCAGGCGGGTGTCGCCTTCCCGGCAGGCTGGCTGCGGGAGAAGGGGATTCTGACAGCGCGCGCCGCCACACTGATCGGCGCCGCTCTCTCCTTCGTGGGCTTCCTCTCCATCTCGCACTTCAACAACGTGTCGGCCGCGGTCCTCGGATTCGGCCTGCTCGGCGGTGTCGGATCCGGTCTCATCTACGCCACCTGCATCAATATGGTGGGCAAGTGGTTCCCGGAACGCCGTGGTGGAAAGACGGGATTCGTCAACGGCGGATTCGCCTATGGCGCGGTGCCGTTCATCTTCATCTTCAACTACGCGTTCAACCTCGGTAACTACCGGACGGTGCTCGACCTGATCGGGGTCTATGTGCTGGTCATCGTCGCCGTCTGCGCCCTGTTCTTCAGGGATCCCCCGCAGAACTGGTGGCCGGCGGATATCGACCCGCTGAAGATCGCGGCGAACAGCAAGAACGCGAAGACCCTCGCCAAGAACCCTCCGGCGGCGAAGCAGTACCGGCCCATGGAGGCCATCAGGACGGGCATGCTCCCGCTGATCTGGGTGCTGCTGGTGATCACCGCCGGGGTGTCCATCTTCGGTATCTCCTTCCAGGTGCCGTTCGCCAAGGACGTCGGGTTCGGACCACTCGTCGCCGCCTCGTCGGCCGGTGTGCTGTCCGTCGTCAACGGCGTCGGGCGAGGAGTTGTCGGCTGGCTGTCGGACCTCTGGGGCCGCAAGAGCACACTGATCTTCGTGATCACGGTGCTGGGACTCGCACAGTTCGGCGTCCTGTGGGCGGGAAACACGAAGAACGAGATCCTGTTCCTGGTGTTCGCCTTCATCTCCGGCTTCGGCGGCGGGGCGTTCTTCCCGCTGTTCGCGGCGCTCACACCGGACTACTTCGGTGAGAACTACAACGCCACCAACTACGGTCTCGCCTACAGCGGCAAGCTGATCAGCGGGCTGTTCGGAGGCGGGCTCGGAGCGATGGCGGTCCACTCCTGGGGCTACAACGGCGCGTACATCCTCGCCGGCGGACTGTCCCTCGTAGCCGCGGCCATGGCCATGCTGTTGCGTAATCCCGGTCAATCGCCGGACAAGAGCGCTCCCCCCGTGCCGCAACCGGCCGGCGGGTGACCGTTCGCGAGTAAGCGGCCCTCCTCGCGGCTCACTACCGAGCCGCGAGGAGGGCCGCCGCCGTGTGATCACACCACTGTGCCGTCACACTGACATATGTGCCGTATGGACTACCGGCGTTCGCGCAGGGAGTGCAGATGCGCGGACGACTTCTTGGCGAAGAGGAGGGAGTCCACCGGCTGGTCGTGCTCCACCTGCCAGTGGTGGTCACGGCGTCCGCCGCGGGTCTTGTTCACCGCCGATATGAAGCGCTGGTAGTCGATGTCACCGTCACCGACGTCCACCATGCGGTAGCCGTCGCGGGCGGCGATGTCCTCGATGCCGTCCTTCACGTGGAACAGCGGGTAACGGTGCGGCTGCTTGAGCACATAGCGCAGCGGGTCGAAGGGCGCGGGCTTGCCCTCGGGGGTCTTGCTGAAGCGGAACTGCTCCGCGAACGCCCAGTAGATGTCCATCTCCAGATAGACCAGGCTGGGGTCGGTCTCGGCCAGCAGAACGTCGTAGAGACGGACGTTGGGCTGGTCGGAGGCGAAGGAGAACTCCTCC
The DNA here is from genome assembly GCF_040681655.1 of Streptomyces sp. NPDC051662. NCBI lineage: Bacteria > Bacillati > Actinomycetota > Actinomycetes > Kitasatosporales > Streptomycetaceae > Streptomyces > Streptomyces sp. NPDC051662. The sequence continues at coordinate 215,925 of NZ_JBFAZD010000001.1, forward strand.
GCGTGGTTGTGCTGGTAGAACTTCATGCCACGCCGCTTGGCCGCGGCCCCATAGGCGTTGAAGTCCGCGGCTGCCCGCTTCCAGCCGTCCACGGTCGATCCGTAGCGCCACGGGCCCGACGCCGTACCGATGTGGTCAAGACCCAGCTCCTGGGCGTCGTCCAGGACCTTGGTGAGGTTCTGGGCGAAGCTGTAGGCGTTGGGGTTGTTGTCGTCGTAGTAGTTGACATGGCTGCCGATGCCCTTGAGCCCGTGATTCCTGGCCAGCCGCTTGAGCTGGGGCAGGGTGATCGCGCCCGCGGATCCCTGGGTGTATCCGGCGAACTCGACCTCGTCGTAGCCGAAGCGCTCCAGCTCCTCGAAGACCTTCGCGAAGCCGATCGTGGAGACCTTGTCACGCAGTGAGTAGAGCTGGATGCCGAGCCGGCCGGGGGGCAGGACGGGCTGGCCATGGCCGTGGCCATGCCCGTTTCCCTTGCCCTGGGCGGCGGCGGGGGTCGCCGAGGCGCCGAGGACGGCGGCGGCGGTCGCGCCCGCGGCGACGCCGAGCATATTGCGTCTGCTCAGCTTCTGGGCGAGCTCTGGGTCGGCTGACTTCTTGCGGCTCATTGCGGAACTCCTTCTTTCAGTGCAGTCCGGCAAGCTGGAGGAGAAGGGATTTGACGTCGGTGGCCGCGACCCGGTCACCGACAGCGCGGGGGGTGGAGCACAGGATGAGCGGACCTTCGTCGTCGCTCTGCGGCAGCCGGCCATGGCTGCCGCGGATGGGCGAGGCGTCCAGGGGGACGACCGCGAGGCGGTAGCGCATACCGAGCTTCTTGCGGGCGATCGCCTTGGCCGCCTTGAGGCGTACATACGGATCGAGGGGGTCCATGAACAGCTCGACGGGGTCATAGCCCGGTTTGCGGTGGATCTCGACCAGCTGGGCGAAGTCGGGGGCCCGGTCGTCGTCGAGCCAGTAGTAGTACGTGAACCACGCGTCGGGCTCGGCTATGGCGACCAGCTCACCCGAGCGGGGGTGGTCCAGGCCGTGCGCCTTCTTGCCCTCGTCGTCCAGGAGTTCGTCGATCCCGGGGAGATCCTTCAGTGCCTCGCGCGTGGCGTCAAGGTCCTCGGGGCGGCGTACATAGACATGGGCGAGCTGATGGTCCGAGACGGCGAAGGCCCGGGAGGCCATCGGGTCGAGATACTCCATGCCGTCCTGGGTGTGCACCTCAAGGAGCCCGGCCCTGCGCAGGGCCCGGTTGATGTCGACGGGCCGTGAGACACGCGTGATGCCGTATTCGGAGAGCGCGACGACCGTACGGCCCTCCGCCCTGGCGTCGTCCAGCAGCGGGGCCATGGCGGTGTCGAGTTCCGTCGCCGCCCGGTGCGAGCGCGGGTCGTCGGGGCCGTAGCGCTGGAGGTCGTAGTCGAGATGCGGCAGATAGCAGAGCGCCAGATCGGGCCGCCGGGTGGTGACGATATGGCGGGTGGCGTCGATGATCCACTGCGAGGAGACCAGATCGGCGCCGGGTCCCCAGAAGTGGAAGAGGGGGAACGTACCGAGCTTCTCGGTGAGTTCGTCGTGCAACGCGGGCGGCCGGGTGTAGCAGTCGGGTTCCTTGCGGCCGTCCGCGTAGTAGACCGGCCGCGGGGTGACTGTGTAGTCGGTGTCCGCGCCCATCGCGTACCACCAGCAGATGTTGGCGACCGTATAGCCCGGGTGCGCGCGGCGCGCGGCGTCCCAGAGCTTGTCGCCGGAGACGAGGCCGTTGTGCTGGCGCCAGAGCAGCACATCGCCCAGCTCGCGGAAGTACCAGCCGTTGCCGACGATGCCGTGCTCGGCGGGGAGTGTGCCGGTGAGGAAGGTGGACTGCGCGCTACAGGTGACGGCGGGCAGCACTGTGGAGAGCGGTGCCTGGGAGCCGGACGCCGCCAGCCCGCGCAGGTTCGGCATATGAGCGAGCAGCTGGGGCGTGAGCCCGACGACATCGAGAACCAGCAGCGGGTTCGGGGCCGGAGTCTCGGCCTGGGTCTCTTTCATGGCAGCTCCTTCAGGCCGAGGTCGGTCAACAGATCACGCGCCAGGGTGAGTTCGGCCGCGATCCCGTCGGCGAGCTGTCCGCGCGAACGGGGCCGCAGCTCCTGCGGCAGCGCCTGCCAGGTGTAGGTCTCGACCTCCAGATGACGGGTGCGCGGATGCGGGCCGCCGACGAGCCGGGCCAGGGTGTCGCGGAGCACCGGAAGGGTGGAGGTGAGCGGCGCGGCGGGCGGCGCGTGCAGCGGGACATGGAAGTGCGCGCGCCAGGGGGCTCCGTCGGGCAGCACATCGCCGGCCAGCGCCTCGGCCAGATCGTCCGTACCGCGCAGTCCGGCGGCGGTGCGGGTACGGGTCTGGTGCAGGAAGCGGGGCTCGGCGAAGGAGGCCAGCGCCTCCCGTACCTCCGGCAGATGCGGCTGCTCGGCGTGCAGGGCGGCGGAGAGCTGGGCCTTGGGGATGGCGATACGCGCCGCCTCCAGGGCGCCGAGCGCGCCGGCCGGGTCCTCGAAGGAGGTGGCGAGATGGCAGGTGTCGATACAGATGCCGATGCGGTCACCGGCGATGTCAGTGAGCGGGCCGATCGCGTCCGCGGTGGTCTCGACGGTGCAGCCGGGCTCCGGTTCCAGCGCGATCCTGATGGACTTGCCGGTCAGTTCCTCCAGCGCGTCCAGCCGCTCGGAGAGCGCGGACAGCGCCTGCTGGGCGGTACGGGCCGCGGCGTCGTCCCAGGGGGTACGCCAGCCGAGCGGGAGGGTGGAGACGGAGCCCTCGGTGACATCGTCGGGCAGCAGCGCGGCCAGCAGCCGGGCCAGATCGCTGGTGTGGGCGAGCCGCTCGGGGTCGCTCCAGTCCGGCTTGTACACGCGGTACTTGACCTCTTCGGCGCCGAAGCCCTCGTACGGGAAGCCGTTGAGCGTGACGACCTCAAGACCGCGCCTGTCCAGTTCGGCGCGGAGCCCGCGCAGCACCGCCGGGTCGTTGATCAGGGCCTGGGCGGCGTCCTTGGCGAGCCACAGGCCGATGCCGAGGCGGTCCCGGCCGAGGCGTCTGCGTACCGGCTCGCAGTGGTCGCGCAGTTGGGCCAGTACGCCGTCCAGGGTCTCGGCGGGGTGGACATTGGTGCAGTACGAGAGGTGGACGGTGGAGCCGTCGGGGTGGCGGAAGCGCATGCTCTCACTCCCCTCCGCGCAGCACGGAGTTGCCCTCGTGCAGGGCCTCGGGCGCGGGGACGTCCAGCTGGAGTCGGCCGCTGAGCCCGTAGAAGGCCACGGGGTTGCGCCACAGGACCTGGTCGACGTCGTCCTCGCTGAACCCGGCGGCGAGCATCGCGTCGCCGACCTTCCGGGTCTTGAGCGGATCGCTGTTGCCCCAGTCCGCGGCCGAGTTGACGAGAACCTTGTCGGTGCCGTGCTCCTTGAGGACGGCGACCATCCGGCTCTCGTCCATCTTGGTGTCCGGATAGATCGAGAAGCCGAGCCAACTGCCGCTCTGCGCGGCGTCCTTGACGGTCGTCTCGTTGAGATGGTCGAGCAGCACCCGGTCCGGGGCGAGTGCGGATTCCCGTACGACGTCGATGGTGCGGCGCAGCCCCGACAGCTTGTCGCGGTGCGGGGTGTGGACGAGCGCGGGCAGCCCGTGATCGGCGGCCAGCTGCAACTGCGCGGCCAGGGCGGTGTCCTCGGCCGGGGTCATCGAGTCGTAACCGATCTCGCCGACGGCGACGACTCCGTCCTTGACCAGATAGCGCGGCAGTTCGTCGAGGACGGGGGTGCAGCGCGGGTCGTTCGCCTCCTTGGGGTTGAGGGCGAGCGTGCAGTGGTGGGCGATGCCGTACTGGGCGGCGCGGAACGGCTCCCAGCCGAGCAGCGCGTCGAAGTAGTCGAAGAAGCTCTCGGGTGAGGTGCGGGGCTGTCCGAGCCAGAAGGACGGCTCGACCAGGGCGCGGACACCGGAGTCGTACATCGCCCGGTAGTCGTCCGTGGTGCGGGAGGTCATATGGATGTGGGGGTCGAAGATGCGCATCAGGACTCCTCGCCGGTCAGGGTCAACGCATGGTGCAGGTCGGCGGGTACGGGACGGCCGGCGGCGGTGCGCTCCGCCGCGAAGTCGGCGAGCATCCTGGCCAGTTCGGTGTCTCCGTGGGCGCGTGCGGCCAGGCCCTCGACGGCGTCGACCGGCACACCGGTGAAGAGGCACTTGAGGACGGCGTGCCGCCAGGCGTGGGGGTCGAGATGGGCGGCGGCGTACGGACCGACGGCGGCGGCGACCAGCCGGGTGTCATTGGTCCGCAGGGCGTCCTCGACCAGCGGCAGCCCGCCGGGTCCCGTGACGCGGTGGGGCAGGGCGAGCAGGACGGCGCGCCGCTCGGCGGCGGTGCCCCGCTGGTAGAGCCGGGTCAGGGTGGCGAGTCCGGCGCCCGCCTCCTGGAGCAGCAGGATACGGACGGCGTCGGCGTGGTCCCGGCCGCAGTGCCGGCCCGCGGCGGCGAAGCGCAGCTCCCAGGGAGCGGCGGCAACGTTGTCGTCGTCAGGGGCGGCGGTGGCCTCGGCGAGGGCGTCGTCCAGCCAGGACCTGGCGGGCGCGTCGAGCGCGAGGAGCAGTTCCTCGCGGGCGGGGGTCATCAGGACACCCCCTGTGCGCGCAGGAAGTCCAGCGAGGTGCGGGCCAGTTCGGGTCCTGCGTGGGAGTGACGGGGCAGCTCCACGACGGTCAGGCCCTCGTAGCCGGTCGCGGCCAGCGCGGCGAGCACGGGCGGGAAGTCGATCTCGCCGTCGCCGAACGGCAGATGCTCATGCACACCGCGTCGCATGTCCTCGATCTGCACATGCCGCAGCCAGGGCGCCGCGTCCCGTACGCAGTCGGCGGGCGACGCGGGCTCCAGGCACTGGCAGTGGCCGATGTCGAGGGTGAGCCCGAGTGGTTCCGGGTCGCCGAGCAGCTGTCTGAGCCGGTGGAATCCCGCGATGTCCGAGACGAGATGGCCGGGTTCGGGCTCGACGGCGAGGGGGATGTCGGCGGCCTCCGCCGCGTCGAGGACCGGGCCCATCGCCTCTTCGAGCCGCTTCCAGGCGGTGTCGGTGTCAGTGGGGCCAGGGACGACTCCGCTGAAGCAGTGGACGGCGTGCGCGCCGAGGTCGGCCGCCACCCGCACGGCCGTGACCAGCAGGCGCGTACGGGCGGCGCGGTCGTCGGGGTCCGGGTCGAGCAGTGTGGGGCCGTGCTTGCGGCGCGGGTCGAGTATGTAACGGGCGCCGGTCTCGACGGTGACCCCGAGGCCCAGCTCCGCCAGCCGCCGGGCGACCCGCTGGGTGCGGGCGGTGAGATCGGGGGCCAGCGGGTCGAGATGCATATGGTCGAGGGTCAGCCCGACGCCGTCGTACCCGAGATCGGCGAGCAGTCCGAGAGCGTCGTCGAGGCGCAGATCGGTGAGCCCGTTGGTGCCGTATCCGAAACGCAGACTCATGTGGGGCTCACTTTCCGTGCGAACGTGCGGGCCAGCGGTACGAGTCCCATGACACCGAGCGCGACCCCGGCCGACCCGCCGCGCGCGGCCAGCGCGGCCTGGAGCGGGATCATCGCCCGGATACCGCCGCCGACGGCACGCTGGGTGAGCGGTGGCGACGGGTTGAGCGCGGCGTGCAGCAGGGGCCGCCCGGCGGTCCCCGCGTAGACGAGGGCGAGCGCCCCGGCGAGCGCGGGGCCGGCCTGGGGGCCGGCGACCGGGGCGGGGGCGGGGCCCGTCGCCCGGCCCGCGCCGGTGGTGGCGCGACGCAGGGCTTCGCGCGGACCGCCGCGCGACGGGCCTCCGGCGGGCGACCTGCCCGCCAGCGTGCCCAGCACGCCGGTGGCGACCAGCGCGGCGAGTGGCGCGGCCGTCGAACCGCCCTGCGCCTCGCGGCGCGAGACGGTGGTGACGGCGACGGTGTGCGCGCCGACGAGAGTGGCCGAGGGAAGCGCGGTACGGAGAGCGGCCCAGCGGCCGGTGGCGCGCACGGCTCCGGCGCCCGCGCCCACGCCGCCGGTCGGCGGACGGCCCTCTGTACGGGACGACGTGTGCGTGGGGCCGCCGGGCGACGGGGGCGACGCGGCGTACGCGGGCCCCCGGGCCGGCGCCGCGGCGCGCTCGCCTCCGCGTACCGTCGCCGCGGCGCGCTCGCCCCCGCGTACCGTCGCCGTCGCGCCGAGCAGCACGTCAAGCGCCCTGGCCGCGCCCATCGCCACCGGGCCCGCCGCCGTGTGTTTCAGGCGCAGGTCGTACGCCCAGACCGTGGCCGCCAGGGCCGTGCCCACCGCCAGGGACGGACGGCCCGCGCGGGCCGCGAGGGCGAGGCCCGCGGCCGTCAGGGCGCCCGCCGCCGCGAGGGCCGCCGGCGGGGAGACGCGGCCCGACGGGATGGGGCGGTGCGGGCGGTCGATCGCGTCTTCCTCGCGGTCCGCCCAGTCGTTGAGAGCCATGCCCGCCTCGTACAGGCAGAGCGAGGCGCCCACGGCGAGCGCGGTGGAGCGATTGGGGCGTACGCCGAGGGCCGCGGCCCCGGCCAGCGCGTCGCCCGGGACGGTGAACAGGGCCGAGACACGGAGCAGTTCGGCCCAGGCCCGCATGCGTCCGCGCAGGCTCACCTGGTCTCCTTCAGCCGCTCGGCGAAGGCGAGCAGCGCGTCGAACTGTTCGGCGAGCGCGGCGGGACCGCCGTCCGGATCCTTGAAGTAGAAGCCGAGTCCGGGCAGCGGTCCGCTCAGCCCGGCCTCGTGCGCGCGGGACACCAGCCGGGCGAGGTCGAGTACGAGCGGCGCGGCCAGCGCCGAGTCGCACCCCTGCCAGATGGTCTGGAGGATCATCCGCGAGCCGAGGAAGCCGTCGAACGCGATGTGGTCCCAGGCGGTCTTCCAGTCGCCGAGCGCCGGGACGTCGTCGATATGGACCTCTCCCTCGGGGGCCGTGCCGAGGGTGTCGGCAAGTACGCGTTCCTTGCCCGCGTTCTTGGCCGCCGCGGCGGCCGGGTCGGCCAGCGCCGCTCCGTCCCCGCCGCCCAGCAGGTTCGTACCCGACCAGGCCCGTACGGTCAGGGCGCGCTGGACGAACATGGGGGCGAGCACGGAACGGAGCAGCGTCTGGCCTGTCTTGCCGTCGCGGCCGGCGTGGGGAAGTCCGCCGGCCTCGGCGGCCGCCGTGAGGGCTTCGGTGCGCAGCCCGGTGGAGGGCGTGAAGTTGACATACGAGCAGCCGGCCCGGATCGCCGCCGCCGCGTAGAGCGAGCTGGCGGGGAGCCGTGGATCGTCCGGGGCGGGCTGGGGTTCGGTGGAGGAGACGTTGATGACGACGGTACGGGCCACGCCGGTGCGGCGCGCGAACTCCCGGAGGTCGTCGGCGAAGGAGTCGATGATCTCCTCGTCGCTCCTGGTGTCACCCGGCTGGGGGCCGCCGGCCCGTATCTCCCGGTCGGCGGCGGCCAGTTCGGTGTGGATCGCGGTGGGCAGACCGTGCGGCAGGACGCCCGCCGCGGTCAGCGCCTCGGCGCGTTTGGGCAGCGGACAGCTCGCCGTGTCATGTCCGCCGAAGACGAGCGAGGAGAGCGCGGGCAGGCCCGTGCCCGCGAAGGGCGCGGTCTCGGTGACCATGCCCGTCGCGGGGTGGAGCCCGGCGGTGACCGCCGCGCATCCCGCGACGGCCGTCGTGGCGACGGAGCCGCGTGCTCCGACGAACCAGACTCCGGTGCGTACTGCAGTCGATTCTGTGCTGGTCGTCGTCGCGGGACTGGTCGTCGTCACGGGGCTGCCTCCCTGCCGGTGGTGTGGTGGTTGGTGGACGGCGGGCGGGGGGTACGGCGCCTCCCCGCCCGCCGCCGGCTGACGGGCCGCCCCGTCCCAGAGGCCTCTGGCTCTTAGAGGTCTCTAGGCGGCAGGCAGCTCCTTGAGCTGGATGTCACGGAAGGACACCTGGTCATCGGCGCCGTGGTTCTGCAGGCCGATGTAGCCGTCCTTGAGACTGCGCTCCGGGTCGGTGTTGGTGAAGTCGTTGATCTTCACGCCGTTGAGGAAGATCTGCAGACGCTCACCCTGGACCTTGATCTCGTAGTTGTTCCACTGGCCCGGGGGCCGCAGAACCTGGTCCCTGGCCTTGATGTTGGCCGACTTGAAGCCGTAGACGGAGCCGGTGGTGCGGTCGGCGGAGTCGGTGGCGTCGATCTGTATCTCGTACCCCTTGTTGACCGCGGACCACGGGTCGTCGGAGGCCGGGAAGCCCACGAAGACACCGGAGTTGTCGTCCCCGTCCATCTTCCAGTCCAGCTTCAGGGAGTAGGACTTCAGCTCCTTGGCCTGGTACCACAGCAGACCCATGCCGCCCTCCGTGCGCAGTTCACCGTCCACGACGTTGAACTTGCCCGGTCCGGCCTGCTTCCAGCCCTCCAGGGTCTTGCCGTTGAAGAGATCCCGGTAACCGGTCTTCGGCTTGCAGTCCGCCTTCACCTGGCCGGCCGCGTACCGCAGGCCGCCGAGCAGGTGCTGACGGAAGGCGTCGTCCGCGTACGACTCCTTGGTGTGGCCGCCGCCGGTGTAGAAGGCACGGCCGCCCTCGTAGGTCTGGCACCAGGCGATCGGGTGGTCGCCCTTCATATTGCCGCCCTGGTAGGTGGTCTCGTCCAGGGTGGCGAGGACGCGGGCCTGATCCCGGGGGTTGGTGCGGTAGTTGTACCACTCGTCGGTGCGCTGCCACTCGTCGCCCAGATGAGCGGTCGACGGGTGGTCATGGTCCTCGACGCGTACGGTGGCGGGCTGGATCTGCGGGTGGGAGTCGAAGTAGGCCCCCACCAGACCGCCGTAGAAGGACCAGTCGTACTCGGTGTCCGCCGCGGCGTGCACGCCCATGTAGCCGCCGCCGGTGGCGACATAGTTCTCGAACGCCTTCTGCTGGTCGGCGTTGAGGACATCACCGGTGGTGGAGAGGAAGACCACCGCGTCGTACCTGGCCAGGTTGTTGGTGGTGAACTGGCCGGCCGCCTCGGTGGCGTCGACGGTGATCCCGGTGGTCTTGCCGAGCTCCTTGAGCGCGGCGATGCCCGCGGGGATCGAGTCATGACGGAATCCGCCGGTCTTGGAGAAGACCAGGACCCGCTTCTCGGTCTTGCCGGGTACGGCCGTGGAGAGCTGGAAGTCGTCCAGGTCGTACAGCGCGCCGGCGCCGCCCTTGAAGACCAGGAACAGCTCGGTGGTCTGCTTGGGTACGGAACGCAGCGGTACGTCGATGTCCTGGAAGGTCTCCCAGCCGCCGGTGACCGGGATCGGCGCGGAGCCGAGCAGGTTGCCCGTGGCCGATCCGGTACGTACCTCAAGGAATCCGCCGGCGCCGCCGGAGGAGATCCGGGCGGTGAGCGTCTTGGACCCGGTCAGGTTGTACGGCTTGAAGGAGATCCAGTCACCGTTGTCGATGTCGCCGACGGTCTTGCCGCCGTTGGCCGGTGCCTTGTCGTAGATCTTGATGCCGGAGGAGGCGTTGAAGTGCTCGGCCTGCCGGTGGCGCGGCTGGAGCTGCGCCTGGTCGTGCGTGGTGAGCGCCGCCTGGCCGCCGCCCCCGCCGTCGGTGTACTCGGCGTCGATCACACCGAAGATATTGGCGTTGGGGTCGTGCTCGGTGTCGGCGGGCGCGGTGATGGTGCCCTCACAGCCGTTGGCCGAGGTGATCGGGTGGCCGTGGCTGTCGTGGCCGAGGATGTAGCGGACGACGACCTTGGAGCAGTCGATCGGCCCGTCCTCGGGGTCGGTGACCTTCACCTTGAAGGGGATGGTGTCCCCGAAGTTGAAGAGGTGCCCGTCGTTGGGGAGTTCGAGTGTCACCTTCGGCGCGGTGTTGCCGACGACGATCCGGACGGACGCGCTCGCGGTGCGCTCGGTCGGGTCGGTGACGGTGAGCCGCGCGGTGTAGGTGCCGTTCTTCTTGTACGTGTACGAGGGGTTGGCCTCGGTCGAGGTGCCGCCGTCGCCGAAGTCCCACGCGTAGGCGAGGGTGTCGCCGTCGGGGTCCTGGGTGCCCGCGGAGGAGAAGGTGACCTTCAGCGGGGACTTGCCGGACGTCTTGGAAGCCGCCGCCTCGGCGATCGGTGACTTGCCGCCCGTCGAGTTCTCGATGCGGTAGAGCGCGGAGTGCTCGTCACCGCCGAACCAGGACAGGCCGTAGTCGAGTACGTAGAGCGCGCCGTCGGGGCCGAACTCCATGTCCATGGGCTGGGTGCCCGACCACGGGAACGGGTTGATCTTGCTGACCGTGCCGTCCTCGCCCTGCTCGATCCGCTTGATCCACTGGCGGCCGAACTCGCCGGCGAAGAAGTCGCCGTCGTACTCCTCGGGGAACTTGACCGGGGAGTCGAGGTCGGCGTCGTACCGGTAGACCGGTCCCGCCATCGGGGACTCGGAGCCGCTGCCGAACTCGGGCAGGCTGCCGCCGTCGTACGGGATCCAGGCCGGCTGGGCCGGCGGCAGGTCGGTGAGGCCCGTGTTGTGCGGCGAGGTGTTCTTGGGCGCCGCGCAGTCGAAGGCCGCGCCGGATGCCTTGGTGGCGAAGTCGTAGTCGATGAACGGGTCGTTGTCACCCGTGCAGTACGGCCACCCGAAGTTGCCCGCCTCGGTGACCCGGGCGAACTCCACCTGGCCGGCCGGACCGCGGGTCGGGGAGGCGGCGCCGGCGTCGGGTCCGTAGTCACCGACGTAGACGATGCCCGTCTTCTTGTCGACGGAGATACGGAAGGGGTTGCGGAAGCCCATGGCGTAGATCTCGGGCCGGGCCTTCTCGGTGCCCGGGGCGAAGAGGTTGCCCTCGGGGATGGTGTACGAGCCGTCCTCGGCGACCTTGATGCGGAGCACCTTGCCGCGCAGGTCATTGGTGTTGCCGGAGGAGCGCTGGGCGTCGAACGCCGGGTTGCGGTCCGGCCGCTCGTCGATCGGCGTGTAGCCGTCGGAGGCGAACGGGTCGGTGTCGTCGCCGGTCGACAGATACAGATTGCCGTCCGCGTCGAAGGCTATGTCGCCGCCCACGTGGCAGCAGGTGCCGCGCGAGGTGGTGACATCGAGGACCTTCTTCTCGCTCGCCTTGTCGAGCGTGCCGTCCTCGTTCAGGGTGAACCGGGAGAGGCGGTTGTAGCCGTCGAACGGGGCGAAGTCGGCCGCCGTGCCGTTCTCGGGGGCGTCGCCCGCCGGGGTGTCCAGCTTGGGCGCGTAGAAGAGGTAGATGGCCCGGTTCTCGGCGAAGTCGGGGTCGACTCCGACGCCCTGGAGACCCTCCTCGTCATGGCTGTAGACATCCAGCGTGCCGGAGACCATGGTGTCGCCGCCGGCGTCGGTGATGCGCAGTGTGCCGTCACGCGAGGTGTGCAGCACCCTCCGGTCGGGCAGGACCGCGAGCGACATGGGCTCGCCGACCGCGTCGGCGCCCTTCGCGAGGGTCACCTGCTGGAAGCTCTCTTCCGCGTGCGGCTCATCCGGATGCGCGGCGGCGGGTACGGCGCTGAGGCTCGATCCTGCGAGCAGGGCGCCCGTCAGGAGTGCGAGGAGGGTTCTGGCTCGGGGGCGTTTTCTGTGCACGAAAGTCCTCCACAATGGGCTGTTCGTACGTGCGGGTTGCCAAGGGAGCGCGGAGGAGCGCTCTCGCCTCCCGGGGGCGGTGCTCGTCCTGCACCGGATCCCCGGGGGGAGGTGGCTGTGTCACCGACGTGCGCCGTCACATCGGAGACCACCTGTGTCCTGTACTTATGCGGTGTGTCTATGTCCTGTACATCTCAGTGGACCGTAGCTGTGTTCGTCCGTGTCCGAAAGACCTTGCGCAGAGGAGAAGTTGCCTTTTTCCTCCCTGAGGACAAAGCCCTTTCCGGGCAGGACTGACCGCCCGGTGGCGCTTTCCGCCACCGGGCTGCCCGCCCTCTCCCCGGAGCCCGATCCGGAGAGAAGCAGCTACTCGCCGCCGCCGAAGGCCGCGTCGAACGACGCGGTCGGCGGGTCGAAGTCGAAACGCTTCAGGTCCGCGAGGGCCTCGGGCGCACCGGCCAGCCGGTCCATGCCCGCGTCCTCCCACTCGACCGAGATGGGGCCCTCGTACTTGATCGACCGCAGCATCCGGAAGACGTCCTCCCACGGGACATCTCCATGGCCCGCCGAGACGAAGTCCCAGCCGCGCCGCGGATCGCCCCAGGGCAGATGCGAACCGAGCCGGCCGTTGCGGCCGTCCAGGCGCTTACGGGCCTCCTTGCAGTCGACGTGGTAGATCCGGTCCCGGAAGTCGTAGAGGAAGTTGACCGGGTCCAGGTCCTGCCAGACGAAGTGGCTCGGGTCGAAGTTCAGCCCGAACGCGGGCCGGTGGCCGACGGCCTCCAGCGCTTGGTGCGTGGTCCAGTAGTCGTACGCGATCTCGCCGGGGTGCACCTCGTGGGCGTAGCGCACCCCCTCGGCGTCGAAGACGTCGAGGATCGGGTTCCAGCGCTCCGCGAAGTCCTCGTACCCCCGCTCGATCATGCCGGGCGGCACCGGCGGGAACATCGCCAGCAGATGCCAGATGGACGAGCCGGTGAAGCCGATGACCGTATTGACCCCGAAGGCCGCGGCGGCCCTGGCGGTGTCCTTGATCTCGGCGGCGGCGCGCTGCCTGACGCCCTCGGGATCGCCGTCGCCGAAGATCCGGGACGGCAGGATGCCCTGGTGGCGTTCGTCGATGATGCTGTCGCAGACGGCCTGGCTCACCAAGTGGTTGGAGATGGCCCAGCACTTGAGCCCGTACTTGTCGAGCAGCTGGTGGCGGCCGTCCAGGTAGCCCGGATCCGCGAGTGCTTTGTCGACTTCGAAGTGATCTCCCCAGCAGGCGAGTTCCAGCCCGTCGTAACCGAAGTCACGGGCGAGCCGGCACACCTCCTCCAGGGGCAGATCGGCCCACTGGCCGGTGAACAGCGTGAACGGACGTGGCATTCGGACCTCCTCCTCGATGTGATGACCTAGGACTGCGGCACAGGCGTGTACACGGCGTTCTTCGCCGCGCTGTCCTCCACCGCGGCGAGCACCCGTTGCACCTGGAGCCCGTCCGCGAAGGACGGCACCGGATCGGTCCCGGCGGCGACCGCCTCGACCAGATCGCGGGCCTGGTGGACGAAGGTGTGCTCGTAGCCGAGCGCGTGGCCGGGCGGCCACCACGCCTCCAGATAGGGATGTTCCGGCTCCGTGACCAGGATCCGGCGGAAGCCGGAGGAGGCGGCGGGCTCGGTGTGGTCGTGGAACGACAGCTCGTTGAGGCGCTCCAGATCGAAGGCGAGCGAGCCGCGCTCACCGTTGATCTCCAGTTGGAGCGCGTTCTTGCGCCCCGAGGCCATCCGGGTGGCCTCGAAGGAGGCCAGCGCGCCCGAGGCGAGCCGGCCGGTGAACAGCGCCGCGTCGTCCACGGTCACCGGGCCCGTCTCGCTGCCCGCGGTTCCCGAGAGACCGGCGGTCGACCCGCTGAGCACGGGCCGCTCCTTGACGAAGGTCTCCGCGAGCGCCGAGACCCCGACCAGCCGCTCCCCCGTCAGGAACTGCGCCAGGTCGACGATGTGCGCCCCCAGGTCGCCGAGCGCCCCGGACCCCGCGCGCTCACGCTTGAGCCGCCAGGTGAGCGGGGCGGCCGGATCGGCCAGCCAGTCCTGGAGATAGGTGACCCGGACATGGCGCAGGGTGCCGAGCCTGCCCTCCGCGATGAGCTGCCTCGCGTACGAGATGGCGGGCACTCGGCGGTAGTTGAAGCCGACCATGGCCAGCTGACCGCGCGACCTGGCGTCGGCCGCGGCCCTGACCATGGCCTCGGCCTCGGCCACCGAGTTGGCGAGGGGCTTCTCGCACAGGACGTGCTTGCCCGCCTCCAGTGCGGCGATGGCGATCTCCGCGTGGCTGTCCCCAGGGGTGCAGATATCCACCACCTGCACGTCGTCGCGCGCGATGAGCCGCCGCCAGTCGGTCTCGGCCGCCGCCCAGCCGTGTCTGTCCGCCGCGGCGCGGACCGCGTCCGCGTCACGTCCGCAGACGGCGGCGAGCACGGGGCGCATCGGCAGGTCGAAGACGTGTCCGGCCGTGCGCCACCCCTGTGAGTGTGCGGCGCCCATGAACGCGTAGCCGACCATGCCGATGCCGAGTGTCGGTGGTGCACCGGCTTCTTTCTCCGACGCTTCCCTGGGGGTCATACGGAGTACTCCTCGTCTCTCGCTGGTGGGGGCGGCCATGACTGGACCGGTCAGCTGAAGCCCTGAGGCAGGTAGTCGTCGATGTTCGTCTTGTCGACCACGGCCGAGAACAGCGTGACCTGGGCCGGGATCTCCAGCCCTGACAGGCCGCTGATGCCCTTGCTCTGTCCGAGAGCGCGGGCCAGGTCGATGGCGGACGCGGCCATGATCGGCGGGTAGAGGACGGTGGCCTTGAGCACACCGTTGTCCGCCTTGATCGCGTCCATCGCGGCCTTGGCACCGGCCCCGCCGACCATCAGGAAGCCGTCCCGGCCCGCCTGGTCGATGGCGCGCAGGGCGCCCACGCCCTGGTCGTCGTCGTGGTTCCAGAGGGCGTCGAAGCTGGACTGCGCCTGGAGCAGCTGGGCCATCTTGGCCTGGCCGGACTCGACGGTGAAGTCGGCGGCCTGGCGCGCGACCTTCTTGATGTTCGGGTAGTTCTTGAGGGCGTCGTCGAAGCCCTGGGTGCGCTGCTGGGTCAGCTCCAGGCTGTCGGGCCCGGACAGCTCGATGACCTTCGCGTCGGGCTTGTCCTTGAGCTTCTCGCCGATGTAGTTGCCGGCGTTGAGACCCATGCCGTAGTTGTCGCCGCCGACCCAGCAGCGGTACGCCTGCGGGGAGGCGAAGATGCGGTCCAGGTTGATGACCGGGATCCCGGCGCGCATGGCCTTCAGCCCGACCTGGGTGAGCGCCTTGCCGTCGGCCGGCAGGATCACCAGGACGTCGACCTTCTTGTTGATCAGGGTCTCGACCTGGCCGATCTGGGCGGCGGTGTCGTTGGAGCCCTCGGTGATGTCGAGCGTCACATCGGAGTAGGTCTCCGCACGCGACTTGGCGTTCTCGTTGATGGCGTTGAGCCAGCCGTGGTCGGCCTGGGGGCCGGCGAAGCCGATGGTGACGGGCTTGCCCGGCTTGTCGTCGGAGGCGGGCTGGTCGTTGGCCGCGGGCTCCTTCTTCGCCGGCTCGTTGCTGGTGCAGGCGGTGAGGAAAGCACCCGCGCCGATGGCGGCGGTGCCGAAGAGCATTCCTCTGCGGCTGGTTTCTGGCATGACGGTTCAACCCTTCAGGTAGGGCGGTACGACAGTAAGCGGGTGCGAGACCGGAATCAGGACTCGCCGTTGCGCACGGTGCGGCGCTGGACCAGTACGGCGGCGACGATGATCGCGCCCTTGGCGATCTGCTGGACGTCGCTCTGCAGGTTGTTGAGGGCGAAGATGTTGGTGATCGTGGTGAAGACCAGAACACCGAGTACGGAGCCGACGATCGTGCCACGGCCGCCGCTGAGGAGGGTGCCGCCGATGATCGCCGCGGCGATGGCGTCCAGCTCGTAGAGGTTCCCGTTGGTGTTCTGGCCCGAGCCGGCCAGGACGATCAGCAGGAACGCCGCGATACCGCAGCACAGGCCGGAGAGCAGATACAGATAGAGCCGCTGCCTGCGTACGTCGATACCGGCGAGCCGCGCGGCCTCCGCGTTGCCGCCGACGGCGACGGTGCGCCGGCCGAAGGTCGTACGGTTGAGGATCAGCCAGCCGATGACCGTGACGGCCGCGAAGACCAGGACGAGCGGCGGGATGCCCAGGATGTACGAGTCACGGACCCCGAGGTCGAGGACCGAGTCCACGGTGACGATCTGGGTCTTGCCGTCGGTGATCTGGAGGGCCAGACCGCGGGCGGAGGCGAGCATCGCGAGAGTGGCGATGAACGGCACCATCCCGCCGTAGGCGATCAGCACCCCGTTGACCAGTCCGCAGGCCAGACCCACGATCACCGCGGTGAACAGGATGCCGGCGAATCCGTATTCCTGGGTGGCCAGGGTGGTAGCCCAGACGGATGCCAGCGCCACGATCGCGCCGACCGACAGATCGATCCCGCCGCTGGTGATCACGAACGTCATACCGACGGTGACCACACCGATCACGGACGCCTGAGTGAGCACCAGTTGGAGGTTGTTGGTGTCCAGGAACTGATCGGGCTTGGTGATACCGCCGACGATGATCAGTGCGGCGAGCACCCCGAGCAGGGAGAGGTTACGGACGTCGAGACGCAGCCCGAGAGCGCGCCAACCGCCCTTCTCCTCCGTGGACTTGGCGGACGCGTGGGTCGTGGCGGGCGGCGTGGGCGGCTGGGGCGTGGCCGCCGCGTCGGGCCCGCCCTGCTGCGCCTCGGAGGCAGGCTGTTTCATGACGTCGGGCTCCCTTCCATCACAAGGTCGAGTACACGGTGCTCGTCGAGCTCCTGGGCGGGCGCCCGGTGGACGACCTGTCCCTCGCGGAGCACCAGCACCCGGTCGGCGAGGCCCAGGACTTCGGGTACCTCGCTGGAGACGAGCAGTACGGCAAGGCCCTCGTCGGCCAGCCGGCGGATCACGGCGTACAGCTCGGCGCGGGCGCCGACGTCGACTCCGCGCGTCGGCTCGTCGAGCAGCAGCACCCGGCAGCCGCGCAGCAGCCAGCGGGCGAGGACCGCCTTCTGCTGGTTGCCGCCGGAGAGGGTACGGATACGGGCGTCCGGGTTGTCGGGGCGCAGGGAGAGTTCCCTGGTGGCCTGCTGGGCCGCCGTCCGCTCCGCCGAGTGGTCGAGCCAGCCGGCCCGGGAGAAGCGCGACAGCGATGACACCGACACATTGCGGGTGACGGATTCGAGCATCAGCAGGCCCTGGGCCTTGCGCTCCTCGGGTGCGAGGCCGAGCCCCGCGCGGACGGCGGCGCGCACACTGCCGGGCCGCAGCGGGGTGCCGTTGACGAGCACCCGGCCCGCGGTCGCCTTGCGCGCCCCGTAGATCGTCTCCAGGATCTCGGAGCGGCCCGAGCCGACGAGTCCCGCGAGTCCGACGATCTCGCCGGGCCGCAGTTCGAGATCGACGGGGGCGAACTCCCCTTCCCTGGCCAGCCCTTCGACCTTCAGTACGGGCTCGGTCCGCGCCGCGTCCGCCGTGGCGGGTGCGGGCCGCTCGGGGAAGACGTACTCGACGTTCCGGCCGGTCATCAGCGCGACGACCTCGCGGGTCGGGGTCTCCTTCGCGGGCAGGGCGACGGCCACGGTCCTGCCGTCCTTGATGACGGTGACCCGGTCGCCGATGCGCCGGATCTCCTCCAGCCGGTGGGAGATATAGATGACGGCCACGCCGTCGGCGGTGAGGGTGTCGACGATACGGAAGAGGTTGTCGACCTCGTCGGGGTCGAGGGCCGCTGACGGCTCGTCCATCACGATGAGCCGTACGTCGTGCGAGAGGGCGCGGGCCATCGACACGATCTGCTGCTGGGCGGCGGAGAGCGAGCCGACGGTCCGGTGCGCCTGGATCTCGGGGTGGCCGAGCCGCTTGAGCAGCGCCGTCGCGCGGGTCCTCGCCTCCCGGCCCTTGACCACGAAGCCCGCGGTGGTGGGCTCGTGTCCGAGGAAGATGTTCTCGGCGACCGTCAGCCCCTCGACCAGGTCGAGTTCCTGGTAAATGGTCGCGATGCCGAGCCGCATGGCGGCGATGGGCGATTTCAGTGTGACGGCCTCGCCGCGCCAGGTGATCACACCGCCGTCGGGCTGGTGGGCCCCGGCGAGCACCTTGATGAGGGTGGACTTGCCGGCGCCGTTCTGGCCGAGCAGGCAGTGGACCTCGCCGGCCTCGACCTCCAGGTCCACACCGTCGAGGGCGCGGACACCGGGGAACAGCTTGGTGATGCCGGACATGGTGAGCAGAAGATTCTCGGGTGGTGCAGGTGTTGGTGCCATGGCGTATCCCCTCGGCGGATGCGGCCGTAGAGCGGGCAGGGCAGAAAGTGAACAAAAGGTAGAAAGCGGGGCGGAGTTGGGCAGGGTGGAACCAGGTGTGGCGCAGCGGTGTTGGTGCGGCGTACGGATACGGCTCGTGCGGCTGACGCGGCCCGTGCCGGTACTGCGGCTCGTGCGTACTGCTGTTGTCACGGGTCGTGCGGCTCGTGCGTGGTACGGGTTCGTGCGGTGTCACGGATCGTGCGTGTCACAGGTCTTGCGTGTCACAGGTCTTGCGGTGTGCGGTTGGCGCGGATGGAGCGGTGGTGTCGCGTTGGTGTCCGGTGGTGCGCCGCCGGCCCTGGACGGGCGTCAGGCCGGCGAGAACAAGTGGTCGCTGATGAGCCGGGCCGCGCCGGTGACTCCGGCGGTCGGGCCCAACTCCCCCAGGACTATGGGGAGATTGCCGGTGGCCAGCGGCAGGGACTGCCGGTAGACCTGGGTACGTACGCTGGCCAGCAGCGTGTGACCGAGACCGGTCACCCCGCCGCCGATCACCACGAGGCCCGGGTTGAAGAAGCTCACGAGCCCGGCGATGACCTGGCCGACGCGGTTGCCGCCGGCCCGGATGAGATCGAGTGCGGCGGGGTCACCGGCGGCAGCGGCGGCGGCGACATCCACGGCGGAGAGCCGGTCCGCGGCCTCCAGCCGGGCGGCCAGCTCGGGCGAACGGCCGGAGCGCGCGGCCTCCTCGGCGTCCCGGGCGAGGGCGGCGCCGCTGAAGTAGGCCTCCAGACAGCCCTTGTTGCCACAGGCGCAGGCGCGGCCGTCCGACTCGACCTGGATATGGCCGATGTCACCGGCGCTGCCGGTCGTGCCGCGGTAGACCTCGCCGCCGACGACGATCCCGCAGCCGATACCGGTACCGATCTTGACGCAGAGGAAGTCACCGACCGAGCGTGCGACGCCCGCGTGCTGCTCCCCCATCGCCATCAGATTCACATCGTTGTCGACCATGACCGGGCAGCCGAGCTCCTGGCTGAGCGCCTCCCGTACGGGGAAGCCGTCCCAGCCCGGCATGATCGGCGGCGCGACGGGGACACCCTCGGGGAAGCGGACGGGCCCCGGTACGCCGATCCCGGCGCCGTCGAACTCGTCGGCGAGCCCGGAGACCTTGAGCTTGGCCGCCATGACGAGCACCTGCTCGAAGACGGCGACGGGGCCCTCGCGGACGTCCATGGGGTGGTTGAGATGTCCCAGCACCTCCAGCTCCGCGTTGGTCACCGCGACATCGATGGAGGTGGCGCCGATGTCGACACCGAGGAAGCGCAGGGCGGGCGCCAGCCGGATGTTGTGGGAGCGCCGGCCGCCGCGCGAGGCGGCGAGTCCGTCGGCGACCACCAGGCCGGTCTCCAGCAGCCGGTCCACCTCGACGGCGAGCTTGGAGCGCGAGAGATCGACCTGGTCACCCAGTTGCGCACGGGAGTTGGGGCCACCGTCGCGCAACAGCCTGAGCAGTCGCGCCTGATGCGCGTTCGCGGGTCGTGCGGTCATACGTCTCACGCGCCCCTCCCCGCCTTCTCGGCCTATGCGTCGGGCTTTCGAGGGAACGTAGCAGCGCTTGCCCGCAGGGGGAAGAAGTTGAGCGGGAATCGGTCCCAACTTTCTCCACACCGAGGACAAAGCCGTTTTGAGGCGTCGCTTTCGCGGCCCTTCGCACCTACTTTTCGAATAAGGGGGGAATGCCCGGACTTGGGGCGATCAGGACTCTTGCCGGTGGTGGTACGTGTTGCGCGTGTGCTCCGTGTGCGCCTTCATGACTTCCGTCGCGCGCTGTTCGTCGCGCGTAGAAATCGCGGCGATGAGCTCCCGGTGCTCGATCCAGGACTGCTTGCCGCGCTGACGGGCGACCGGCGTGTAGTACCAGCGCACCCGGCGGTCCACCTGCGCGGCCAGCTCCGCCAGTACGACATTGCCCGCCAGCTCCATGACCTTGGCGTGGAAGGCGGCGTTGGTGGCGACCGTCAGATCCCTGTCGTCGTCGGCCACCGACTGCTCGCCCTTGGCGCACAGCGCCTCCAGCTCGGCGATCCCCGCCGCGCCGGAGTTGGCCGCCGCCAGCCGGGCGGCCTCCGCCTCCAGGAGCGTACGGACCGACAGGAGCTGGTCCGCCTCATCCTCGGTCGGCTCATGGACGAAGGCGCCCTGCGCCGGGCGCAGATCCACCCAGCCCTCGGTGTTGAGGCGCTGAAGGGCCTCACGCACCGGCTGCCTGGAGACCCCCAGATGACGCGCGAGTTCGCTCTCGACGAGGTGCTGACCGGGCTGGAGCGCCCGGGTCGTGATCAGTTCGAGCAGGGCCTCGTACACACGTTCACGCAGTGGTCCCGGTCGTTCGAGTTTAGGCACGGCACCTTGCGCCAACTTCGCGGACAACATCGCGTCCCCCTCCTGGCCGGCAGTGTCATTGACTGTAGCGATGGACCGATGTCACCAGGGGTGATGAGCATCAAGACATTGGCTATCGTCTACAGTCTACCGAGAACAGGGGGATTTATGGGCAACGGATGACTTGACCCGCGTAGGACAGGTTCCCCCCGAAGCCGAAGAGCAGTACAGGCGCACCCGATGGAATCTCACCGCGGTCCACGAGTTTGGACAGGGCCATCGGGATCGACGCCGCGGACGTATTGCCGGAATCCACGACATCACGGGCGATGACCGCGTTGACGGCGCCGATCTTCTGGGCGACGGGCTCGATGATCCGCAGATTGGCCTGGTGCAGCACGACCGCGGCCAGCTCCTCGGGGGTGACACCCGCCCGTTCACAGACCTGGCGGGCGATCGGCGGCAGCTGGGTGGTCGCCCAGCGGTAGACGGACTGCCCCTCCTGGGCGAAGACCGGCGGGCTGCCCTCGATCCGTACCGCGTGGCCCATCTCCGGCACCGAGCCCCAGAGCACCGGGCCGATGCCCGGCTCCTCGTCGGCGCCGCCCGCCACGACGACCGCCGCGCCCGCGCCGTCTCCGACCAGGACGCAGGTCGAGCGATCGGTCCAGTCGGTGATCGCGGTCATCTTGTCCGCCCCGATCACCAGGACCCGGGACGCGGAGCCCGCCCGTACGGCGTGATCGGCGGTGGCGAGGGCGTGGGTGAAGCCCGCGCAGACGACATTGAGGTCCATGACGGCGGGCGAGCCCATGGAGAGCCGGGCGGCGACCCGGGCCGCGGTGTTCGGGGAGCGGTCGATCGCCGTGGAGGTGGCGACCAGTACGAGATCGATGTCCGCCGGGGTGAGCCCGGCGGACGCCAGGGCCTTGGCGCCCGCGTGCGCGGCCAGCTCGTCCACCGGCTCATCGGGCCCTGCCATATGGCGGGTTTTGATACCCACCCGGCTGCTGATCCAGGTGTCGCTCGTGTCGACCATGGCCGCCAGGTCGTGATTCGTGAGCACCTTGGCGGGCTGATAGTGCCCGAGCGCGGCGATACGAGTGCCGGTCATGCCCGGGACCCCCTCTGGTTCGACGTCAGGAGTGCTCCAGTCTCGTCAGCGACTCACCGGTAAGGGTGCAAGTAAACCAACAGGATTCGGCCGCGCCGCTTGGAGAGTCCATATCATCCGGTGAAAAGCTGGGCCGCCTTCAGTACCAGCTCATACACACCGTACGCGAGGGGGATCCCGACCCAAAGCCAGGCGAAGACGATCAGACCGGTACGCCGGGGCTCAGGCCGCATGGTGCTGTTCGGTGGTGACATGGTCATCGGCGGCCTCCCTGGGGGCGGGGACGTGGTGGCGCGGGTGGACGGGCCTGACCAGTTCATTGGCGACGAAACCGATGACCAGCAGCCCGATCATGATGGTGAACGAGAGACCGTACAGGCCGGATCCGCTCCTGCCCGCCGCTTCCTGGCTGTCGGCGACCCGGTTGACGATCAGCGGGCCGAGCACACCGGCGGTGGACCAGGCGGTGAGCAGCCGGCCATGGATGGCGCCCACCTGATAGGTGCCGAAGAGGTCCTTGAGATAGGCGGGGATCGTGGCGAAACCGCCTCCGTAGAAGGACAGGATCACCAGCGCGCAGAGGACGAACAGCGGCTTGGAGGAGTCGCCGAACCGGGCGATCAGCAGATACATCACCGCGCCGACGCCGAGGTAGACGCGGTACATGTTCTTCCGGCCGATCAGGTCCGAGGTGGAGGACCAGCCGATCCGGCCCGCCATATTGGCGGCGGAGAGCAGCGCCACGAAACCGGCGGCGGCCGAGACGCTGACGGGCGCGTCGGTCTCCGCGAAGAAGTCGGTGATCATCGGGGCGGCCTTCTCCAGGATGCCGATCCCCGCGGTCACATTCATGCACAGGACGACCCAGAGACACCAGAACTGCGGGGTGCGCACGGCGGACTTGGCGGACACCTGCGCGGTGGAGATCAGCGCGGTCGCCGCGGGCTTCGCCGCGGCGGCGGCCGGCCGTGCCCCGCCGTCCCCGCCCTGCCGGTAGCCGGGCGGAGGTACCCGGATGAGCAGGACACCGAGCGCCATGAACACCGCGTACACCAGCCCGTGCACCAGGAACGCGAGCGCGATCCCCTTGCTCCGCGCGCCGAACGAGTCCAGCATCTGCGCGGACCACGGCGAGGCGATGAGCGCGCCACCGCCGAAGCCCATGATGGCGATGCCGGTGGCCATGCCCGGCCGGTCGGGGAACCACTTGATCAGGGTGGAGACGGGCGAGATATAGCCGATGCCCAGGCCGATACCGCCGACGAAGCCATAGCCGAAGACGATCAGCCAGTACTGCTCGGTGACAGCGCCGAGCGCGGCGAGCAGAAAGCCCGAGGAGAAACAGCACAGAGCGACGGTCATCGCCCAGCGCGGCCCCTTGCGTTCGACGAGGGTGCCGCCGAAGGCCGCGGACAGGCCGAGCATGACGATGCCCAGCTGGAATGGGAGCGCGCTCGCGGTGCCGGAGAGACCGAGTGCCGATTCGAGCGGTGGCTTGAACACGCTCCAGGCGTAGGCCTGGCCGATCGACAGATGCACCGACAACGCTGCGGGGGGCACCAGCCAGCGGCTCCAGCCGGCGGGCGCTAGTGGTGGCGTCATGGTCGCGACTCTAAGAACCGATCAACCCTCTTGGGAAGATCCGCAGCGGAGTTTGCCGACTGCATACCTTTCCGGAGCCTTGTCGACCAGAACTACATACTGTAGACAATATATCGTCAACGCGAAGTGTGATCAACAGCACAGAAAGCAGCGAGCGGAGTGTGACCCTTCCCTCGGTCTCCCTCAAACCGAACGGAGAGCCCCACAGTGAAAGTCGCAGTTGTCGGCGCCGGAGCGATCGGCGCCTATGTCGGAGCCGCGCTCGACCGAGCGGGCGCCGACGTCCATCTCATCGCCCGTGGCCCGCATTTGTCGGCCATGCGGCAGCACGGAGTCCGGGTGCTCAGCCCACGCGGTGACTTCACCGCACGGGTGCACGCCACCGACCGGCCGGAGGACATCGGTCCGGTCGACTATGTGTTCCTCGGGCTGAAGGCCAACTCCTACGCGGCGTGCGGGCCGCTGGTGACGCCTCTGCTCAAGGACAGTACGGCGGTCATCGCCGCTCAGAACGGCATCCCCTGGTGGTACTTCCACGGCCACGGCGGTCCGCATGACGGCCGGCGGGTCGAGAGCGTCGACCCGGGCGGCTCGGTCAGCGCCGTACTCCCACCCGAACGTGCGATCGGGTGTGTGGTGTACGCGGCGACGGAGCTGGAGGGACCGGGCGTCGTCCGGCATCTCGAAGGCACCCGGTTCTCGATCGGCGAACCCGATCGCTCGGTCTCCGCGAGGTGTCTGGAATTCAGCGATGCCATGCGGACGGGAGGTCTCAAATGTCCCGTCGAGGCCGAGTTGCGCGAGGACATCTGGATCAAGCTTCTCGGCAATATCTCGTTCAATCCGATCAGCGCCCTCACCCGCGCCACCATGCGGGAGATGTGCCTGCACCGCTCCACCCGCGAGGTCATCGAACTGATGATGTCGGAGGCCCTGCGGGTCGCCGAGGCGCTGGGCTGCCGTCCCGACATATCCGTTGAACGGCGGCTGGCGGGGGCGGAACGGGTCGGTGACCACCGGACATCCACTCTCCAGGACCTGGAGAAGGGCAAGCCGCTGGAGCTGGATGTCCTGCTCGCCGCTGTCGTGGAACTCGCCACGATCAGTGACGTTCCGGTGCCGACGCTCCGCACGGTGGACGCGATCTCCGATCTGCTGGCGCGCGGTGTGACCGCGGCGGCCTGACCACTCGTCACCGATCCCTGGAGGGGGCGGGTACGCGTCAAATCCCCGCACCGGGGTTCCCCCGCGTACCCGCCACCGGGATACTGTATGCAATGGGGCGCGGCCATCACTCCCAAAGGAGAGCGCAGCGTGAAGAAGCGAGACCGAACGCCGAAAACGTATGCCCGCATCACCCACCCCCTGGTGCGGGACGAGAAGGGCGGCCCCCTCCGCAGGGCGACCTGGGACGAGGCGCTGGACCGCGCGGCGGAGGGCCTGCGCGCCGCACACGGCGCGTTCGGGATGTTCTCCTGCGCCCGCGCCACCAATGAGATGAACTATGTGGCCCAGAAGTTCGCCCGTGTGGTGATGGGCACCAACAACGTGGACTCCTGCAACAGGACCTGTCACGCGCCGAGTGTGGCCGGCCTCTCCGCCGTCTTCGGATCCGGCGGCGGCACCTCCTCGTACGGGGAGGTCGACCACACGGATCTGATCGTGATGTGGGGCTCCAACGCTCGCTTCGCGCACCCGATCTTCTTCCAGCATGTGCTGCGGGGTATCAGGAACGGCGCGCGGATGTACGCCGTCGACCCCCGCCGCACCTCCACCGCCGAATGGGCCGAGAGCTGGCTCGGACTGAACGTCGGTACGGACATCCCGCTGGCCCACGCGGTCGGCCGCGAGATCATCCACGCGGGGCTGCACAACCGCTCGTTCATCGAGCGCGCCACCACCGGGTTCGAGGAGTACGCCGCCGAGGTCGAGCCGTGGACGCTCTCGGTGGCCGAGCAGGTGACCGGCGTACCGGCCGAGGCGATCCGCGAGCTCGCACACGCCTACGCCCGCGCCGAACGGGCCCAGTTGTGCTGGACGCTGGGCATCACCGAGCACCACAACGGCACCGACAACGTACGGGCGCTGATCAATCTCTCCCTGCTCACTGGGCATGTCGGCCGGTACGGCTCGGGCGTGCAGCCGCTGCGCGGCCAGAACAATGTGCAGGGCGGCGGCGACATGGGCGCCATCCCCAACCGGCTGCCCGGCTTCCAGGACATCCTGGAACCCGATGTCAGGCGGAAGTTCGAGACCGCGTGGGACACCGTCATCCAGCCGCACTACGGGCTCAATCTCACGGACATGTTCGAGGCGATGGAGACCGGCGAGCTCAAGGCGGTCTACTGCATCGGTGAGAACCCCGCCCAGTCCGAGGCCGACAGCGAGCAGGCCGTGGAGCGGATGAAGCGGCTCGACTGTCTCGTGGTGCAGGACATCTTCCTCACCAAGACCGCCGAACTCGCCGATGTGGTGCTGCCCGCCACCGCCGCCTGGGCGGAGACGGACGGCACCACCACCAACAGCGAGCGCCGGGTGCAGCGGGTGCGCAAGGCCGTCGAGCCGCCGGGCGAGGCGCGTGAGGACATCGACATCATCTGCGAACTGGCCGGCCGGCTCGGGCACGCCTGGAAGTACGCGGACGCGGAGTCGGTGTGGAACGAGCTGCGCTCGGTCTCCCCCGACCACTACGGCATGACCTATGAGCGGCTGGCAGAGCACCAGGGCATCCAGTGGCCCTGCCCGGACACCGAGAAGCTCGAACCGACCTATCTGCACGGCAGGTTGTGGGAGACCGACCCGGCCAAGCGCGGCCGGCTCGCCCCCTTCGGTCTGGTCAAGCACGACCCGCCGGTGGATCTGACGGATGATCAGTATCCGATCAGGCTCACCACAGGCCGTCGGCTCGACTCGTACAACACCGGGGTGCAGAGCGGGAGTTTCGCCTCACCGCTGCGGCGCGGCGAGTATGTCGAGCTCTGCCCGGAGGACGCCGAGCGGTACGGGGTGACGGTCGGCGAGGAGGTCCGTATCTCGTCGCGGCGCGGCACCGTACAGGCACCGGTCTGGGTCGATCCGGGGCTCCGTCCCGGACTGGCCTTCATGACCATGCACTTTCCCGATGAGGTGGACACCAACCAGCTGACCATCGAGGCCAATTGCCCGATCGCGGGCACCGCCGAGTTCAAGGCGTCGGCGATCCGGATCGAGAAGCTGCCCGCAGCGGCGTCAAGGAGCTGAGACCCAGTGGACCTGCACTTCGGCGACAGCAAGCCGACCGACGAGGAACGGGCGGCGGTCGACGCCCTGCTCGGCCCGCCGGCCTCGGCCTGGGAGGGCGCGGACGACCGTACGGACACGGATCTGCGCTGGGCCCGCGGCGGTCGCGAGGCACGGGCGCGCCGGGACCTGCTGTTGCCGGGGCTGCACGCGGTCAACGACCGCGTCGGCTGGATCAGCGAGGGCGCGCTTGACTACCTCTGCCGACGGCTCACGGTGCCGCCGGCGGAGGCGTACGGCGTGGCCACCTTCTACGCGATGTTCGCGGTCAAACCCCGCCCCGCGAAGGTGCTGCATGTCTGCACCGATCTGGCCTGCGCCGCCCATGGCTCCCAGACGCTCTGCGCGAGCCTGGAAGAGCGCCTGGCACCCGCGGGCGCGCCCACGGCCGGCGCCGTCTGGCAGCCGAGTCCCTGTCTCGGCCTCTGCGAGCGGGCCCCGGCGGCGCTGCTCATCCAGGCGGGTGCGGCGGAGGGTGCCGGGGCGACGGAGCCGCCGTCCCGGCCGTACGCCACGGCCGTCATCGCCCCCGCCACCGCCGAGGAGCTCGTCCTGGCCACGGCCGCGCCCGAGGCGGCGCCCGCGGAGCCCGCCGCCTCGATGGCCGTACCGCAGGCCGGGCAGCCGGGGCTGACGCTGCTCCGCCGCGTCGGGGTCGTCGACCCGTACAGCCTCGACGACTACCGGGCGCACGGCGGCTACGCGGCGCTGCGGCGGGCCTTCGACATCGGGGCCGCCGGTGTCATCCGGGAGGTCACCGACGCCGGTCTGGTCGGTCGCGGCGGCGCGGCCTTCCCCACCGGCCGCAAGTGGCAGGCCACCGCCTCGCAGCCGGCCCACCCGCACTATCTGGTCTGCAACGCCGACGAGTCGGAGCCCGGCACCTTCAAGGACCGGGTGGTCATGGAGGGCGATCCGTACTCCCTGATCGAGTCGATGACCATCGCCGGATACGCGGTCGGCGCGCACCACGGCTATCTCTATCTGCGCGGCGAGTATCCGCGCGCCCTGCGCCTCCTCCGGAACGCCATCGAGCAGGCGCGCGCCCGCGGACTGCTCGGCGACGACATCCTCGGCCAGGGATATGCCTTCGACATCGAGATCCGGCGCGGTGCGGGCGCGTATATCTGCGGCGAGGAGACCGCCCTGTTCAACTCCATCGAGGGCTACCGTGGCGAGCCGCGTTCCAAGCCGCCCTTCCCCGTGGAACAGGGCCTGTTCGGCAAGCCGACGGCCGAGAACAACGTCGAGACACTGATCAATGTGCTGCCGATCCTGACCGAAGGCGCCCAGGCGTACGCGGCGATCGGCACCGAAGGGTCCACCGGGCCGAAGCTGTTCTGTGTCTCCGGCAATGTGTCGCGCCCCGGTATCTACGAACTGCCCTTCGGCGCCTCGCTGGGCGATCTGCTCGATCTGGCGGGCACACCGGGCGTGGTGCGGGCGATCCTGCTCGGCGGGGCCGCGGGCGGGTTCGTACGGCCCGACGAGCGGGACATCCCGCTGACCTTCGAGGGGACCAGAGCGGCCGGCACCACACTCGGATCCGGTGTGGTGCTGGTGCTGGACGACACCGTCCGGCTGCCGCGGATGCTGCTCCGCATCGCCGAGTTCTTCCGCGACGAGTCGTGCGGGCAGTGTGTGCCCTGCCGGGTCGGCACGGTACGGCAGGAGGAGGCCCTGCACCGGATCCTGGACCGTACGGGCGCCGAGGCCGCCGGGGACATCGCGCTGCTGCGCGAGGTCGGCCGGGCGATGAAGGACGCCTCGATCTGCGGTCTCGGACAGACCGCGTGGAGCGCCGTCGAGTCCGCCATCGACCGTCTGGACGTCTTCGAGTCAAGGGGTGCCGAGTGACCGCGATACCGCTTCAGCCGCCGCGCCGGCTGATCGAGTTCACACTGGACGGCCAGGAGACCCGGGTACCCGAGGGATCCACGCTGCTGGATGCGTGCCGGGCGGCCGGCAAGGACATCCCGACGCTCTGCGAGGGCGACACGCTCACCCCGAAGAACGCCTGTCGGGTGTGTGTCGTCGAGGTCGAGGGCGCCCGTACGCTGGCGCCCGCCTGCTCGCGCCGCGCGGAGCCGGGCATGGACGTCCGTACGGACACCGAGCGCGCCCGGCACAGCCGAAAGATCGTCCTCGAACTCCTCGCCTCGTCGACCGATCTCTCGACCACTCCGAGGGCCGCCGAATGGATCAAGGAGTACGACGCGAAGCCCGCGCGCTTCGGTCCCGACGCGGCCCGGCTGAACGAAGAGCCGAAGATCGACAACGATCTGTACGTCCGCGACTACGACAAGTGCATCCAGTGCTACAAGTGTGTCGACGCGTGCGGTGAGCAGTGGCAGAATTCCTTCGCGATCTCCGTCGCGGGCCGCGGGTTCGACGCCCGTATCTCCACCGAGCACGACACCGCGCTCACCGATTCGGCCTGTGTCTACTGCGGCAACTGCATCGAGGTCTGCCCGACCGGAGCGCTCAGCTTCAAGTCGGAGTTCGATATGCGGGAGGCCGGTACATGGAACGAGCAGGCCCAGACGGAGACCACCACGATCTGCGCCTACTGCGGTGTTGGCTGCAATCTGACACTGCACGTGCAGGACAATGAGATCGTGAAGGTCACCTCGCCGCACGACAACCCGGTGACCCACGGAAACCTCTGTATCAAGGGGCGGTTCGGCTACCAGCACGTACAACAGCACTGACAACAGCACTGACAGCGGCCCTGACAGCGGCAACCGACAGCAGCACCGACGAGTAGGACTGGATCACCATGGGACGGGTCACCGAGCGCCGCCGCACCATCCGTATCCGGGACGGAGCCGTCTCGACCCGCCCCGACACCCTGGTGGCCGAAGAGCCGCTGGAAATCCGGCTGAACGGCAAGCCCCTCGCCATCACCATGCGCACCCCGGGCGACGACTTCGCGCTCGCGGCGGGCTTCCTCGTCAGCGAAGGGGTGCTGGCGGCGGGGTCCGACGTCCAGTCCATCGTGTACTGCGCCGGAGCGAAGGACGACGGCTCGAACACGTACAACGTGGTGGATGTACGGCTGGCGCCGGGGGTACCCGTGCCGGACATCACGCTGGAGCGCAATGTCTACACGACCTCCTCGTGCGGACTGTGCGGCAAGGCGAGTCTGGACGCCGTACGGACCACGGCGCGGTTCCCGATCAGTGACACTCCCCCGGTCCGTGTCGAACCCGCGCTGCTCTCCGGCCTCCCCGACCGGCTGCGAGCGGCCCAGCAGGTCTTCGACCGGACCGGGGGCCTCCACGCGGCCGCGCTGTTCTCCGAGGACGGCGAGATGCTGGACATCCGGGAGGATGTCGGCCGGCACAACGCGGTCGACAAGCTCGTCGGCCGGGCGCTGCGGCAGGACCTGCTGCCGCTCTCCCGGGCGATCCTGCTCGTCTCCGGCCGCGCGTCCTTCGAACTCGCACAGAAAGCCGTGATGGCGGGCATTCCTGTGCTGGCGGCGGTGTCGGCGCCTTCGTCGCTCGCCGTCGATCTCGCCGCGGAGACCGGGCTGACGCTCGTCGGCTTCCTCCGCGGCACCTCCATGAACGTGTACGCGGGGGACGAGAGGATCGCCCTGCATACCGGGGTCTGACCACCCCCGCTGCACGGAGCTGGGCCCGGCCGGCGGGGAGCGCCCCCTGCGTCGGCCGGGTCCGTTCTTACTTTCTTTGGGGCTCGGTTCGCCTCCGGGGCGCCTGATGCCCCTGTCGACGGTCGACCGTGCTCGCCCCCTCGTTCCTCGGGGCCTGTGCGCGCTCTCCCTTTCGACAGCGGCGCGCCCCTTCGGCTCACTCGCCGGCGGGCGTGGAGACGGGCGTACGAGTCGAGGCGGGCCGCTTCCTGGGCCCTGGGACATCCGGTTGCCGCGGCGGCTCGGGAGCCTTCGCCCGGCGCTTCGCGATCACCGCGCACACCATCAACTGCATCTGGTGGAACAGCATCAGCGGCAGTACGGCCACGCTCGCCTGCGCGCCGAACAGCACGCTCGCCATCGGCAGCCCCGCCGCCAGGCTCTTCTTCGATCCGGCGAACTGGATCGCGATCCGGTCCGGGCGCCCGAAGCCCAGGCGCTTGCCGCCGTACCAGCTCAGCGAGAGCATCGCGGCGAGCAGCAACGCCTCGACGCCCAGCAGCGCCGCCAGCCTGGCGGGGGTCACCTGGTGCCAGATGCCCGCGGCCATGCCCGGGCTGAACGCGGTGTAGACGACCAGCAGGACCGAGCCGCGGTCGACCAGACCGAGCAGCGTGCGGTGGCGGGTGAGGAAGCCGACGATCCAGCGGCGCAGCAACTGGCCCGCGAGGAAGGGCAGCAGCAGCTGCGCGACGATCTTGAACAGCGAGTCGGCGGAGATACCGGCCGTCCCGCCGCCGATCAGCAGCGCCGCGAGCAGGGGGGTGATCACGATGCCGACGAGGCTGGAGAACGATCCGGCGCAGATCGCGGCGGCCACATTGCCCCGGGCCATGGAGGTGAAGGCGATGGACGACTGGACCGTGGACGGCACCAGACAGAGGAAGAGCAGTCCGCTGTAGAGCTGGGGGGTGAGGACGAACGGTACGAGTCCTCGCGCGGCCAGCCCGAGCAGCGGGAAGAGCAGGAACGTACAGGCGAGGACGGTCAGATGGAGCCGCCAGTGCTTCAGCCCGTCGACCATCTCGCGGGTGGAGAGCCGCGCCCCGTAGAGGAAGAACAGCAGCGCCACCGCCCCGGTCGAGGCCCCGCCCGCGATATCGGCGGGCGTCCCGGAGGCCGGCAGCAGCGCGGCGAGGGCGACGGTTGCGATGAGCGCCAGGATGTAGGGGTCGACAGGCAGCCAGGACGGGATCCGGATGCGCGGGGAAAGGCGGCGATTCATGTGCTCCACTACTGACTGTCGGTACAGCGCGTGCCTCCCCATGCTCCCCCTGTTCTCCATGATCGGGAATCCCGCATACCACTCTGACTGTCATCGTGCTTTGTGATAACGCTCTAACCTGGTGGTATGTACGACCCACGACAGCTGCGCACCTTCCTGGCCGTGGCCCAGACCCTGAGTTTCACGCAGGCCGCGCACCGGCTGGGGCTGCGCCAGTCCACGGTGAGCCAGCACATCCGCCGTCTTGAGGAGGCGACGGGGCGGCTCCTGTTCACCCGGGACACCCACAGCGTGGAGCTGACCGAGGACGGCGAGGCCATGCTCGGCTTCGCCCGGACGATCCTGGCGGCCCACGACCGGGCGGCGGCCTACTTCACCGGCACCCGGCTGCGCGGCCGGCTCAGATTCGGCGCCTCGGAGGACTTCGTCCTCACCCGGCTCCCGGAGATCCTGGAGACATTCCGGCTCGACCATCCCGAGGTCGACCTGGAGCTGACCGTGGAGCTCTCCGGCATCCTGCACGAGCAGCTGGCGGACGGCCGGCTCGATCTGGTGCTGGCCAAACGCCGCACGGGCGACCGCCATGGCGAGCTGGTCTGGCAGTCCACCCTGGCCTGGATCGGGGCGCCGCAGCTGCGCCTCGACCCGGAGCGCCCGGTCCCGCTGATCGCCTTTCCGCCGCCCGCCCTCACCCGTGCCCGGGCGCTGGAGGTGCTGGAGGCGCACGACCGGCGCTGGCGCATCGCGTGTACAAGCGGCAGTCTGAGCGGGCTGATCGCGGCGGCCCGCGCGGGGCTCGGCGTCATGGCGCACACGCGGGGGCTGATACCTCCGGGCCTGGTCCCGGTCCCGGCGAAGGCGGGGCTGCCCGAGCTGGGCAGGGTGGACTTCGTCCTGCTCCACGGCCGGCGCCGCGGCCGGTCCGAGACCCAGGAGGCCGCGGACGCGCTGGCGGCGGCGATCCTGGCGGGCGGTGACCGGCTGCACCGTCCGGCGGCGGACAACTGACCGCGGGCGGAGCACCGGCGCGGCCCTCAGGTACGGACCAAAGGCCCGGCTCGGTAGAGCGTGCGTGACAGCGGCGTACGGATTCGGTGGAGATTCCCCCACCGACCACTTACTCCAGGGTCGGATGTCCGTCACGAGCCTGCGAAAGCGGTCCGGAATCAGGTCCTGACCTGCGCTGATATGGCTTCGTTCCGGTTCCGTGGACGCTCTCACCCGGGAGCACCCGTTGGGGTACCGTCACCCGCGCTGTGCGGAGCGCCACAAGGAGCAAGTCATTGCGCGAGTTCACCGTCCCCCCTCTGCCGGCCGCCCCCCACATCGGTGGGCTCGCGGACGCCGTGTTCGATCATGCCGTCGACGATCCGCGACGGGTCGCGCTCGGCCGCAAGGACGAGCAGGGGATCTGGCGGGACATGACCTCGGCCGCGTTCCGTGACGAGGTGCTCGGGCTGGCCAAGGGGCTGCTCGCGCACGGCGTACGGTTCGGTGACCGGGTCGCGATCATGTCCCGTACGCGCTACGAGTGGACGCTCTTCGACTTCGCGCTCTGGACGGTCGGCGCGCAGTCCGTACCGGTCTATCCCACATCCTCGGCCGAACAGGTCTACTGGATGCTGTCCGACGCCGAGGTCTCGGCCTGTCTGGTCGAGCACGAGGACCACGCCATGACCATCGGTTCGGTCATCGACCGGCTGCCCAGGCTCAAACGGCTCTGGCAGCTGGACACCGACGCGGTGGGCGAGTTGTTCGCGGCGGGCGCCGGCATCGACGACGAGGTGGTGCACCGGCACCGCAGGGCGGTGACACCGGACTCCG
This sequence comes from Streptomyces sp. NPDC051662, assembly GCF_040681655.1. NCBI lineage: Bacteria > Bacillati > Actinomycetota > Actinomycetes > Kitasatosporales > Streptomycetaceae > Streptomyces > Streptomyces sp. NPDC051662. Next base: position 248,959 of record NZ_JBFAZD010000001.1, read on the forward strand.
TGGCCACGGTGATCTACACCTCGGGCACCACCGGACGCCCCAAGGGGTGTGTGATCACCCATGGCTGCTTCATGTTCGAGGCGGACACGGTCCTCCACCGCTGGGAGTCGGTCTTCCGCGCCAAGCCGGGTGACGAGACGTCGACCCTGCTCTTCCTGCCGCTCGCGCATGTCTTCGGGCGCATGATCGAGATCGCGGCGATCCGCGGCCGGGTGAAGCTGGGCCATCAGCCCGTCCTTCAGGCGAGAGCGCTGCTGCCCGATCTGGTGACGTTCCGGCCGTCCTTCATCCTGGCCGTGCCGTATGTCTTCGAGAAGGTCTTCCACGCGGCGCGCCGCAAGGCCGAGAGTGAGGGCAAGGCCGCGCCCTTCGACAAGGCCGTGGAGGTGGCGGTGCGGTACGCGGAGGCGCTGGAGCACCGGGCGTTCGGTCTCGGTCCCGGCCCCTCCGCGACGCTGCGGGTACAGCACCAGTTCTTCGAGAAGGCCGTCTACAGCAAGGTCCGTGAGGCGATGGGCGGCCGGGTACGGCATGCCATGTCGGGCGGTTCGGCGATGGACCGGCGGCTCGGGCTGTTCTTCGCGGGCGCGGGCGTCACCGTCTACGAGGGGTACGGGCTCACCGAGTCCTGCGCGGCGGCCACCGCCAACCCGCCGGAACGCACCCGCTACGGCACGGTCGGCCGGCCGATCCCCGGCACGTCGGTGCATATCGCGGCGGACGGTGAGGTGTGGCTGAGCGGCGGCCAGATCTTCTCCGGCTATCTCAACGACCCCAAGGCCACCGACGCCGTACTGCGGGACGGCTGGCTGGCCACCGGCGACCTCGGCTCGCTCGACGAGGACGGCTATCTGACCATCACCGGACGGAAGAAGGACATCCTGGTCACCTCGGGCGGCAAGAGTGTCTCGCCGACGGCCCTGGAGGACCGGGTGAGGGCGCATCCGCTGGTGTCCCAGTGCATCGTGGTCGGCAACGACCGGCCGTTCATCGCGGCGCTGGTGACCGTGGACCAGGAGGCCGTCGACCACTGGCTGTCCCTTCAGGGCAGGCCCCCGCTCAAACCCACCGATCTGGTGCGGGACAAGGATCTGGAGAGGGAGATCCGGCGCGCGGTGGTGGCCGCGAACACGGCGGTGTCCCAGGCCGAGTCGATCCGTACGTTCCGGATCCTCGCCCATCCGTTCAGCGAGGAACTGGGTCTGCTGACGCCGTCGCTGAAGCTCAAGCGCAAGGCGATCGAGGCCGCCTACGCGGTCGAGGTGGACGCGCTCTACCGTTGAGGCGCCACTGGCGTCCACGAGCGCGGGAATCCGCCCGCCGCCGTGACCGTTGTACTCCGGAGCAGCAACCGACGACGTTAGGATCGACCGCTCGTGAGCAAGGTCCCCACCCTCACTCTCAACAACGGCATCGAGATGCCCCAGCTCGGCTTCGGCGTCTGGCAGGTCCCGGACGACGAGGCGACACGGGCCGTCGGCGCCGCCCTGGAGGCCGGCTACCGCAGCATCGACACCGCCGCCGTCTACCGCAACGAAGAGGGCACGGGCAGGGCCGTCACGGCCTCCGGGATCGCCCGCGAGGAACTGTTCGTCACCACCAAGCTGTTGAACGCCGAGCAGGGCTACGACTCGACGCTGCGTGCCTTCGACACCTCGCTGGGGAAGCTCGGCCTGGAGTATGTCGACCTCTATCTGATCCACTGGCCGCTGCCGGCCCGCGACACCTATGTCGACAGCTACAAGGCGTTCGAGAGGATCCTGAGCGAGGGCCGCGCCAAGGCCATCGGCGTCTCGAACTTCTTTCCCGAGCACCTGGAGCGGCTGCTCGGCGAGACCTCCGTGGTCCCCGCCGTCAACCAGATCGAGCTGCACCCGCAGCTCCAGCAGGCGGCGTTCCGGGCGTTCCACGCGAAGCACTCCATCGCCACCGAGGCATGGTCGCCGCTCGGCCAGGGCAAGGGGCTGCTCGATGTCCCGACGGTGGTCGCCATCGCGCGCAAGCACGACAGGACCCCGGCGCAGGCGGTGCTCCGCTGGCACCTCCAGCTGGGGAACGTGGTGATCCCCAAGTCCGTGACCCCGTCCCGGATCCAGGAGAACATCGACGTCTTCGGCTTCGAGCTGGACGCCGACGATCTGGCGGCGTTCGCCGCGCTGGACGAGGGCAGGCGCCTCGGTCCCGACCCGGCGGAGGTCAACGGCTGAGCCCTGACACCGCGGCGCCGTCGGCCGGTTCCGGCCGACGGCGCTGTCGTCCGGGCCGGGCTACGAGCCGACCGGCAGCGCGCCGGAACGGTACTCCTGGGGGCTGACACCACGTACCCGCTTGAAGGCCGCGCTCAGCGCGAACGAACCGCTGTAGCCGACCTTCCTGGCCACCGACTCGACCGTCGCGTCCGTGCCGCGCAGCAGATCCCCGGCGAGCGCGAGCCGCCAGCCGGTGAGATACGCCATCGGGGGCTCCCCGACCAACTCGGTGAAGCGGCGGGCGAGCCCGGCCCGTGAGACCCCGCACGCGGTGGCGAGCGAGGCGACCGTCCAGGCTCGGGCCGGCTCGTTCTGCAGCAGCCGCAGGGCGTTGCCGACCGCCGGATCGGCCATGGCGCGGTACCAGCCGGGCGCCTCCGCGCCGGGCCGGGCGAACCACGCCCTGAGCACGGCGATCAGCATCAGATCCAGCACCCGGTCAAGCACCACGCTCTGGCCCGGCTCGTCCCGGGAGATCTCGTCGTCGAGGACGGGCGTCAGCGGGGAGTTCCAGACGTCGGCCGGCAGATGGAGCAGCGGCGGCAGCGCGTCCAGCAGCCGTCTGCTGACCTCGCCGTCCATCTGGTACGTACCGGTGAGGACGGTCGTCCCGCCGTCGGGGGCGTTGCCCCAGGTCCGTACGCCCAGGTGCATGGACTGGGCGAGCGGCTCGCCCTCCAGCGTGCGGCAGGCGCCGCCGGGGCCGATCAGCGCGCGTGGCGCGGTGCCGGGGCTGTCGGCGGTGATGTACGGCTCCGGGCCGCGGGCGATCGCGACGTCCCCGGGGCGCAGCAGCACCGGATCACCGCCACCGTCGGGGACGATCCAGGCCTCACCGCGGGTGACACACATCAGACAGAGCGGGGCCCGGTCCTCGATCCGGACGGACCACGGCGGCTCCATCACCATGCGCAGCAGAAAAGCTCCGCGCGCCCGAGGTCCGTCGAGGAGTCCCGCCAGTACGTCCATGTCACCAGCGTAAATGGACCGGCCGGAGGGCAGGCCGCGGGACCGGCGACGCGCGTCAGGCGGCGCCGTGCGCGGGGGCGAACGCCTCGACGCGCCGCGCCAGTTCGAAGTCGCGTGTTGTGAGCGCGCCGCCCGCGTCATGCGTACTCACCGCGAGGGAGACGGTGTTGTAGCCCAGGGTGAGCGCGGAGTGGTGGTTCAACTCCTCCTGGGTCTGGGCGATATGGACGACCATCGCGGTCGCCGCGAAGTGCGTGCCCAGCCGGTAGGTACGGGTCAGCAGGCCGTTCTCCACGGACCAGCCGGGAAGCTCCCGCAGCAGCTCCTCGATCTCGTTCTGCGACAGCGGCTCGGTGGCCATGGCCGGGGCTCCTTACGGGGACGGGCAGCGACGCGGCCGACGATACGTCGTCACTCCGCGCCGCCGGGCCCGCCGTGCCGCGCGCACCCCGTACGCCCCTGCCAGGACCGGTGCATTACGGTCCTCGTATGGCAGCTCGCGGAAGGACGGCTCAGGTCACGGCCGGGGTCACGGCGGCTCGTGCCGCCGAGCAGCCGGCTGTCGGTCCCCTGCTGCGCGACTGGCGCAAGCGGCGTCGGGTCAGCCAGCTGGAGCTGGCGATCCGGGCGGATTCGTCCGCCCGGCACATCAGCTTCATCGAGACGGGCCGCGCCCGCCCCAGCGAGGAGATGGTGCTGCGGCTCGCCGAGCGGCTCGATGTGCCGGTGCGGGAGCGCAACACCCTGCTGCTGGCGGCGGGTTACGCGCCCCGGTTCACCGAGACGCCGCTGGACGATCCGGCCATGCACGCCGTGCGTGAAGGGCTGGAGCGGCTGCTCCGGGGGTACGAGCCGTATCCGGCGGTCGTCGTGGACGCGACGTACACCGTGGTGGCGGCCAACCGGGGCATCGCCATGCTGATGGAGGGACTGCCCGCGAAGCTGCTCGCGCCCCCGCTCAACGCGATGCGGCTCACCCTCCATCCGGAGGGACTGGCTCCGCGTATCCGCAATCTGCCGGAGTGGCGCGGGCATCTGCTGGACCAGATGGAGCGCCAGCTCGCACTGGACCGCTCCGCCGCGCTGCGCGCCGTGTACGACGAGGTCGCGGCCTATCCGCTGCCGGACTCCGGGGCGCGGGAGGGCGCGGGGGCGGCCGGGGAGACGGTGGCGGCCGGGGAAGCGGTGGTCGCTGGGGAAGCGGTTGCCGCTGGGGACGGGGCGCCGGGCGGGGACGCGGGTGTGCTCCGTTCCGTCGCGGGGCCGAGCTTCGCGCTGCCGATGGTCATCGAGCACGACGGGCGGGTGCTCTCCTTTCTCTCGTCCATCTCCACCTTCAACACCCCGATGGATGTGACGGTCGCCGAGCTGGCCATCGAGACATTCCTCCCGGCGGATCCGGCCACGGTCGCCTATCTGATCTCGCGCGCCCGGTGACCGACCGCGCCGGAAGCGCGAGCTCCGGTCCGATGAGTTCGCGCGGCGCCGGGAGTCTGCCCTCTGATCGCACACGTGATCGCGTACTCGGGAAGGTGGACCGATGACCACGCTGCACGACACCCTGGAGAAGCACGTCGGCAATGGCTCGATGCCGGGGGCGGTGGGCCTGGTGGCCCGCGGCGACCGGATCGAGGTGGCGACCGTCGGTTCCACCGATATCGAGGGCACATCCCCGATGGCCAGGGACTCGATCTTCCGCATCGCCTCGATCACCAAACCGGTCACGGCCGCGGCGGTCATGATGCTGGTCGATGACGGTCTGATCGCGCTGGACGACCCGGTCGGGCCCTGGCTTCCGGAGCTGGCGGCACCGAGGGTCGTCAGGACACCGGCCGGTCCGGTCGATGACGTGGTCCCGGCCGTACGGGCGATCACCCTGGCCGATCTGCTCACCTTCCGCGCCGGGTACGGGTTCCCGGCCGACTTCTCGCTGCCCGCGGTCGGACTGCTGTTCAGCGAGTTGCGGCAGGGATCGCCACAGCCGGGGCGCGTGGCGGCGCCCGACGCCTGGATGGCGGCGCTGTCCCGTATTCCGCTGCTGCACCAGCCGGGCGAGGTCTGGCTGTACAACACCTGCTCCGACATCCTGGGTGTGCTGATCGCCCGGGTCGCGGGCCGTCCGCTGCCCGAATTCCTGGCGGAGCGGCTGTTCGAGCCGCTCTCCATGGCCGACACCGGATTCGAGGTACCGGCGGGCAAGCTCGACCGGTTCACCGGCTACTACGGGACGGGTCCGACGGGCGGCCCCGAGCTGATCGACGCCCCCGACGGTCAGTGGAGCAGCCCGCCCGCGTTCCCGTCCGGCGGCGGCGGACTGGTCTCGACCGCCGACGACTGGTACGCCTTCGCCCGGATGCTGCTCGCCGAGGGGACGGCCGACGGCGGCCGGCGGCTGCTGTCGGCCGCGTCGGTCCGGCTGATGACCACCGACCAGCTGACCCCGTCCCAGCGCGAGGCGAGCACGCTGTTCCTGGAGGGCCAGGGATGGGGGTTCGGCGGCTCGGTCGATGTCGCGGAGACCGATCCCTGGAATGTGCCGGGACGGTACGGCTGGGTCGGCGGTACGGGGACGGCCGCGCATCTCACCCCGTCCACCGGGACGGTCGCGATCCTGCTCAGCCAGCTGGCGATGACCGGTCCGACCCCGCCGCCGCTGATGCGGGACTTCTGGCGGTACGCGGCCGACGTCTGAACCGGGGCCCGCCGCGCGGGCCCGGGGCGCGCGCGGCGGTCACCAGCTCGTCAGCAGCAGATGGTTGACGAGGAGAGCCAGACAGCCCTGGGCCGCGAGCCAGCCTCGGTGGTCGCGGGCGGGCAGCAGCGCGGCGGCGGCCGGAAGCCAGAGCGTGAACGGCAGCCAGATGCGCTCCGTCTCGGCCTTGCTCATCCCCGACAGATCCGCGACCAGCAGCGCCAGAAGCACGGAGGCGACCAGCAGGGCGACGGTCCGGTCGGCGTTCCCGGGCCCCCGGGCGGACCCCTGGGCCCCGCGGACGGCGGCCGGGAGACGCCGGATCCCGGCGACCGCGGCGAGTCCCGCCGCGATCACCACACAGGCTCCATTGGCCCATACCCAGTAGCCGTACGGGCGTTCCCGGGCCACGCCCTGGTAGTAGCGCTCCACCAGCAGTTCGTACGCCTCCCACCAGTGAAACCCGGCCAGCAGGAAGGCCACCGCCACGGCCGCGAACCCCAGCACGGCGAGCCCCACCACCGGCAGCGCCCGATGAGCGAGGACCAGCACCGCGATGGCCGGGACGACCATCAGCGTCAGCCCGTACGACAGATGGACCGTCGCCCCGAACAGCAGGCCGGAGCCGAGCGCCGCCGCCCAGGGCGCGCGGACGCCACGGCCTGCCGCGAGCGCCAGCAAGGCGAGTGCCCAGGCGGCGACGGCCGCGAAGTAGCCGTCGGCGGAGGCGCCGACCCATACGGCGCCCGGGGCGAGTACGAGGAAGGGGGCCGCCGCCCGCGCCGCGCGCTCGGCGCCCAGCGCGCGCAGTGTGACAAGAACGGCGGCGGCCGTCGAGGCGCCGGTGACCACACAGAACGCGGCGGCCCACGCGCCGCCGCCGAGCCCGATCCGGTCGAGTCCGACGAACGTCAGGATGGCGCCCGGCGGATGGCCCGCGATATGGGTCGGCCAGTTGTCCGGCGGGCCGATCAGGATGTGCCGGGTGAAGTCCCGCAGCGTGGCGGGGATGTCGTCGAACCGGTCGACACCGCTCAGATACTCGTGCCGGGTGGTCAGCCGGCCGACCAGACCGCGCTGCCAGCCGTCCACCAGCGCCAGCGACCAGGTCCAGGCCAGCGCGGCGGCCCAGCTGGCCCAGGTCAGCCGGCGCCAGGACAGCCGGGCGGCGAGGGGCGGGCCGTACGCGATCACCGCGACGGCGGTCAGGAGCGCCGGGAGCGTGCCGGGGCCGAGATGCGGCATCCACTGGGCCAGCAGAGGCGGCCAGCTGACATGGAGGGTCCCGTCGAAGTGCTCGATCAGGGTGCCGGACACGGCGGCGACGGCGAAGAGCAGCGCGCCCGCTCCGGCCGCCACCCGGTCGAGTCGGCGGCCCGGGCGGTGTGCGGGGTCGGGCGGTGTACCCGCGGCGTCCGGGGTCTGCGCGGTCTCGGAGCCCGTGCCGGGGCGGGGTAGCAGGGTCACGGCGTCACGTTAGGCACGCGATCACCCGTACCGGGGCGATCGACAGGCCGCGTCATCGAACCGTCAGATCTCCGCCGTTCGGGGCGAATGGCGGACGTCAGCGTTTCGTCATGAGCCGAAAGGCACGTCGGGCGCGTCCCGCGCCCTACGGTCACCGGTATGAACGTCCCCGCCCGTCTCACCCCGTCGTGGCGCAGCCCGCTGCGTGGCCCCTGGCTTACGTCCGTCTTCGCCGTGGTGCTGCTGATCGGCATCCCCGTCCTCTTCCTGACGGGGCTGGTGTCCTATCTCGCGTACAACCCCGATCTGTCCCCGGTCAATGACAAGACGCCGGACAAGGGGCTCCTCGGCTTCTATGTCTTCGCCTGGCCGACCGACCCCTACTGGCTCTACCGCGTCACGCAGGGCGTGCATGTGACGCTCGGGATCGTGCTCGTACCGGTGCTGCTCGCGAAGCTGTGGTCGGTCGTGCCGAAGCTGTTCGTGATGCCGCCGGTACGCTCGCTCGGCCACGCGCTGGACCGGCTGTCCCTGCTGTTCCTCGTCGGGGGCGCGCTGTTCGAGTTCGCCACCGGCGTGCTCAACGTCCAGTTGGAGTACATCTTCCCCGGCTCCTTCTATCCGCTGCACTTCTACGGCGCGTGGGTGTTCATCGGGGCGTTCGTCGCCCATGCGGCCTTGCGGTTGCCGCGTACGGTGCGGGCGCTGCGCGGCCGGGATCTCCGCGCGGAGCTGCGGACTCCGGTGGGGCGGACCGTACCCGAACCGCTGGACGAGACCGGTCTGGTCTCCCGCGATCCGGCGCCGCCCACCCTCTCGCGGCGCGGGGCGCTCGGGATAGTGGGGCTCGGCTCGCTGGCGCTGCTCGTGGTGACGGCCGGTCAGAGCATCGGGGGCTCGCTGCGCGGTACGGCGCTGCTCGCCCCGCACGGCCGGAATCCCGGGTCCGGTCCTGACGGCTTCCAGATCAACAAGACGGCGAGGTCCGTCGGGATCCGGACGCGGGACATCGGTCCCGACTGGCGGCTGACCGTACGGGGCGGCAGCCGGGAGACCGTACTGACCCGGGCCGAGCTGGAGCGTATGCCCCAGCACACCTCCGCGCTGCCGATCGCCTGTGTGGAGGGCTGGTCCACCTCCGACCAGCACTGGGAAGGGGTCAGGCTGCGCGATCTCGCCGCCCTGGTGGGGCTCGGGGACGCGCCGCCGAGCGTGTTCGTGGAGTCGGTGCAGTCGCACGGCTCCTTCCGGGAGGTGGCCCTGCGGGACAATCAGGTACGCGATCCGCGCTCGCTGCTGGCCCTGCGGGTCAACGGCGCCCAACTGTCGGCGGATCACGGCCGTCCGGCGCGGATCATCGTGCCGGGCGCGCCGGGTGTGATGAACACCAAGTGGGTCCGGCGGCTGAGCTTCGGGGAGTCGTCATGGCCCGTATGAGAGTTCCCAGGGTGAGCCTCCGGGAGCTGCGCCGTCATCTGGACGTGCGACGGCGCTTCCGCCGGCTGTACGGCGAGTCGCCCGCCCAACTCCTGATTCTGCTGGCTTCGTTCGCGGTCTGCGGATACGCCGGGGTCCGGCTGCTCGCCGGGGACTGGCCGCTGATCGTGCTCTGGTTCGTGGGCGCGGCGGTGCTGCACGATCTCGTGCTGGTGCCGCTGTACACGCTCGGCGACCGGGCCATCAGGACCGCCCTGGCCCGGCGCCGGCGGCCGGTGCCGCGCGCGGGCGTCAACTACGTACGCGTGCCGGCGTTCCTCTCGTCGCTGTTGCTGCTGGTGTACTGGCCGCTGGTGCTGCGGACCCCGGAGCCGTACGAGCCGGCCACCCGGCTCGATATCGATGTCTTCCTGGGACGTTGGCTGCTGATCACCGCCGCGCTGTTCGCGATGTCCGCGGCCTGGCTGCTGGTCAGGACCTGGCCGGAGCTGTGGTCCCGGCGCCCGCGGGCGCCATGGCGGCGCCCGCGGCCCGGCCGCTCGTCGGGCCGGTTGTCAGACCCATGACCGAGACTTGAGGGTCCGACAGATCCATCGAGAGGAAGCCGGGATGACCACCACCACGTCCCTTACGTCGAGCACGTCGGATGAGTGCACCGCGGCGCGGGCCTATCTGCGTCTTCTGGCGGCCGTACGCGCCGTGCTGGACGACCCGTTGCAGGCGTCCCTCGCGGCGCCGCTGCTCGCCGCCCCGATCGCCGAGGCGGACGAGGCGCTCAACGCGGCGGGCCTGGCGGGCAACGAACGGGAGTTCCTCCATCTGGTGGCCGCGCAGGCGCTGGATCACCGGCCCCACACATGACGGCACGGCGGCGGACGCCCCCTTTCTCCCGGGCGCCCGCCGCGTGTGCCGCCCCGCGGTCAGCCGCGCGTCAGCCGGAGCGTGACCAGTTCGAACGGGCGCAGCGCCAGCTGGACCGATCCGTCGGCCAGCACCGGCGGCTCCACATCCGCCAGCGGACGCTCCAGCAGATCGGTCACGGCCAGTCCGGTGGCCTCGCGGCCGACATCGACCCGTACCTTGGCCCGTCCGCCGGTCGACTCGTAGAGCCGTACGACCAGATCGCCGCTCTCGTCGTCGGCCAGCTTCACGGCGCTGATGACGACGGCGTCGTTGTCGACGCTCACCAGCGGGGCCACCTCGGCGTCGCCGGGGATCCGGCGCTCCGGCAGATTCACGCGGTAGCCCTCGCGGACCGCGTCACCGATCGACGCACCGGGCGCCAGGGCGTGCCGGAAGCGGTGGACGCCCTGGTCGGTCTCGGGGTCGGGGAAGCGCGGGGCCCGCAGCAGCGAGACCCGGACGGTCGTGGTCGTACCGGCGTCCGAGGAGCGGACCGTACGGGTCACGTCATGTCCGTAGGTCGAGTCGTTGACGAGTGCGATGCCCCAGCCCGGCTCCTCCAGATGGACGAAGCGGTGGTTGCACGCCTCGAACTTGGCCGCCTCCCAGCTGGTGTTGGTGTGGGTGGCCCGGTACACATGGCCGAACTGGGTCTCCGACGCGTACCGCTCGGCGTGGACATCCAGCGGGAAGGCCGCCTTGAGGAACTTCTCGGTCTCGTGCCAGTCGACCTCGGTGTCGATGTCGAGCCGCTTGACCCCGGGGGCGAGCGTCAGCAGCTGGGTGACCTTCGAGGAGCCGAAGCCGCGTACGACACGGACACCGACCGCGCCGGCCGGCAGCGCGCCCGCCGGGGCGTCGCCCTCCTCGACCGGGGTGAGCGTGTCGAGGTCCGTCAGATCGGTGACGGTGTTCCGGTAGAACTCATCCACGTCCCACGCGTCCCACTGGTTGGGGAAGTCGGGGTGGATCTGGAGGAGGTTGGCGGCCTCGCCGGGGGCGACGGTCTCGCGCTCCGCGCTGATGTCGTAGACGGACACCACCAGGCCCCGGCCGTCGATCTCCACCTCCAGCAGCCCGTTGCTGAGGGCGTACCCGCCGCCCTCGCGCGGCGACAGCTGCGCGCTGCCGCTCCCGCCGACCGGTCCGGCGCCGCCCGCCGGGACGCCACCGCGCGCGTGCGGCGCGGAGTTGAAGAGCAGGGTCGTCCCGCCGGACGGGTCACCCGCCAGTGCGCGCTGCGCCGTGTCCACGATCCCGTTCAGCTCGGCCGCGACGGCCGCGTAGGTCTTCTCCGCCTCGCGGTGCACCCAGGCGATCGACGAGCCGGGCAGGATGTCATGGAACTGGTGCAGGAGCACGGTCTTCCAGATCCGGTCCAGCCGCTCGTACGGATACGGCGCGCCGGTCCGTACGGTGGCGGTCGCGGCCCACAGCTCCGCCCCGCGCAGCAGATGCTCGCTGCGCCGGTTTCCCTGCTTGGTCTTCGCCTGGCTGGTGAGGGTGGCGCGGTGCAGCTCCAGATACAGCTCGCCCACCCAGACCGGCGGGTTCGGGTACTCCGCCTCGGCCTTGGCGAAGAACTCCCCGGGTGTCTCCCACTCGACGGTCGCGGAGCCTTCGAGACTGCGCAGCCGGGCCGCCTTGGCGATCATCTCGCGGGTGGTGCCGCCGCCTCCGTCGCCCCAGCCGGTCGGTGCGAGGGAGTGCCTGGCGACGCCCTTCTCCTTGAAGTTCTTGGCGGCGTACGCGATCTGCTCGCCCGTCATCGAGCAGTTGTAGGTGTCGACGGGCGGGAAATGGGTGAAGACGCGGGTGCCGTCGATGCCCTCCCAGCGGAAGGTGTGGTGCGGGAACTTATTGATCGTGGACCAGCTGATCTTCTGGGTGAGCAGCCACTTGGACCCGGCGGCCTTGATGATCTGCGGAAGTCCCGCCGCGAAGCCGAAGGTGTCGGGCAGCCACGCCTCGTCGTTCTCGATGCCGAACTCGTCGAGGAAGAAGCGCTTGCCGTGCACGAACTGCCGGGCCATCGCCTCGGAGCCGGGCATATTGGTGTCGGACTCCACCCACATACCGCCGGCCGGTACGAACCTGCCCTCGGCCACCGCCCGCTTGACCTTGGCGTAGACCTCGGGCCGGTGCTCCTTGATCCAGGCGAACTGCTGCGCCTGCGACATCGCGAAGACGAACTCCGGCTCGTCCTCAAGCAGCGCGGTCATATTGGCGGTCGTACGGGCGACCTTGCGTACCGTCTCGCGCAGCGGCCACAGCCAGGCGGAGTCGATATGGGCGTGGCCGACCGCGCTGAGGCGGTGGGCGGTCGGCGGCGCGGGGGTCGCCAGCACCTCGGCGAGCCGCTCCCTGGCGGCCCCCGCGGTGCCGTTCACGTCCTGGAGGTCGACCGCGTCGAGCGCGCGGCTGATCGCGCGCAGGATCTCCCAGCGGCGGGCGCCGTCCACGGGCAGTTCGGCCATCAGCTCGCCCAGCACCTCCAGGTCCTGGATCAGCTGCCAGACGGTCTCGTCGAAGACCGCGAGATCCATCCGGGCCAGGGTGTACTGCGGCTCGCTGCCCGCGGTCTCCTTGTCACCGAGCCGAGTCGGCAGGAAGGGGTGGTAGTCGAGGATGACCGGGTTGGAGGCGGCCTCGACATGGAGCAGGACCTCTTCGCCGCCCGCGACGGGCGCTCCGATCCGTACCCACTGGTTGCGCGGGTTGAGGCCCTTCACCGGGGTGCCGTCGGGCCGGTAGACCAGGCCCTCGCACTGGAAGCCGGGCATGTTCTCGTCGAAGCCGAGGTCGAGGATCGCCTCGACCGTACGGCCCGCCCAGTTCTCGGGCACGGTCCCCGAGACCCGGAACCAACTGGTGCCCCAGGGCGCGCCCCACCGGTCACCGGTCCTGACCGGCTCGGTCGGGCCCGCCAGGCCCTCCTCGACGGGTACGGGTTCGCCCGGCGCGTTCCAGACCGCGACGTCCAGCGGTATCGATTCGGGGTATACGGCGGGCCGGATGCGCTCGTCGAGGACGCGCTTGAGACGGGCCTCCACCAGGCTGCGGTCGTCGTGCATGAAGGGGTGCTCCTGAGATGCGTATGGGTGCGGGTTACCGGTAGGGATCAGGACTACTCGTACACGGGTCGGGGGATCCGGGCCATGGGTTTCAGGGCCTGTCCGTCTCCCCTGGCACCGGACTCACCTGACTCGTCCGGCTCACCGGACCTGGTCCGGGTGGACGACCTCGGTGATACCGCGGGCGGCCAGATGCTCCCTGTCCTCGGCGCGGCTCGCGAGGACGGCGGTGGGACGGGCGCCGGCCTCGGTGAGCCGTGCGAAGGCCTCGAAGAACGCGCCGCCGGGACGGCAGGTGCTCCGGGCGGGCGCCCGCTCACCGTCCCCGGTCGGGTAGTCCGCGGTCTCGTCGTCCCCGATGTCGACCACCAGCGCGGTGGTGCGGGGCGCCGGGCGGTACGTTCTGCCGCGCCACTCCTCGACGATCCGGGCGATGGACTCCCCGGCCGGCTTGACCTTCCGGTCGTTCGTCAGCAGACCGAGGCTGTATTCCAGTTCGGGGAAGTCGGCGAGCGAGCGCGACACATCGTGCGAGCACCACCAGGTGACGCCCCAGACATCGGGGCAGTCCAGCGCGTTGGCCACGGTCGCCTCGGTGAAGGCGGCGGCGTGCTCGGCCGGGATCAGCGGCGCCGGGGCGCCGACCTCCTGGAGCCAGACGGGCCGGTGCGGTTCCAGCGCCCATGCCTTGGACAGCTCGATCAGATAGGCGGCGTGGTGCTCGGTGGCGGTGCCCGTCCTGCCGTGCCGCTGCGCGGTGCCGTTGAAGACCCAGGAGTGTACGGCGGTGACGGCGCCGATCCTGGCCGCGTGCGCGGGGGTGAAGGCGTGCTCGTCCTGATACCAGGCGGCGTCGTACTCGGCGTGCAGATGGAGCTTGCCGGGCGCCCCTTCCTCGCAGGCGTCCAGCAGCCGCCGGAGCCAGTCGGCGGCCTGCGCGGGGGTGATGGGGTCGGGATCGGGGTGCGGCGGCCCGGAGAACTGGTTGATCTCGTTGCCGATGGTCATGCCGAGGAAGTTCGGCCGGTCGGCGAGGGCGGCGGCGAGCGTACGGAGATACTCGGCCTGCCCGGCGACGACATCGTTGTCAGTGAAGATGTTCCGCCGGTGCCAGGTCTGGGTCCAGGCGGGCAGGAAGTCGAAGCTCGACAAGTGCCCCTGGAGTCCGTCGACATTGACGTCCAGACCGCGTTCGGCGGCGGCGTCGGCGAGCTGGACGAGCTGCTCGACGGCGCGGGGCCTGATCAGCGTCCGGTTGGGCTGGAAGAGCGGCCAGAGCGGGAAGACCCGGATGTGGTCAAGGCCGAGTCCCGCGATCGAGTCGAGGTCGGCGCGTACCTCGTCGAGATCGAAGTCCAGCCAGTGATGGAACCAGCCCTGGCTGGGCGTGTAGTTGGCGCCGAAGCGGGGCGCGGGAGTGCTCATACTGGCAACGATGTCCTGGTTCTGTGGTGCGTTGGACAGCGGGCGGGGGGTGCGAGGAGTACGGGCGGGGGGTACGGGATCCATGGGCCGGGCCGGTCAGCCCTTGACGGCGCCTTCGCCGACGCCTCGGAAGAAGTAACGCTGGAGACAGGCGAAGAGCACGATGAGCGGTACGACGGCGATGACCGTACCGGCCGCGACCAGCCGTGGGTCCTGGGCGAAGGTGCCGTGCAGATAGTTCAGTCCGATGGTCAGGGTGAAGTTCTCCGGGTCGCTGAGGACGATCAGCGGCCAGAGGAAGTCGTCCCAGGCGCCCATGAAGGCGAAGATCGCCACCACCGCGAGGGTGCCCTTGACCGACGGCAGCGCGATCCGCAGGAACCGCTGCCAGACGTTGGCCCCGTCGACGAAGGCCGCTTCCTCCACCTCTTGCGGGAGGTTGAGGAAGGCGTTGCGCATCAGCAGGACGTTCATCGCGCCGATCGATCCGGGCAGCAACACCCCGAGCAGGGTGTTGTTCAGACCGAGATCACGCATGGTGGTGAACTGGGCGATGATGATGCCCTCGACGGGCACGAGCATGGCGAGGATGAACGCCAGGGTCGCGGCGCGGCGGCCCCGGTAGCGCATCCGGGCCAGCGCGTAGCCGGCCAGCGCGGCGCCGACGCAGTTGGTGATCACATTGGCGGAGGCGACCTTGAGCGAGTTGAACGCGTAGTCCCAGACGGGGATGATCTCGGCGACCCGGCCGAAGTTGTCCAGGGTGGGGTCGCTCGGGAAGAACTTCGGCGGGGAGCTGTAGATGTCCTCGTGCATGCCCTTGAGCGAGGTGGACAGCTGCCACACGAACGGCCCGATCAGCACGACCAGCATCACGAGCAGCAGGGCGTACCGCAGCGCGAGCTGCCAGGGCGCGATACGCCGGCCGTCGGCGTCGATGGTCTTCGGGAAGCTCACGCGTCCTCCTTGCGGTCGGCGCGGAGCACCAGCAGCATCAGGGCGACGGTGACGACGAAGACCACCACGGAGATGGCGGAGGCGTAGCCGACCCGGCCGCTCAGTCCGGTCCCGACGCGCTGGACGAGCATCACCAGTGTGGTGTCCTCGCCGGCGGGACCACCGCTGGGCCCGGCCATCAGATAGACCTCGGAGAACACCTTGAAGGCGGCGACCGAGGACAGCGCGCCGACGAGGACCATGGTGGAACGGACCGCCGGTACGGTGACGGTGACGAAGCGGCGGATGGCGCCCGCCCCGTCCACGGCGGCGGCCTCGTGCAGCTCACGCGGTACGTTGGCCAGCGCGGCCAGGTAAATGATCATGTAGTAGCCGAGGCCCTTCCAGACCGTGACGGCCATCGCGCTGAACAGCAGCAGCCACTGGTCGCTGAGGAAGCCGATCCTGCCGACCCCCACCGCTTCGAGCACCGCGTTGATCAGCCCCCGGTCGTCCAGCATCCACACCCAGATCAGCCCGACCACCACGATCGAGGCGACCACGGGGGTGTAGAAGGCGGAGCGGAAGAAGGTGATGCCGGGGATGTTGCGCTGGACGAGCATGGCGAGCAGCAACGGCAGGATGATCAGCGCCGGGACGACCCCGACGACATAGAGCGCGCTGTTGCGCAGGCCGATCCAGAACATCTCGTCCTGGATCAGTTCCCGGAAGTTGGCCAGCCCCACGAACTCGCCGGGGACCAGGGTCCGCCGGTCGGTGAAGGAGTTGACCAGCGTGCTGAGGAACGGATAGAGGCTGAAGGCGCCGACGATCAGCAGTCCCGGCGCGGCGAACAGCCAGGGACTGGAGGGCAGTTGGCGTCTGATGGCGGTCGCGGGGCCGCGGCGGGGCCCACGGCCGGAGCCGGAGCTCCGGTGCGTGGGCCCCGCCGCGGCGGCGTCCGGAGGGAGCGCCCTGGGGGCGGTGGTGCTCTTCATGGTGCGGGGCTCGGCTCTCAGCTCTGCTTGAGCAGGGTGTCGCAGGCCTCGACCGCGCGGTCGAGCGCCTCCTGGGGGCTCTGCTTGCCCTGGAGCGCCTTGGCGACCTGATTGCGCAGCTCGGTCTTCATCTGCTCGCTGAACAGGACGGGCGTGTAATTGACTGCCGTCTTCAGGGACTTGGCGGCGGCGACGCGTACGCGCGTCTCGTCGGTGCCGTCCTCCTTGGTGAAGTACGGGTCGTCCAGGGAGCCCTTGGTGCTCGGGAAGATGGCGACCTGCTTGGCGAAGGACATCTGGCGGGTCGCGTCGGTCACGAAGTGGGCGAACGCCACGGCGGCGGGCTTCTGCTGGGTCTTCGCGTTCACCATGACGCCCATGACGTACATGTTGACCTTGCCGGTGCTGGTGACCTGGTCGGTGATCCCGATGTTCTTGTAGAGCGTCGGGGCCTTGGTCTTGAAGTTCTCCAGGTCCAGCGCGCTGCCCGGGTTCATGGCCACGGACTCGGTGAGGAACTTGGTTCCGGAGGACTCGGGCGTGGCGGTCAGCGCCTGCGGGTCGAGCGCCTTCTTGTCGAACAGCTCCTTGTAGCGGGTGAGCATTTCCACCCCCTTGGCGTCGTTGAAGGCGAAGCCGGTGCCTTCCTTGTTCATCAGCTGGACGCCGTAGCGGCCGAAGTCCTCGATGGTGGGCACCTGCGCGAGCGTGGCTATCTCGCCGTCGCTCTGCTCGGCCAGCTTGAGCCCCTGGTCGAAGACCTCGTCGTAGGTCGTCGGCGGCTTCTCGGGGTCGAGTCCGGCCTCCTCGAAGAGCCGCTTGTTGTAGAACATCGGGCCGGTGTTGAGGTACCAGGGGAAGCCGAACGTGCCGTCCATGCCCGGGAGCTGGTGGCTCTGCCACGCGCCCGGCAGATACTCGTCGCGGAACGAGGCCGCCGTCTCGTCCTTGTCGAGGTCGAGCGCGAGCCCGGCCTTCGCCAGCGGGGCCACCAGGTCCGGCGAGACATTGACGACGTCCGGCAGCGTGCCGCCGGCGGCGTCGGCGCTCAGCTTGTCGGCGTAGCCCTCGGCCGGCCGGTCGACCCACTTCACCTCGGTGTCGGGGTACTTCTTCTCGAAGTCCTTGATGACTCCGTTGAAGTAGTCCTTGAAGTTGGCCTGGAGGTTCCAGGTCTGGAAGGTGATCTTGCCCTTGACGGGGCCCGAGGCGTCGGAGGAATCGTCACCCGAACCGCCGCTGCAGGCGCTGAGTGGCAGTACGGAAGCGAGAACAGCGGCGACAGCGACTGCTCTTCGGGAGATGCGCACGGAGAACGGCTCCTTTGCTCGGACCAGGCGTGCGTACGGCCAGCCGGAGCTCCGGGCCACGGCTGTGAATTTCAACAGACCTTGCAATGTGTTGGCGTGAAAGTCAACACATTCGTGCGACAAAGACCCATCTTCCTGGTATCACAGCAGGTCAGAGCGGTCCTTTTGCTCTTCTTGCGGTATGCCACTAATGCGCTTTAGGATGCGAGGACTCAAGCGCATTAGTACGGGGTCCACATGGCTCGTCCGGTACGGCCGGAAGGCCTGCGATGCCCCCGTTGCACACCCGGGAGCGGGAGCGTGGAACGCGACCGGGAACGCCGGGGACGCGACGGGGAAGGCGAGAAGAGAGAGGCACACGGGTGGCAGCGAACCCGCCGTCGGACAGGGACACGCCCACGGCCAGACGTACTCCCCCGCGCCGTCCGACCATGAAGGACATCGCCCAGCGCGCCGGGGTGTCGGAGAGCGCGGTCTCCTTCGCGCTCAATGACCGCCCCGGGGTCTCCGAGGTGACCCGCGACCGGGTACGCCGGGTCGCCGAACAGCTGGGCTGGCGGCCCAGTACCGCCGCCCGCGCGCTGTCGGGCGAGGGCTCGGCGACGGTCGGCCTGGTGCTGGCCCGTCCGGCGGCGACCCTCGGTGTCGACTCGTTCTTCCTCCAGCTGATCTCCGGCATCCAGGAGATCCTGTCAGAACGTCAACTCGGCCTGCTTTTCCAGGTGGTGGAGGATGTGCACGCCGAGTGCGCGGTCTACCGGCGGTGGTGGGCCGAGCACCGCGTCGACGGCGTACTGGTCGTGGACCCCAGGACCGACGACCCCCGCCCCGATCTCCTGGACGAGCTGGGGCTCCCCGGTGTCGTCATCGGCGCGCTGCCCGCCGGCGACACGGGCCGCCACCCCGGTCTGTCACAGGTACGGGCCGATGACGCGGGCGCGATGGCCGCCATCGTGGGCCGGCTGCACGCGTTGGGGCACCGCCGCATCGTGCATATCGCGGGGCTGCCCTCACTCGCGCACACGGAGCGCCGTATCCGCTCGCTGCGGATCGAGGCCGACCGGCGCGGGCTGCCCGAGGCGCGCTCGCTGACCACGGACTACTCCGACACCCAGGGCGCGGCGGTGACCCGCCGGGTGCTGGAGGAGGACCGCCCGCCGACCGCCCTGATCTACGACAACGATGTGATGGCCGCGGCCGGGGCGGCGGTGACGGCCGGGCTCGGTCTCTCCGTACCCGGCGATGTCTCCGTCATCTCCTGGGAGGACTCGGCCCTGTGCCGGCTGGTGCGCCCCTGGCTCACCGCGCTCTCCCGCGACTCGGTGGCCTTCGGCCGGATCGCCGCGACGGAGCTGGCCGCGTTGCTCGACGGCGGCGGGGCCCGCACCGTACAAGTGCCGCTCCCCCGGCTGATCGAGCGGGAGAGCCTGGACCGGGCGCGGCCGTAACGCGTCGGAAATACATCGGCGCACGACCATTGACACCCGAAGAGATCAAGTGATCTATTCACTTCATGAGTCGCAGTGAACTGTCACTGTCCGAGCATCTGGCGGACAGCATCGTCGAGATCATCCGCACCGAACGGCTGGTCCCCGGGGACGCCCTGGCGTCCTCGCGTGACCTCGCCCGCCGGTTCGACGTCACCACGCCCACGGTCCGCGAGGCCCTGCGCAGACTTGAGGCCACGGGCGTGGTGGAGTTCCGGCACGGCTCGGGGACCTATGTGGGGCCGGGCAGCGAGCGCCGGCTGCTCGCCAACCCGCATCTGCCGCACGGCAGTCGCCAGTCGGTGCTCGAACTCGTCGAGGCGCGACTGGTCCTGGAACCCGCCATCGCGGCCGCGGCGGCACGTACCCGAGTGCCTGAGGCGGTGGAGCGGTTGCGGACCGCGTCGGCCAACGCGCTGCATCCGCCGCGCGAGTCGCCGGGGGCCTGGGTGCACTTCCATGTGGCGCTGGCCGCCGCGAGCGGCAACGCGCTGCTGCGCGAGGCCGTCGAGGCGCTGCTCCAGGTCAGGGCGCGGGAGCAGGTCGAGATCCGGCATCGCTACAACGACCGCGCCCGGGACCACGCGGAGCATGTGGAGATCTTCGAGGCGGTACGGGACGGGGACGCGGCCACGGCCGAGCGGCTGACCAGGGAACATCTGGGCTTCATCCGCGAGGCGGTCCTCGCCGCCGACTTCCCGGACACCGGGACGGCCCACACCGACGCGGCGACCACGGAAGACGGCGCCGCGACCGATCTGGAGAGCCACCGATGAACGCCGCCCGGCCACCGCGACTCGCCGAGATGACCACCGAGGAGGCGGCCACCGCCGTCACCGCGAGCCCCGTGGTGATCATCCCGGCCGGCGCGTTCGAACAGCACGGTCCGGCGATGCCGTTGGCCACGGACACGATCCGGGCCGAGGGTGTGGCCGAGCGCGTGGCCGCCGCACTGGCCGGCCGCGCGGTGATCGGTCCCGCGCTGCCGGTCGGGGTCTCACCGCACCATCTCGCCTTCGCCGGAACGGTCACGCTCACCACCACGACCCTGGCCGCCGTGGTGCGCGAGTACGTCGAGAGCCTGTACCGGCACGGCTGGCGGAAGGTGCTCGTCATCACCGGCCACGGCGGCAACAACGCCACCCTGTCCACGGTGGCGCAGGATCTGCTCACCACCCACCCCGATCTCCAGTTCGCCTGGACCCCCGTCACCCCGCTCGCGGCCGATGTC
This sequence comes from Streptomyces sp. NPDC051662, assembly GCF_040681655.1. Classification (NCBI taxonomy): domain Bacteria; kingdom Bacillati; phylum Actinomycetota; class Actinomycetes; order Kitasatosporales; family Streptomycetaceae; genus Streptomyces; species Streptomyces sp. NPDC051662. Next base: position 269,137 of record NZ_JBFAZD010000001.1, read on the forward strand.
GTGTCCGGGATGGGGGTCAGCGAGGTGCACGGTCACAGCGGCGAGGCCGAGACCGCGCAGATGCTCCATCTCGCGCCCGAACTGGTGCACACCGACCGGCTCACCGCCGGTACGACCTCCACCGCCCAACTCGACCCGCTCTCCCGGCTCTCGCGGCACGGCGCCCACCCCGCGCTCGTGGTGCGCTACGACCGGCTCAGCCCCAATGGCATCCTCGGTGACCCGCGCCGGGCGACCACCGAGGACGGACAGGCGGTCGTCGACGCCGTTGTGGTCCGTGTGGTCGCCTTCGTCAAGGAGTGGCTGGACGCCTGAACCGGGCGCCCGCGCCCGCCACTTCCCCGCAGCCGGCACCACGCCGCCCGCGCCACCGTAACGGCGCGCGTGGTGCCGTAGGCAGCACCCCGCCCGCACCGCCGGGTCCGTCACCACACCCCTCGCGTACCGCCCCGCGCCTGAGCGCTCCCCATCGGCCCTCACGCCGCGCGCGGTACGTGTCGCACAGCGCACCCCGGGTGTCACCACACCTCAGGTGCCATGCGTCGCGCGTCCGAGCCGCGACCCCCGCCCCGCCGCACGGGGCACCCCTGCCGAAATCCAGTGAGCCGTCCGCCCCGAGGCGTCCGGCAGAAGGAGCCTGTCATGAATTCCCTCCAGCGGATGGCGACCGCCGCCGTGGGCCTCGTCCTGTGCCTCACGGCGACCGGCGCGACGACCGGGACCGCGACCGCCGCCCCCGGTCCGCGCGGCGCGTCCAAGGCCGCCTGCCGGCTGCCCGCCCCGCAGCCGGCCGGCACCAGCGCGGCGCACACGATCAGCAGCGACGGCCGGGAGCGGACGTATCAGCTCCATCTCCCGGACGGCTACGCGAAGAAGCGTGACTGGCCGGTCGTCCTCGCCTTCCACGGCCGGGGCAACACCGGTGCGGGGACCGAGGAGTTCTCCAAGCTCTCCACCCTGCCGGCCGTCGTGGTCTACCCCAACGGGGTCATCGGCACCGGTGACGGCGACCGCCAGGCGTGGCAGGGCGCGCCGTACGCGGCGGCGGGGGTGGACGACGTCCGGTTCACCGAAGACCTCCTCGACCGGCTGGAGTCCACCCTCTGTGTGGACGAGCGGCGGGTGTACGCCACCGGGAAGTCCAACGGGGCGGGGTTCGTCTCCACCCTGCTCGCCTGCCGCATGGCGGACCGGATCGCCGCCATCGCGCCCGTCGCCGCAGCCCTCTATCCCACCGGTGAGCCGTGTGAGCCGTCCCGTCCGGTGCCCCTCATCGATTTCCACGGCACGGGTGACGTCACCATCCCGTACACCGGGGACGCCGACCGCGGACTCCCCGCCATCCAGGACTGGGTGGCGCAGTGGGCCGAGCGCAACGGCTGCGACGCGCGCGCCCGTGACCGGGTGACCGAGCCCGACATCACCGTCTCCCACTGGCGCGGCTGCGACCGCGGTGCCGAGGTACGGCATGTCGCGGTCACCGACGGCGGACACACCTGGCCCGGCGCCGACAGCTACAGCGGCGGCGGCTACACCACCCGGACCATCGAGGCGCACGAGGTCATGTGGCAGTTCCTGCGCCCGTTCCGTACCCCCGCGTCCCCCCGTCACTGAGACCCGCCCCGCCCCCCGTCCCCGCTGATCGCAGGAACCGAGCAAGGAGCCCGCTCCCATGACCACGCCGACACCCGCACCACCAGGCAGACCCTCCCCACCACCCGACGCGAGCCGCGGAGGGTCCGACGACGGGACCCGACTCCCGCGCGTCGTCCGCGCGATGGCCGTCATCGAACGGGCGGGCAACGCACTGCCGCACCCGTTCTGGCTGTTCTGGATCCTCTCCGGCCTGCTCGCGGTCATCAGCGCGATCCTGGCCGCCGCCGATGTCTCCGTCGTCTCCCCCAGCGACCACAAGACCGTCACGGTGCAGAACCTGCTCAGCGGTGACGGGCTCGCCATGGCCGTCTCGACGATGATCGAGAACTTCGCGACCTTCCCGCCGATGGCCACCATCGTCGTGGTGATCATGGGTGTCGCCGTGGCCGAGCGCACCGGCTTCCTCGCGGCGCTGATGCGGGTCGGCGTCTCGCGGGTACCCGCCTCCTGGGTGGTGTTCGCCGTCGCCTTCGCCGGCACGGTCTCCCATGTCGCCTCGGCCGCCGCGTACATCATCCTCGTACCGCTGGGCGGGCTGGCCTTCCGGGCCGTCGGGCGCTCCCCGATCCTCGGCATCGTCGTCGCGTACACCTCCATCGCCTCGGGGTACGACGCGAGCCCGGTCCCCACGCCCAACGACGCCATCTTCGCCGGGATCACCACCGCCGCGGCGCGGATCGTGGGCGGTGACGACGCGTATGTGTCGCCGCTGAGCAACTGGTTCTTCAATATCGCCTCGTCGCTGCTGCTGGCCCTCGTCATCACGCTGGTGACGAAGTTCGTCCTGAGCAGGCGGCCCGATCTCGACGCGGATCCCGACGCCGATCTGGAGGACCTGGGCACGCTCACCCTCAGCGCGCGGGAACGCTCGGCGCTGCGCGCGGCCGTACTCGCCCTGCTGGCGGCGCTCGTGGTGCTCGTCGCCGTCATGGTGCCCCCGTCGTCACCGCTGCGTGGTGAGGGCGGCAGCATCGTGGAGTCGCCGTTCCTGGACGGCATCGCGGCGGTCGTCGCGCTGGTCTTCGGGCTGGTGGGCATCGTGTACGGATACCGCTCGGGCTCGGTCACATCGGCCGGTGACGTACCGAGGCTGATGGGCCGGGGCATCATGCAGATGGCGCCGGTGCTGGTGCTGTTCTTCGCGATCGCCCAGTTCCTGGCGTACTTCGACTGGACGCATATCGGCGATGTCCTCGCGGTCAGGGCGGCGGAGGCGCTGGAGCAGAGCGGGATGCCGATCGTCCTGGTGTTTCTGCTGATCCTCGTCCTGCTGACGCTGGTCAATGTCATGGTGACCAGCGGGTCGGCGATGTGGGCGATGTGCGCGCCCGTTCTGGTGCCGATGCTGATGCTGGTGAGCGTGCCGGCCGAGACGACCCAGGCGCTGTTCCGGATCGCCGACTCGGGGTCGACCGCCATCACCCCGATGAGCCCGTACTTCGTGATGGCGCTGGGCTTCCTCCAGCGCTACCGCAAGAGCGCGGGGATCGGCACGCTGGCCTCGTACACGCTGCCGCTGGCCCTGGCCATGACGGTCGCGTGGACCCTGCTCTTCCTCGTCTGGTGGGCGGTGGGCATTCCGCTCGGCCCGGGGGCTCCGGTCCGCTAGGACGTGTGGCCGGGCGGGGAGGGTGCCGGTGGCCCTCCCCGCCCGGCGGCCGTGCCGTGGGCCGACGGCGGCGGGTCAGTCCCAGCGGTAGCCGTCGCCCAACAGGAGCGTGTGCTCCAGCACATCCTCCATCGGGTCGTCGATCTGGCCGGTGTTGATCAGTGTGAACCGCGACCCGTTGTGCGAGTTGTGATGTGTCTCGTCCGCGCTCGCCGCGCCCACGGGTACCCCCGTCACCACCGCCGTCGCCGCGATGCCGACCGCCCATCGGGAGATGGTCCTCGTCGTGCCGTTCATCGTTGGCTCCTCACCCTCGTATCCCTCGAACAGCGGTACCTTCCATCCCGTTCATCTGTTGAGCGGGTCAAAAGGTCACGCCGTTCATCGGAGAATCTTCCGGCCCCGTGGAAAAGGCGGTTATTGCGACGGGATGAAATACCTCGCGCCGTGGTTGACGCGGCATTTGGGCCACTGCGACTCTCCCGGCATGTCCGTGGCACCCGTTCCTCCGGCCGAATCCACCGAATCCACCGAATCCGACGAATCCGCGTACGACCGCGTGCGGCTGCGCCAGTGGCGGCGCGGTCTCGCCCGCTCCGCCGGGGTCGAACGCAGAGATCTGTTGCGGCTGTTCGCGACGGCCGCTGCCGCGGGACCGCTCGCCGCGGCGGCGCCGGGCATGGCGCGGGCCGCCTCGCGGGCGCCCGCGAGCCCTGCGGCGCCCGCGGCCCCCGGCGCGGCTCCCGGCATCGTGAAGCCGCTGCCGTCCGAGGTGTTCACCATCCGGGGCACCAACGCCGAGACCAATTTCGCGGCGCTGCGCGGCACCGGACCGCACACGCCCGCGAGCCACTTCTTCGTCCGTAACCACACCGTCACACCCCGGATCGACGCCGCCGACTGGACATTGAGGATCTGGGGGAACGGACTGCGCGGCGGCGCGGTGGACTTCGGCTACGACGATCTGCGCGCGCTCCCGTCCGTGACCCGTACGGCGTTCATCGAGTGCGCGGGCAACGGTCGCAGTTACTACGCCACCCAGCAGAACCAGCAGGTGTCCGGTACGGCCTGGACGCTGGGCGCCATCGGGGTCGGACAGTGGCGCGGGGTGCGGCTCGCCGAGGTGCTGCGCCGCGCGGATCTGAGCCCCGACGCCGTCGACATCCTGCCGCGCGGCCTGGACGACGAGGTCATCAGCGAGGGAACGAATCTGGGCCGGGTACGCCGGCCGCTGCCGGTGGCGAAGGCGCTGGACGACGTACTGCTCGCGTACGAACTGAACGGCGAGCCGCTGCCGCCCGACCACGGGTATCCGGTCCGGCTGATCGTCCCGTCCTGGGTGGGCATCGCGAACATCAAGTGGCTCGGTGACATCGAGGTGAGCGCCGAGCCGTTGTACAGCCCCTGGAACACCACCCTCTACCGGTTGTTCGGCGCCGGCTATCCGCCCGAGGGCAGTGCGCCGCTGACCCGGCAGATCCTCAAGAGCGCCTTCGAACTGGCGGACGGCGCCACTGTCACCGCCCATCGGCCGCGCGTGCTGACCGGGCGGTCCTGGTCGGGCGGAGCGCCGGTACGGTCGGTGGAGATCAGTACCGACGGCGGGGCACGCTGGAGGCGGGCGCGTCTGCACGACACGCCCCGGCGCGGCAGTTGGGTCCGCTGGTCCGCCGAGTGGACACCGGGCGGTCCGGGCCCCGCCGTGCTGCTGGCGCGCGCGACGGACAGTTCGGGTCACGTCCAACCCGAGGTGGCTGTCCACAACACGCAGGGGTATCTGTTCGACGCGGTGGTACGCCACCGCGTGACCGTCATCTGACGGAGAGCGTGCCGGGAGCGCCGGACGGCCGGCCGCGCGCGGGCGGCCGGCCGTCGTCAACAGCGCACGAGGGCGCGGGAGATGTTACTGAACGGTACCCCGCTCACCTCGTTCCTCGTCCTTGGCACGTCGGCCGACCGGACGCCGGTCGAGGGAACGCCGCTCGGCGAGGCGCCGGTCGGCGGTGGCGATGGGTTCGGAGTCCCACCCGGAGTCGTCCGAGCCACCGCTCGGACTCGGGGCGCGGCGACGGAGGTTCGACGCGTCGGAGCGCGCGGCCTCGGCGCGGATCATGGCGTTGAGCGCGGCGAAGGGGTCAAGCGGCATGGCTGTGTCCTCACGGTGAGAAGGTGCTGATGAAAGCGACTGCTGTGGTCCGAGAGGCACTTCAGGGCCCCGCGAGGCACTGAAGGGCCGGACCTGTCAGCAGCGCAGCACCACACAGCGCGTGATGACCGGAGTGCGCGGCGGCCAGACCGGGACGCACCGTCCGACGTAGGGAACCGGTGCCCGCTCACCGAACAGTCCGCTCTGGGTCAGGGGCGGTTGGGGCTCCCTGCCCGTCCGCTCGTTCCTCACCGGGGCGGACTGCTCGGACTCGGCGGTGTCCTGGTGTCCCTCGCCCGCCGGGTCCCGGGAACCGGACGCGGGCGGCAGGGACTCGGCGTCCCGCATCGCCGCCGAGGACGGCGCGATCGACATGCCCAGGAAGGCGATCAGCACCAGCACCGCCACCAGGGCGGCCCGGCGCGCGGCGGCGGCGCGGGCAGCCGCGGCGCGGGTGGGAACGGACGTGGCACGCTTCATGGGCACGACCTCCTGGACAACGCACCTCTGCCCAGAAACACACGCCCGCCGTCCTGCTACCGGCGGAAACCGCTCACACGGGGGACGCGACCTACGCCGGGTCCCGCTCCTCCTCGGCGGTTCGTGCCTCGTCGGAGCGCGCTTTCGCCACGGAGAGGGACACCGTTCCCAGCGGCACCTGCGGTCCGCTGCCCTCCCTCAGCCACCGTCTGAGGACCTGGTGCACCCGCTCGGCGCCCACGAGTTCACCGCTGTCGGGGACCGGCGCGGAGAGCACGAGCGGTGACAGCAGGAAGGCCCGCGACTGCTCGCCGCCGAGCCCGCCGTGCGAGCCGATCTGTTCCTCGAAGGCGTGCACGCGGCCCGTCGCCGGGTCGTACATCGAGTTGACCATGATGTCCGCGACATGCGGGAAGGAGTCCGTGCGCCGTACGGCGTCGGCCGCGCCGGGACCCAGGCCGGCCAGCGGACCGCTGTCGTCGAGTGCGTCGACCGGCACCTCCGCCCCGCCGGGGCCGAGCACCACCGATCCGTGTTCCTCGCTCCGTACCAGCAGGAAGCCGATCCCCGGATGGCTGGCGAGGGTCCGCAGCAGCGCGGGATGGCGCCGGTCGATCTGCTCGCGGCTCATCCGCTCCGGCACATCGGGGAACGAGATCAGGCCGAGGTTCCCGGACGCGAGCACGACCGGGTCGGAGCCGTGCGCGGGTTCCTCGCCCGCGCCTTCGGGCTCCGGCCGGTGCAGCGCGCCGCGGACGGCGTGCCTGGCCGCCTCGCGCGCCTCCGCGCCGCTCTTCGTACGCTCGGCCCGGCGGGACACGGGCAGTCCGCAGCCGGCCCTGACCAGGTCCCTGAGGGTGAGTCCGTACGCGCTCTCGAAGGTCTCGCCTGGGCTCTGACCGTGGTCGGAGAGCAGCACGATCCGGTACGTACGGGGTGCGTGCTCGGCGGCCCTGGCGATCAGTCCGACCGAGCGGTCGAGCCGGGCGAGGACCCGCTCGGCGTCCCGGCTGTGCGGTCCCGAGTGGTGGGCCACCTCGTCGTACGCGACGAGGTCGGCGTAGACGGCGGTGCGTCCGGCCAGCATGTCGCCGATCACGGCCGTGACCACCACATCACGCTCGACGACGGTCGCGAAGGCCCGGATGAACGGATAGAGCCCGCCCCTGCCGACCCGCGGCAGGTCGCCGCGCAGCCGCGCGCGGGTCGACTCACCGATCTCGCGGCCGACGTCGGCGACGAACGAGACCGCGGTACGGACGGCGTTGGCGGGGTCGGAGAAGTAGGCGAAGTAGCCGGCGCGGGAGCGGTTGGCCCTGCCGCGTCGCGCGGCGATCGACAGCACCAGCGCGAGCTGGTCGGCACCGCCGCTGAAGAGATTGCCGCGGCTGGCGCCGTCGAGGGTGAGCAGGCCCCCGTCGTTGGTGCGGTCGATGGCGCGGCGCTGGAGTTCGGCGGCGCTGGCGGGCCGGTTGCTGACCATGATCCGGCCGGTGTCCTTCTCGTACCAGCGGAAGGCGGGGACATCGTGGTTGGAGCCGTGCAGGATGCCGAGCTGGCTGGCGCCCGTCTGGCTGGACCAGTCGGTGCGCCAGGGCGTGAGCCGGTGGGTCGGCCGCGGGCTCCCGGCCAGGCTGTCCGCCATGCCGTCCAGCGCGACGGCGGCCAGGGCGCGTGCCGGGCCGTCAGGCGTACCGCGGCCGTCGTCCTGGGCCGGTGGCGGCACGCCCAGCCAGTCGGCGACATGCGGCATCACTCCGGCGGCGACCGCGTCCAGCAGCACCTGGTGCCCGACCCCGTCGAGTTGGAGGAAGACCGTGCCGGGCGGTCCGCCGCGCCCGCCGTCCTCGCCGCTCCTGCGCCGTCGCCGGTCCGCGAGACGGGAGAGCCGGCGCCGGTAGGCGTCGTCGTCGCCGACCGCGAGCGCCGTCGAGGTCGCGGAGGCCACGGCGGACATCACGGCCGCGACCACCACGGCCGTCTCCGGATTGGCCGCCCCGCGCCCGTCGGGGATGAGCCGGAGCGCGATCAGCAGCAGCGAGCCGTTCAGGAAGAACACCAGCAGACCGAGGACCAGCGCGGGGACGAGCAGCAGGGCGCGTACGAGCAGGGGCCAGACCAACGCGCTGAGCAGCCCGAACGCGCCCGCGCCCCAGGCCGCGGCGAGCGCGATCCTGGTGATGCTGTCCTGGTTGTCCGACTGAAGCTTGAAGTCCGGCAGGATCCCGGCCAGCGCCAGCATCGTGAGCGTGGAAACCGCCCATACGATGATCACCCGCAGCAGGGCTCCGCCTGTCGTACGCCACCGCCCCTTGAACACGTCGCTCCGTCACCTCACGTCCAGGCCCGTACGCACTCACGGGCTCGGGCCTGTCCTTCGGATCAGGCCGTCGGCCCAGCCTCGCACAGAGCACCCCTGACTCACCCGGGGTACCGGAGGTCTCACGGTGGGTCAGCAGCCGTCGTACCCCGCCGTCGGCATCGAGAGCCTGCGGTGGACGTCGGCCTTCATGGCGGCGTCGTACAGCGGTTCGTCGAGTCCGACGGTCTCCAGCGGTACGCCCCGGCGCGCGCACTCCGCGGCGAAGGCGGGCACCGAGCTGAGTGCCCGTTCGAGTACGCGCTCGTTCGCCACGACGAAGAGATCCACCAGCCCCGCTTCGACATCCGTCCACAGTCCGCAGTGGTCGGCGCGCAGCCCGTACAGGAGCAGCAGCCGGCTGACGAGATACCCCTTGTCCTCGGCCCAGCGCGCGCACATCGTGTGCTGGCCACGGGTGTCCACGAGGAAGGGGTCGCTGTCCAGCTCCTCCAGCGGAGTCAGGCTGGCGATCACGGCCACTCGTACCTCACGCATGCCTGCCCCCGCTCCCCGGCACTCGTCTCCGTCCGCAGACCCTACTCGGCGCATGCCGCCGCAAGGCAGGCGCGTGCCCGGCGGTCAACGGCGCGCGACCAGCGCATCCGGCTCCGCCCGCACGGGTATCCGCCGTACGCTGAGTACGAGACGGGCCCGGGGCGGGAGCGCGGTCCATGGGCGGACGGAGCTGAGGTCGGGTTGGGAACTGTCATCACGTGGTGGGGCCATGCCACCTGCACGGTCGAGGACTCCGGGGTACGGGTGCTGACCGACCCGGTCTTCGTCCGCCGACTGGCCCATCTGCGCCGCCGGCGCGGTCCGGTACCGCCGCCCGAGGCGTCCGTCGCCGATGCCGTGCTCGTCTCGCATCTGCACTCCGACCATCTCCATCTGCGGTCGCTGGCCAGGCTCGCGCCCGGCACCCGGCTGATCGTGCCGCGCGGCGCCGAGCGGTCGGTGCCGGGGCTGCGCAGGCTGGACGCCCGCAGAAACCCCTCCGGGCTGCGGATCACCGAGGTCGAGCCGGGCGACGAGGTGGAGATCGGGGCGTTGCGGGTACGGGCCGTCCCCGCGCGCCACGACGGACGGCGGCTGCCGGTCGGACCGCACCGCTCCCCCGCTCTGGGCTTTGTGATCAGCGGCGCCGCACGGACGTACTTCGCCGGGGACACCGGACTCTTCGACGACATGGCGGACGCCGTGGGCCCGGTGGATGTGGCCCTGCTGCCGGTGGGCGGCTGGGGGCCGCATCTGGGGCCCGAGCATCTGGACGCCTGCCGGGCGGCGCGGGCGCTGGCCGATCTGGCGCCGAGCGCGGCGGTACCGGTGCATTTCGGTACGTACTGGCCGATCGGTCTGGACGGGGTCCGTCCCCATGAGTTCTACGCGCCGGGCGACGAGTTCGTACGGCACGCGGCGCGGCTCGCGCCGAAGGTCACCGTCCATCTGCTGCGGCACGGCGAGAGCGCCCGGCCGGAGGCCGGCCTGTGATCGACCGGCTCATCACCCAGCTCTCGGAGCTGCCACCCGAGTCGACGCAGCAGGCCGTCGGCTATCCGTCCGTCTTTCTGCTGGTGGCGCTGGGCGCGCTGGTGCCGGTGGTACCGACGGGGGCGGTGGTCAGTTCGGCGGCGGTGGTGGCCTTCCACCAGACCGCGCCGCTCGCCATGGTCTATGTCTTCCTGGTGGCGTCGTGCGCCGCCTTCCTCGGTGACATATCCCTCTACTGGCTGGGGCGGCGCGGTGTCGGCTCCAGGAACGGGTCGCGCTGGCTGGCGGCGATACGCAGACACGCCCCGCCCGACCGGCTCGAACAGGCGCAGACGAAGCTGCGCGAGCACGGGGTGACGGTGCTGGTGCTCTCCCGGCTGGTGCCCGCCGGGCGGATCCCGGTGATGCTGGCCTGTCTGCTCGCGGAGTGGCCGCTGCGCCGGTTCGCGCGGGGCGATGTGCCGGCCTGTCTGGCCTGGGCGGCGACGTACCAGCTGATCGGGGTGCTCGGCGGCTCGCTCTTCGACGAGGCGTGGGAGGGGGTGCTCGCCGCGGTGGTGCTGACGCTGCTGCTCAGCGGCGCCCCGGCGCTCTGGCGCAGACTGCGCGGGCCGGGCCGGCCGGAGAGCCCGGAGAGCCCGGACTCGGAGGGCAGGCCGACCTAGGGATCCGAGCCGGCCCGGCCCGCTCGTCCGGGTCCGCTCAGCGCAGTTCGTCGAAGACCGCCGCGAAATGCTCCAGCGCCCGTACGACATGCGGCAGTTCCAGTGGCGCTGTCGCGGTGAGGGACTTCAGCCGCTGTTCCGGGGTCACCCCGAGCAGGGGTCCCGTCGACAGCCGTACGCGCAGCGCCCCCAGTTCGTCCCCGAACCGGTGGCCGCCCGGTACGGGGACCTCCAGACGCCGGCTCAGATGGTTCTCCAGCTCCATGGAGTCGGTGACGCCCAGCCCGGCCAGCTGTCCGCGCAGCGGTCCGAGGTCGGCGTAGAGATGCCGGCCCGCCCGTGGCACCACGGCGAGGGCCCCGGAGGCGAGCACCACATGGTGGGCGGCGGCGGCCAGCCGCCCGTGCAACGCGGCGGTGGCCCGCGTCCTGGCCGTGACGGCGTCCGGCTCGTCGAGCGCGTGGGCGGCGGCAGCGGCGACGGGTCCCGCGACCAGCGCGCCGAGCGCGGTGAGGATATCGAGCGTCCTGGCGCGCAGCGCGGTTCCGGCCCCGGTGGCCGGGTAGCGGGCGACGGCCATCGGCCAGGCGGCCGGGAGCAGCGCGCCCGCCAGGTCGGAGAGGACGACGACCTCGTCGGGCCACATCTCGGCCGGGCTGAGCAGCACCGTCTCGTGCGGCCGGTGCAGCGTGTCGCGCCAGGTCTCGTCGCTGACGATATGCAGTCCCTCGCCGACCGCGGCCTCACAGGCCTCGCGGACCAGTTCCGGCGGGGCGACCGCCGCGGTCGGGTCGTCGGCGACGGAGAGCAGCAGCACCCGTGGCCGGCCGCCCTCGGCCCGTACCCGCCGTACCGTCTCCAGCAGGGCGAACGGATCGGGTACGCCGCCCGCGTCCGCCGCGGCCGGCACATGGTAGGCGGGCCGGGCCAGCAGCCGGGTCTGTGGCGTCCAGGAAGCGGGGCACGGCCGGGGCATCAGGACGTCCCCGTCGTACGCCGCGAGCAGCGCGAACAGCAGGGGCTGCGCGGCGGGCGCGGCGACCACGTCATGGGGAAGGGTGCGCAGGCCGCGCCGCGACCAGTAGCCGGCCGCCGCCTCCCGCAGGACCGCGTCACCGCCGGGCGGCTGCGGCGCGGTGTGCCCGGCCGCCCCCGCGCACTCGACGACCAGCTCGGGCAGCGCGGGCAGCCCCGCGTCGGGGGCGGGCGGGCCGAACCGTACGGAGCCCCGGCCCTCGGGAGCCGTCCGCCGCATACCGCCACACCTCCCGCAGTCGCCGTCCGCCCGGGTCTCTTGTTCTGACCCTTTATACGGAGGTTTGACACACATTGCCCTCCGGAGTCCGTTCGGCCAGCTTCCCCGGGCGGTCTGCTTGGGGCGACCGCTCGCGGGGTACCCGCGTTCCATGTCAGAGACCTCTGCGAGCTACGGTCAGGCCACCCCGGGCACCCGTGCCCGGATCACGGCGCTGCTCGACACCTGGGACGAGCGGGTCTTCCGCTCCGTCGCCGACCGGCGCTGGCCCGGCGCGGACCCCGTACTGCCCCGGCTGAGCCGGTCCGCCAACCACGGACTGCTCTGGTTCGGCGCCGCCGCGGGCATCGCCGTGCTGGGGCGCGGGGCGCGCTCGCGCCGGGCGGCCCTGCGGGGCGCGGCGTCGCTGGCGCTCGCCTCGGCGGCCATCAACACCGTGGGGAAGCGGGCGGTACGCCGGCAGCGGCCCCTGCTCGATGTCGTCCCGGTGATACGGCGGCTGAAGCACCAGCCGTTCACCACCTCCTTCCCGTCCGGGCACGCGGCCTCGGCCGCCGCCTTCGCGACCGGGGTCGCGCTGGAGTCGAAGGGCTGGGGCGCCGTCGTGGCTCCGGTGGCCGCCGCCGTGGCCCTCTCCCGCGTCTACACGGGCGTGCACTATCCGAGCGATGTGCTGGTGGGCGCCGCGCTCGGGGTGGGGGCGGCCCTCGCGGTACGCGGGGTCGTACCGACCCGTTCCCAACTGCCCTCACCGGGACGTCCGTACGCCGAGGCCCCCGAACTGCCCGGCGGGCGCGGACTGGTGGTCGTGGTCAACCTCGCCTCCGGATCGTCGGACACCGCCGCACTGGTCCGGGACGCGCTGCCGGCCGCGGATGTCGTGGAGTGCGCTCCGGAGGAGGTGGACACGGAGCTGGCGAAGGCGGCGGACCGCTGTGTGGCCCTCGGTGTCCTCGGCGGCGACGGGACGGTCAACCGGGCGGCGTCGTGCGCCGTACGGCACGGGCTGCCGCTGGCCGTCTTCCCCGGTGGCACGCTCAATCACTTCGCGTACGACCTGGGCATCGAGAGCGTCCAGGACACCTGCCGGGCGCTGACGGCGGGTGACGCCGTACGGGTCGACCTGGGGCGTTTCACCCCCGGGCCCGGCGGGGCGACGGCGGGGCACTTCCTCAACACCTTCAGCCTGGGCGTCTATCCGGAGCTGGTACGGGTGCGGGAGCGCTGGGCGCCGCGCGTCGGCGACTGGCCCGCCGGGATCCTGGCCGCGCTGAAGGTGCTGCGGGGTGAGCACCAGTTGGAAGCCGAGTTCGAGGGCAGGCAGCGGGCGCTGTGGCTGCTGTTCGCGGGGAACGGCATCTACCAGCCGATGGGACCGACCCCCGGCCACCGGCTCGATCTGGCCGACGGGCTGCTGGACGTACGGATCGTGCACGGCGGCCGGGCCCCGGGGCTCCGGCTGCTCGCCGCCGCGCTCGCCGGTCCGCTGAGCCGTTCTCCGGTGCACGCCGCGGAGCGGATGCGGCGGGTCAGGATCGCCCGGATCGCACCGGGTACGCCGCTCGCGTTCGACGGTGAAGTGGCCGAGGCCCCGGCGGAATTGACTCTGGACAAGGCGGAGGAGGCGCTGACGGTCTACCGGCCGAAGGCGCTGCTGTAGGCCGCTGCTCCAGGCGCGGCCGTGGGGCTGGACGGGTACGTCCGAAGTCCCGTCCGCCCGGGAATCCCGGTGGACGGGCGGGAACGGCACGGCCGAGGATCGCGCCATGGACACGCACTACTTCCTGGAGACCCCGCGGCTGCGGCTGCGTCCGCTCACCGAGGACGACCTCGACCGGGTGGTCGCTCTCGACAACGACCCCGGCGTACGCCGGTTCATCGACGGCGGTCGGCCGGTCTCGCCCGACACGGTACGGGCCGAGACGCTGCCGCGGCTCCTCGGGCGGGGATTCTGGGCCGCGGAGGAGAGCGCCACGGGTACCTGGCTGGGGTGGTTCTGTCTGGAGCCGGAGAGCGAACAGGGCTGGCGGGTCGTCGAGTTGGGATACCGGCTGCGCCGGGCGGCCTGGGGCCGGGGGTACGCCACCGAGGGGGCCCGCGCCCTGGTCCGCGCGGCGTTCACCGACCTCGGCACGGAGCGGGTGACCGCGCAGACCATGACGGTCAACAAAGCCTCGCGGCGCGTACTGGAGAAGGCGGGACTGACCTACGTCCGTACGTTCTTCGAGGAGTGGCCCGAGACGATCGAGGGGTCGGAACAGGGCGATGTGGCATATGAGCTCACCCGGGAGGCATGGAAAGGTTAGGCTCGCCTAACAAACCTGGGAGGCGTCTTGAGAGCACAACCCACCCTCGAACCAACGGATGTCGAACAGCCGAGTATCGAACAGCCGGAGTTCGACCATCTGGTGCACTGCGTACCGGACGTCGAGTCCACCGTCCGCGGCTACACCGAAGCCGGACTGCCCGCCCACGCCAACCCGGAGTATCTGGGCTATCGCAACGGCGCCTGGCGGCTGGACACCCGCTATATCGAGCTGTCGAGCATCGTCAATCGCCTGGTCTTCCTCGACTCGCCCTACGGAAGGGCCATGAAGGGCTGGCAGCCCCGGGCCGACGAACTCGTCGCGCGCGGCGGCGGCGCGCTCACCTTCTGCGTCCATGTCACCGACGCCGGCGCCACGGCGGAGCGGCTGCGCGCGCGAGGACACGGCGTGGAGCTGCTGACCTTCGCCCGCGAGGGCTCCCCCGTCTCGTTCCGTGAGGCGATACTGACGGACGGGCCGCCCTGGGCGCCGTTCTTCGTGACCTACGAGCCCGACCGGCAGACGATTCTGGCCAAGTACAGCGCGGGCCGGGTCAACCGGGGCCCGCACGACCTCGCCGGGATCCTGGTCGAGACCCCCGATCCGCGCGCCTCGGCGGCCTGGCTGGGCGGGCTGCTCGGTATCCCGCCCGGGGCGTCGCCCACGGTGGTGCCGCTGCCGCTCGGCCAGGTGCACTTCACGGAGGGCCCCGCCGACGCGATCACCGCCCTGCTGCTCTCCGGGGGCAGCCCGCCGACGACGGTGATCGACGGGCTCGCGGTACGGCCGGTGGAATCGGTAGACGGATCGGCGCGGGCCTGACCATGTCCGCATAACAAGACGCGGGTCTCATCATGCGACATGACGGCGTACGGTGGCCGTACCACGTCACGAGAGGGAGTCCCGCCATGCCGAAGGAGACCGCGGTCTACACCCACGGGCACCACGAGTCGGTGCTGCGCTCGCACCGCTGGCGCACCGCCGCCAACTCCGCGGCGTACCTCCTCGCCGAACTGCGGCCGGGCCAGGACCTGCTGGATGTCGGCTGCGGCCCCGGGACCATCACCGCCGATCTGGCCGCGCTCGTCGCCCCGGGCACGGTCACGGCCGTCGACGCCGCCGAGGACGTCCTGGACAGGGCCCGGGAGGCGGCGGCCTCCGCCGGAACGGACAACGTCCGCTTCGCGGTCGCCGATGTCCACGCCCTGGACTTCCCCGATGACTCCTTCGACATCGTCCACGCCCATCAGGTCCTCCAGCATGTGGGCGATCCCGTGCGGGCGCTGAGCGAACTGCGCCGGGTGTGCCGGCCCGGTGGGATCGTGGCGGCGCGCGACGCGGACTACGGCTCGTTCACCTGGTTCCCCGACGTACCGGCGCTGGACGGCTGGCAGGAGCTGTACCGCCGGGTGGCGCGCGCCAACGGCGGGGAGCCGGACGCCGGGCGGCGGCTGCTCTCCTGGGCGCGGCGGGCCGGCTTCACCGACATCACCTCGACCGCGACCACCTGGTGCTTCGCCACCCCCGACGAGCGCGCCTGGTGGAGCGGTCTGTGGGCGGAGCGCACGACCGCCTCGGGCTATGCCGGTCTGGCGGTCGAGGGCGGTCATACGACACCGGAGCGGCTGGCCGGGATCGCCGGGGCGTGGCGCGAGTGGGGCGCCGCCGAGGACGGCTGGTTCATGGTCCCGCACGGGGAGATCCTCTGCCGGGCATGAATCCGGTACGTCCAGGACGTACGCGCCCACCCCCGGCCGCCCGAATCGATCACGTGTCCCGGCGCGGCCAACTACCCTGATGCCCATGGAAATCCTGGGAACCACGTTGCGCATCTGCGTCGACGACCTGGAGACCTCGGTGGTGTTCTACGAACGCCTCACCGGAAGCCCCGCGCTCCGCTTCGAGCGCGGTGGGGTCTCCGTCGCCGCCGTCGGCTGCTTCCTCCTCATGACCGGCCCCGCGTCGGAGATCGATGTCCTGCGCAAGGTCACGGCGACCATCGCGGTCGAGGACGTCGACGAGGCGATCACCGTCCTCACCGGCGTCGGCGCGCATATCGTCGCGGGCCCGGTGCCGACGCCGGTGGGGCGCAATGTGATCGCCCTGCACCCCGACGGTTCGGTCTTCGAGTACGTCGACCGCAAAGCCGTCCCGACGCCGGGCTGATCAACCGGGCTGAATCAACCGGGCGGGTCGCCCGGGCCGGTCGCCCGGGCGGTCAGCCGACGGCCGGGGCCCCCTCGCCGGTGAAAGCCCCCACCACCAGATCGGCGAGCAGCGCCCCCGCCGTCCCGTCCGGGTCGAGGTCCGGGTCGTAGATGGTGACGTTGAGACCGACGCAGCGCTCGGAGCGCACCAAGGTCCGCAACAGTACGGAGAGTTCGTCCGGCAGCAGGCCACCCGCGTCCGGGCTGTCGACCGCGGGCATCACCTCGGGGTCGAGCACATCCGCGTCCAGATGGACCCAGAACCCGTCGGTGACCGGCGTCTCCAGCGTCTGGAGCACGGCTCCGGCCAGCTCGGCCGCGCCCCATTGACGCAGCTCGCCGACCGACACGGTGGAAATCCGCAGCCGGGCCAGCTCTTCGCGGTCCTCGTCGTCGTCCCGGATCCCGAAGAGCCGTACGTCCTCGTCCCGCAGATACGGACGCAGCCCCTCCAGGTCGGTCAGATCCCGCTGGCCCCGGCCGGTGCCGATCGCCAGCTCCTCACCGCCCGCCGCGCCGATGTTGTCGGAGTTGCCCGGGTGCCGGAAATCGGCCGAGCCGTCGATGGCGGCGAGCCCGTACCGTCCCATGCGGCGCAGCGCGAGGGAGGCACCGAGCTGGATGGAGCAGTCGCCGCCCAGCACGAGCGGGAAGTCCCCGGCCCTGACATGGTGTTCGATCCGGTCGGCGAGCCTGGGTGTGTACGCGGCGATCGCCGCCGCGTTGAAGACCCCGTCGCCCTCCTGCCAGTCGCCGCGGTCGTAGCGCGGCGGGACGACGACGCCGCCCTCGAACGCGCCGAGCCGCTGGACGATCCGCTGCTCGCGCAGGGCGCCCGCCAGTTTGTAGCACCCCGGCACGACACCAGGGGCGGGGGGCCGCAGCCCCAGGTTGGAGGGCGCGTCGATCACCACGATATTCCGCATGCGCACCATCCTCACCGCCGTGGGGTTGATCCTCAAATGAGTTCGCGGACAGCGAGAACGCCGGGACGGCGGCCCGCGGGCCGACCGCTCGGCGGGCCTACCGGGCGATCGTGCGCGGCGGATGGGACGGGTCCCGGTCCACCATCTCCGCCGTGATCGCCCAGCGTTCGTGGTCGCGCCACGCGCCGTCGATATGGAGGAAGTCGGGCGAGTACCCCTCCAGCCGGAAGCCCGCGCGCCGGACGAGCGCGAGGGACGCGGTGTTCGTGGGCCGCACATTGGCCTCCAGCCGGTGCAGCCCCAGCGGACCGAACGCGTGCCGTACGACGAGCCCGAGCCCTTCCGTCATCAGGCCCCGGCCCGCGGTGTGCGCGAAGGCGCCGTATCCGATCGCGCCGCTCCGGAAGGCGCCATGGACGATGTTGTTGATATTGACGAAGCCCGCGATCCCGCCGTCCTCGCGCGCACAGACGAGATAGCCCTCCCTGGTGGGGTCCTCGATGAACCGGCCCGCGTAGGCGGCGTAACCCTCCGCGTCGGTGGGCGGGAACAGCCAGGGGCTGTGCAGCGCCTGGCTCTCGCGGACACGCGCCGTGAACTCGTCGGCGTCCTCGTGCCGGTACGCGCGGACGAACGTGCGGGAGCCTTCGGCGAGGCGTTCGGGAAGGTCGGGCATCGCGTCAGCCTAGCGTGATCGTGACTCGGACGATCATGGTGGCTCGGAAGCGGGTTCACCAAACGTTCCCGGCGCCCCGGCCTCGCGTGTTGATCATCACATCGGACGTCACTGTTGGCTGGGTTAGCGTTCCGCCCTGTGACTATGGTGACTTCCGCTTCTCCGCTTCCTCCTGTCCAGGACTCCCCGGCCACCGCCGCACTGACCCGGGCCCTCTTCGGCGAACGGTTCGAAGAGATCCACCAGCCGTGGCGCAAACTCTTCAGCACCGGGCCATTCCGTTTCCGTGAGGGGCTGACACCACAGGAGCGGGCCGCGCTGTCCTACGAGCGGCTGCGGCTCGTCAATGACGAGATCGACAGCCCCGAGGATCTTGTCGTCGACGTGGAACGGCTGAGCGCGCTCCACGAGTGGGCCGGCCCGGTGGACGCGGGATTAGCGACGGTCGCGAGCATTCACTACAACCTCTTCCTCGGCAGTCTCCTCGACCACGGTCCCGACGGGGAGCGTGATCTGCGGGCCTTCACGGAACTGCGGCGTACGGGTACGTTCCTGTGCACCGAGGCCGGACACGGCAACAGCGCCTCCCAGTTGGAGACGACCGCCACCTTCGACCCCGCGACCGGCGGCTTCGTCCTGCACACACCGTCACCGGCCGCGGGCAAGTTCATGCCGAACACCAGCTCCACCGGCGGCCCCAAGACCGGTGTCGTCGCGGCCCGGCTGATCACGGACGGCAAGGACCGGGGCGTCTTCCTGTTCCTCACCCCGCTCAGCGACGACGCCGGGGGCCCGCTGCCGGGCGTGGAGATACGCAGGCTGCCGCAGACGGCCACCAGCCCGGTGGACCACTGCGTCACCTCCTTCGAGAACGTCCGGCTGCCCTACGAGGCGTTCCTCCAGTCCGGAATTGGGCGGCTCACCCGGGACGGCGTCTTCAGCAGCACGATCGGCAGCCCCCGCAAGCGTTTCCTGCACTCCATAGGGCGGGTCACCGCCGGCAAGCTCTGTATGAGCGCCTACAGCCTCGGGGTCACCCGCCACGCGCTGGCCGTCGCCGTACGCCATGCCCACACCCGGCACACCTCCGGTGTCACCGCCGGGGGCAGCGTGCCGCTGTTCGCCCATCGCAGCCATCACACCCCGCTGCTCGACGCCCTCGCCACCACCTATGCCGCGACCCTGCTGCACCGCACCGCCGTGCGGCAGTGGACCGAGGCGACGGAGGCGGAACGCGAGGACGGCGAGCGTCTGGCGGCCGTCGCCAAGGGCTGGATCACCTGGCGGGCCCGCGCCGTCATGACGGAGTGCCGCGAACGGTGCGGCGCCCAGGGGCTGTTCCTCGCCAACGGCATCGCCGGTCAGCTGACGGCCAATGAGGGGACCATCACCGCGGAGGGTGACAACCTTGTCATCTGGGTCAAGGCGGCCGGCGAGATGCTTCTCGGACACTTCACCCCGAAGGAGCCGAGCGCCTGCGCGCCCGGGGACCGGGATCTGACCGATCCGGCCTTCCTCCAGGACCTCCTGGCGGACATCGAGAGCGTCTGGCATCAGCGGGCCAGGACCCGGCTGCGCGCGGGCAAGGCCGGCGACCCGCTCAACCGATGGAATACGACGGTCACACCCGCCCTCGAACTGGTCGACGCGTACGCCCACCGGCGTGCCGCCGAGGCCCTGCTGGCCGCCGCCGACGACGAAACCGCCGAGCCGGTGGCGCGGAATCTCCTGCACACCCTGCACCGGCTCTTCGCGCTGCGCCGTATCGCCGCGCACAGCGGGGATCTCCTCGCCGAAGGACGGCTCACCGCCGACCAGGTGAGACGGCTCCCCGACGCGACGGAGGACGCCGTCGTCGCGCTGGCGCCGCACGCCCCGGCGCTCACCCACGGCTTCGCGATCGCCGACGAGGTACTGCTCGACCACCCGATCAGCCATCCGGAAGCGATGGGCCTCTAAGGCCGGAGGGCCACCGGCACTGAGCGACCGGCGCCCTCACCCCGGACCGGCCGGCTCCGCCATCTCAGACGAGGGCGGGCACATCCAGGGTGAGGGTGGCGCTCTCCGCGTCCAGTACGGCGGGCACGCCCAGCGGCACGGTCAGGTTCGACTCGCCGTGGCCGAAGCCCAGTTCCTCCACGACCGGTACGCCCAGCCCGCCGAGCCGGTCGAGCAGCAGCGTTCTGACGTCCTCGTACGGTCCGCACTCCGCCCAGGAGCCGAGGCCGATCCCGGCGACGCCGTCCAGCCATCCGGAGCGCAGCAGCTGGGTGAGGATACGGTCGAGACGGTACGGCTCCTCGCCGACGTCCTCGATCATCAGCAGCCCGCCCGCCGCCGAGGGGCGCGCGTTCGGGGTGCCGAGCTCGGCGGCGAGCATGCTGACACAGCCGCCGAGCGTGACGCCCGCGGCCCGCCCGGGGACCAGCCCCCGGGCGGTGTCCTGGCCGAGGGTGCGCACCGACTCGGGCTCGAAGAGCGTGGCGCGCAGCGACTCCTGTGTCCCGTTGTCCTTGAGAAAGGTCATCGCGGCGGTCATCGGACCGTGCAGGGTGACCAGGCCGAGGCGCCGGGCGAACGCCTCGTGCAGCGCGGTGATGTCGCTGTAGCCGACGAAGACCTTGGGGCCCGCGGCCCGCATCGCGGTCCAGTCGAGCAGGTCGGCCATGCGCTGGGCGCCGTAACCGCCCCGGGCGCAGAGCACGGCCGAGACGGCCGGGTCGCACCAGGCCTCCTGGAGATCGCGGGCGCGGTCCTCGTCTCCTCCGGCGAGATAGCCGAACCGGCTGTGGACATCCAGGACATGGGGCGCGACCACCGGATCGAGGTCCCAGCCGCGCAGGATGTCCAGACCGGCTTCGAGCCGCTCGGCGGGCACGGGGCCGCTGGGCGCCACGACAGCGACGCGGGCACCCGGCCGCAGTCGCGCGGGCCGGGTCAGTGCGGTGAGCGTCATCGGCGGAACTCCAGCCGTGGGATGTCCGTGCGTTCGATGCCGAAAGTCTGCGCGTACAGGGACAGTTCGGCCTCCAGCGCGCGGACCATCGTGTCGGCTCTGCGGAAGCCGTGGCCCTCGCCCTCGAAGGCGAGATACGCGTGGGGTACGCCGCGTCCGGCCATCCGGTCCAGGAACCGTTCGCACTGCGCGGGCGGGCAGATCACATCGTCGAGCCCCTGCAACAGCAGGAACGGCGCGGTGACGCGGTCGGCCCGGTGCAGCGGGGAGCGGTCCCGGTAGCGACCGGGCACCTCGGCGAGCGGGCCGACCAGCGATTCGAGGTACTGGGACTCGAAGTCATGGGTCTCGTCGGTGGCCCAGCCCAGCAGATCGAGGATCGGATAGCTGATGGTGCCGCAGGCGTAGACATCGGTGGAGGCGAGAGAGGCGGCGGTGGTCCAGCCGCCCGCGCTGCCGCCGCGTACGGCGAGCCGGGACGGATCGGCGGTGCCCTCGGCGGCGAGCGCGGAGGCGACGGCCGCGCAGTCCTCCACATCGACCACGCCCCACTGCTCGCGCAGCCGGTCGCGGTAGGCCCGGCCGTAGCCGGTGGAGCCGCCGTAGTTGACCTCGGCGACGCCGATGCCGCGCGAGGTGAAGTAGGCGATCTCCAGATCGAGGACGAGCGGCGCGTGGCTGGTGGGCCCACCATGGGCCCACACCACATAGGGCGGTAGCTCCTCGTGGGGCGCGCTGTGATCGGGGCTGTGCGGCGGATAGATATGGGCGTGGATCTCGCGGTTGTCGGGACCGGAGAAGGTACGGATCCGGGGCTCCGGGTAGTACGCGGGGTCCACCGGGTCCCGGTGCGCCGCGCCGATCACCCGGGCGTGCCCCGTGCCGGTGTCCAGCTCCACGATCTCGTACGCGCTGCGCGGACTGGCCGCGACGCCGATCACGCGGTCGCCCTGGACGGCGAGGGTGGCGGCCCATTCGGTCCACGGTCCTGCGGCGTCCACCACTTCGCCGGTCGCGGGGTCGAGCACGCCGAGCGCGGTGGAACCCTTGCCGTGGATGACGGCGATCAGCCCGTTCTCCAGGGGGTGGAACCACTGGCGGCCGATCTTCCAGAGCGCTCCGCCGAACTCCTCCCCGCGGCCGGGGCAGAGACTCGTGCTCGGGACGACGCCCGGCGCTCCGGCCGGCCCCAGGGCCTCGGGGCGGATCCGCTGTATCTCCCACCAGCCGCCGATGTCGGAGACGAAGAGCAGCGAGCCGTCCGGCGCCCAGCCGACCTGCGCGACCGACTCGTCGGTGTCCCCGACGACCGCCCTGACGCCGGTGAAGGGGCCGCTCTCCGGCACCTCGCCGAGCATCACCACCGTGCCGTCCCAGGGCATCCGCGGGTGGTCCCAGGCGATCCAGGCGGCCCGGCGTCCGTCGGGCGAGAGCCGGGGCCCGGTGACGAAGCGGTGCCGGTCGTCGGTGAGTTCCCGTACGGCCGTACGGTCCCCGGCGGCCGAGCCGTCGAGCGGGACGGCCGCGATCACCCGTCGTACGTCGGTGGGCGCCTCGCCGGTGAACTCCTCAAGCACGCACCAGACCTCACCGCGGTCGAGGAGGAGCAGCGGATCGGCCCAGCGCAGTCCGCCGCCGGTCGCGGACACCGGTGTGAGCGGCCGGGGCGCGCCGCCGCCGTCCGGCTCGTACGCGTACAGCCGCTGGTCCGGGAAGTGGACGAAGACGACGAGCGGACCGCCGTCGGGGCGGGTGGCACCGGCCCAGGGCACCCCGCCGTACTCGATGACCCGGCTGCGGACGTTCCACGGGGCCGGCAGCGGCGACTCCTCGGTGCCGTCGGCCCGCCGCCGTACGAGCGCGCGCCGGCCGGCCTCGGCGGGACGCGGCTCCGTCCACCACACCTCGTCGCCGACCGCCCCCACATACTCGGGGCGGCCGTCGTGCGAGGCGGCCAGCGCCGCGTCGATCGGTGACGGCCACGTTCCGTAGGCCCCCATGGACAGCATGGGTCACACTCCTAAGCGGACTTCAGATAGTGGTCGAGGACACGGACGCCGAAGTGCAGCGCCGAGACGGGCACCCGCTCGTCCACGCCGTGGAAGAGCGCCTGGTAGTCGAAGCCGCGGGGCAGCTTGAGCGGCGAGAAGCCGTAGCCGGTGATACCGAGCCGGGAGAACTGCTTGGCGTCCGTCCCGCCCGACATGCAGTACGGCACGACATGCCCGACCGGGTCGAAGCGCTCGACGGCGGCGCGCAGCTTGGCGAACGTCGGCGAGTCGACCGGCGCCTGGAGGGCCACCTCCCGGTGGTGGAACTCCCACTCCACATCCGGTCCCGTGAGCTGGTCCAGGGTGGTACGGAACTCCTCCTCGCCGCCGGGCACCATGCGCCCGTCGACATAGGCGACGGCGTGCCCCGGAATCACATTGACCTTGTAACCGGCTTCCAGGACGGTCGGGTTGGCGCTGTTCCTTATGGTCGCCTCGACCAGCGCGGCGGCCGGGCCGAGCTTGCCGATCAGCCCGTCCGTGTCGAAGTCCTCGGCGTAGGGATCCGCGTCGATGCCGTGGAGCGCGGCGAGTTCGGCGAGGGCGGCCCGTACCGTCGGGGTGAGCCTGACCGGCCAGGGGTGGTCGCCGATCCTGGCGATGGCGGCGGCGAGCCTGCTGACCGCGTTGGAGCGGTTCACCTTGGAGCCGTGCCCGGCCCTGCCGTGGGCGGTGAGCTTCAGCCAGCCGGTGCCGCGTTCTCCGGCGCCGATCGGGTAGAGCGCCATGCCGTGCCCGGCGTGGAAGGTGAAGGCCCCGGATTCGCTGATGCCCTCCGTACACCCCTCGAACAGCTCCGGGTGCTGGTCGGCGAGGAAGCCGGAGCCGTCCTCGGCGCTGGCCTCCTCGTCGGCGGTGAAGGCGAGCACGATGTCCCGGCGTGGCCGGACCCCATGCCTGGCCCAGGCGCGGACGACCGACAGCACCATCGCGTCCATGTTCTTCATGTCGACCGCGCCGCGCCCCCACACCACATCGTCGCGGACGTCGCCGGAGAAGGGGTGCACGGTCCAGTCGGCGGGCTCGGCGGGCACCACGTCCAGATGGCCATGGACGAGGAGCGCGTCGGCCGAGGGGTCGGTGCCCTCGATCCTGGCCACCACATTGGTGCGCCCGGGGGTCCGCTCCAGCAGCGTGGGCTCGATCCCCGCGTCGGCGAGCCGCTCGGCGACATATTCGGCCGCCGGACGCTCGCGGCAGTCGCCGCCTCCCCGGTTGGTGGTGTCGATACCGATGAGGCCCGAGGTGAACGCGACCACCTCGTCGAGCGCGGCGGCGTCAGGGGCACCGCTGGAGTCGATGGGCGTCTGATCAGCCATGGGTGTCATATCAGCCATACTGCTCCTCCACGGCGGACGAGACGATCGTGGTGACCGCTTTGAAGGTACGAATGGCCTCATACATCGTCCCGCTGGTGTACGCGACCTTGCGCTCCCCGGTGGGAGCCACGCCCGGTACGACCGTGGCGACATCGGAGAGATGGGCGGCGTCGAACTCCATCTCGACGGTGAACGGGCCGCCGGTGGCCGGTTCATGTCGTCCGGCGAGGGCCATCGCCGCCTTGGCGGCCACGCGGATGTCCGCGGCGGTACGGGCCGGCGTCCGGCAGACGGCCGCGTACCGCGAGACATGGTCCTTGACGGCGACCTTGCGGGCGTCCGGCGCGTAGCCCTGCGCGTCCACGCAGGTCAGATCGTCGCCGGTGACCAGCACCACGGGGACCCCGTACTCCGCGACCACATGCGCGTTGAGCAGTCCCTCGCTGGCCCGGGCGCCGTTCAGCCACACACCGGTGAGGGAGTTGGCGAGATAGGTGTGCGCGAGCACCCCTTCCGTACCCGCGCCGGTGTGGTAGCCGACGAAGGCGATGCCGTCGACATCCCCGTGCTGGACGCCCTCGACCATGGAGAGCGACTTATGACGGCCGGTCAGCATCTGGGCACGGTCGTCGAGCCGCTCCAGGAGCAGATTGCGCATGCTCCAGTGCGCCTCGTTGATCAGCACCTCGTCCGCGCCGCCGTCGAGGAAGCCGAGCACGGCGGCGTTGACATCTGAGGTGAACAGGGAGCGGCAGCGTTCCCACTGCGGCGTGCCGGGCAGCACATCGGCCGGCCAGGTCACCCCCGTGGCGCCCTCCATGTCGGCGCTGATCAGGATCTTCACCGGTACTCCGTTCTCCCTGGGGCGAGGGGGTCGTCGGCGGGACATTACACCCGTCGTACGACATGCAGCAGATACTGTTTGCGGTTGAGCGGATCATGGTCCGTTCGGGGCCGGTCCTGGATGGTGTCGCGGACCGCCTCGTAGTGGTCGAAGGACGCTTCGAGCACCCCTTCGCCACTGGTCAGCGTAGGCAGCCGCAGTTCCAGCTGATGTACCCGGGCCGCCGGAATCTCCCCTTCCAGCACATACGAGGAGCCGTTCGCGGCCGAGGTGCGCGGGACGGCCCGCAACCGCCCCAGGACGGGCAGTACGGCGCCGAGCGCGTCCGCCGGGAGGTCGAGCCGGAAGCGGTGCATCGGCTCGTACACCGTGGTGCCCGCCCGTGCCAGCGCGCTCATCAGCACCAGCGGGGTGAGATGGCGGAAGTCGCCGCCGGTGCTCGACATGCTCTTGTCGAAGACGCCGTGGGAGTGGCTCTGCCGGGGGGCGTAGCCGGAGTGCGTCATGGTGACCACGCAGTCGATGACCTGCCAGCCGTGGATCCCCTGCCGCAGCGTCTCCTTCACGGTGTCCTCCACGGCTTTCATGAACGCGTACGGCATCGACCCCAACTCGACCTCCAGCCGGAATTCCACGCCCGCGCCGACGGGTGCCGGATCGACGCGCAGCCCGACGGTCGCGAGAAAGGGATTGGGGTCCTTTCCCATGATCTCGACGGCCGCCCCGCTGCCGGCGGGCCGTTCCACACAGATCGTCGTCGTCTCGCGGAATGTGACATCGACCCCGAATTCATCCAGCAGGGTCGCCTGGATGACCTCTTTCTGCACCTCGCCGTAGAGAGATACGGAGATTTCCCGGCGAATCGGGTCCTGCCGAAGATTGATCAGCGGGTCCTGCTCGGCGAGTTGGGTGAGCGCGACATGGAGCGCGCCCTTGTCGGCGGCGCGGCGGGGAACGACGACTGTTTCCAGCGTCGGCGGGGAGAAGAACCGGCGCTCCGCCGGAGTGGTGGGCGCGATTCCGATCTCGTCGCCGATCCGGATTTCGCCGAGACCCCAGAGTTTCCCGATCCGCCCGGCGGAGACCGACGCGCTCCGGACGGCGGACCCGCGGTCGAACACACTGATCGCGGTGACCTTGTCCTCCTCGTCCCGTGCCCGGTTCGCCGTGGCACTCGCCGGATCGCCCGCCGGATCGCTTCTGCCGTCGCCCGCCGGACCGCTCCCCGTATCGCTCCCGGCAGGACGGTGGAATCGCAGCAGGTCTCGCGTTCTTACCGTGCCCGAGAACATCCGTACGTATGCGATCTTCTCCCCGGCGGGCCCCCGTTCCATCTTGAAGACCGTGCCCGAGACGGGCCCCTCCGGATCGCCCCCGGCCCGGGGCAGCAGCTCCCTGATCCCGGTGATGAGCGCGTCCACGCCCGCGCCGGTGATCGCCGAGCCGAAGTAGACCGGGTGGACGAGCGCCTGTCCGGTCTGGATGGCCAGCTCCTCGCGCAGCCGGTGGTACGGGAGCGCTGTCTCGTCGTCCACGTACGCGGCCAGCAGGGCGTCGTCGTGGTCGGCGAGCAGCTCGGCGAGTCCCGAGGTGAACGCGGCGTCACCGGCGCCGTACGGCACGGGCAGGGCGTCGCGAGTGCCCAGCCCGGTGGCCGCCCCCATCGCGATCGACGACGGGGAGAGCTTCTCGGAGATGCCACGCAGTACTTGTTCGTATCGCGCGCCGGTGCGGTCGATCTTGTTGACGAAGATCAGGGTGGGAATACGCAGCCGCCGCAGCGTCCGCATGAGCACCCGGGTCTGTGCCTGAACGCCTTCGACGGCGGAGATGACCAGCACGGCGCCGTCGAGCACACCGAGGACCCGTTCCACCTCGGCGATGAAATCCGGGTGGCCGGGGGTGTCGATCAGATTGACCGTGGTGTGGTCGACGACGAACGACACGACGGCGGATTTGATGGTGATACCGCGCTGTCGTTCCAGCGTCAGGGAATCCGTCTGGGTACTGCCGTCATCGACACTGCCGATCTCGTCGATGACACCGGCGGTGAAGAGCAGCCGCTCGGTCAGACTTGTCTTACCGGCGTCGACATGCGCCAGAATTCCCAGGTTCAACGTACTCACGGAGCGTCATGTCCTCTAGATAGGTGATGGTGACCTTCTGGATGGGCATCGACGCTCGGCGCATAGTCTTCTCCTTGATCAATCGGCTGTCGCGGGGAGTACAGCAGAAGCCGCCCCGGAGCGGCAACTCATTTCCGGGGCGGCTGGGCTCAGAAGGCGGCGCGCTTCATTCGCGGGCGAGGATGTACCAACGGGCCGGCAGCTCGATACGGGTGCCGTCCCGCAGCTGTTCCGTCTGGACCAGCGCGGTGTTCCCGTCCGCCAGGATCCGCAGCCCCGCCGCGCGCAGCAGCTCAGGCACTTCCTCGTCCGCCGCCCCGGCCGGCTTGAGCCCGTGGTCGAAGACCCGCCGCAGCTTCGGGGGCGGGCCTCCGGGCTCCGCCGCGGCCTGCTGGAGGACCGCCTTGGAGGCGCTGGTCAGTTCGGCGACGAACGCCCGCCCGCGCTCCCCCAGCAGCTCCGCGACCGCGCCCGCCACCGCCGGCCGGTCCTGGGGCTCGCTCTGGTGGATGACCGCGCGCATATAGACATTGGTGTCGCCCGTGCGCTTGCCGAGCGCGCGCACCGCGTCATGGTCCACCAGATCGATCTGCTCGAACTCCACGCTTCCCGCGGTGTCGGCGTGCCGCGCGTGCGCGATCGCCGCGTGCGACAGATCCACCCCGATCGCCCGCGCGAACCGGGTGGCCAGATAGCGGGTCTGGGTGCCGTTGCCACAGCCGAGGTCGACGACGGGCAAGGTGGCGTCGGCGTACGGGAGCAGCAGTTCGCTGTCCGGTACGGAGGTGAACGACGGGTCGGAATCCCAGATCGCCTCGCCCGGCGTATCGGAGGTCTCCGCCCAGAACCCTTCCCATGCCTCACGGTATCGCCGCGACACATCCATGTACGGTCTCCCCTGTCGCGGCCCGCCGAGGGCGGGCGATGGAGGACCCGGACTACCGTCCCGGCGGGTCGGCGGGGAAGAGGGCGGACGCTTCTTTCGGCTTCCGTTCGACTCCGTCAGTTCCCGTTCGACGCCTTCAGTTCCCGTTCGCGCTTTCAGCTTCCGTTCGCGCTTTCAGCTTCCGTTCGACCGCGCCCGTACCGTGCGCGCGAGTGCCTGTTCGAACCAGACCGTCTTGCCGCGCGCCGAGCTGCTGGTGCCCCACTCCCGGGCCAGCGTGCTCACCACGCGCAGCCCGCGCCCGAACTCGTCGTCCCGGCCCGCGTTGAGCAGGGCGGCGGGGGCCGGCTCGTCGTCGATGACCTCGCACAGCAGCGCGTCCGTACGGACCAGCCGCAGCCCGACCCGCTGGGTCCGCGCGTGCTTCATGGCGTTGGTGACCAGTTCGCTGACCATCAGCTGGGCCGTCTCCACCGCGGCCGGCAGCTCCCAGTCGAGCAGCTGCCCGCGCACCAGCCGTCTGGCCCTGGCCACTTCGCGCGGGTCAAGGGCGAGGCGGAACTCCGCGACGTCCCTGTCCGGGATGCCGTTCAGCCTGGCCATCAGGAGCGCCACATCGTCCTTGCGCCCCTCATGGGTGTTGAGGGCGCGAATGATCGTGTCGCAGGCCTGGTCCATCGAGGCGGCGGGATGCGCGGCCGAGGCGCACAGGGCGGCCAGGCCGTCCCCGATGTCCACCCCGCGCACCTCGACGAGACCGTCGGTGCAGAGCACCAGCCGGTCGCCGGGGCTCACTTTGACGGTCGTGGTCTCGAAGGCCACTCCACCCACCCCTATGGGGGCGCCGGTCGGCAGATCGAGCACCTCGGCCCTGCCGTCCTCCGCACGCACGAGCACGGGCGGGATATGCCCGGCGTTGGCGATCTGGAGCTCGGACCTGATCGGGTCGTACACCGCGTACAGACAGGTCGCCAGATACAGTTCGCCGAGCCGCTGCGCCAAGTCGTCCAGATTGCGGAGCAGTTGGGCGGGCGGCAGTTCCATGGTCGCCATGGTCTGTACGGCGGTACGCAACTGCCCCATCATCGCGGCCGAGTTGAGCCCATGGCCCATCACATCACCGACCACCAGGGCGGTGCGCGAGCCGGGCAGTTTGACGGCGTCGAACCAGTCACCGCCGATCCGGCCGAGCCGGGTGCCCGGCAGATAGCGGGTGGCGATGTCGCAGCCCGCCATGTGCCGCGGGACCTGCGGCAGCATGCTGTCCTGGAGGGTCTCGGCGACATTCTCCTGGTACGTGTACATCCGGGCGTTGTCGAGTACGAGCCCGGCGCGGGCGGCGAGTTCCGCACCGGTCGTCCGGTCCATGCCGTCGAACGGCTCCCGGTCGGGCCGTCGCATCAGCACCATGAAGCCGAGTACCACATCACGCGCCTTCAGCGGGACGAGCAGCATCGACCGGTGGTTGATGAGAGGGCGCAGATCGCGCTTCTCGAACTCGCCCGAGATCCGGTCGCCCGCCTCCTCGCTGAGCCGCGGGATGAGCACCGGTTCGCCGGTGACCATGCACTGGAAGAACGGTGTGTGTTCGGGGAACGATATGGCCTCGCCGACGGGCACCGTGTCGTCCCAGCGGCCCGGTTCGTCGTTGTGCTCGACCCAGACCCGGTGCCAGACGGTGGTCACATCGGGCGGTCCGTCCGGGAACCCCTCCCCGGCGAGTACGGCGGCGCGCAGATGCGTCCCCGCGAAGTCGGCGAAGCGGGGCACGGCCGCGCTGGTGACCTCACGGATGGTACGGGCCAGATCGAAGGACGAGCCGATCCGGCCGCTGACCTCGTTCAGGAACTCCAACCGCTCGCGCACCGCGGCGTATTCGAGGTCCAGCTCGGGTCGGGGCGCCGCCCGCCGCCGGGGATCCCCGTCCCCGTCCACCGGCTCCGTCACACCGCTCCGGCCCCCCGGCCGCTTCGGCACACCCCAGTCGGGGGTGACGGGAACCCGGTCGTGATGGCTGAACTCCAGGGCCGGATAGCCGAGTTCGAGGACCTGCGCGACGATGCGATTGGATTCGGCCGGACCCATGTTCGGCAGGATGTCCGGCAGTCGCCTCGCCAGCGCCTCGGCGTCGGGGAGCTCGGCGTGCAGGGCGAAGGCCGGGGAGATCCGCCGGGTGTCGGCCCGGCCGTCCGCGTCGTCCCGCTTGAACTGCGCCGTGTCGGCGGCGAGTACGAGATGACGCCCGGGTTCCGGGCCGATCAGCGGATACGCCCACCACACCACGTCGAGCCGGTCGCGTCCACGCTCCGAGAGCGTCGCGCGCCCCGCGGTCGCGTAGGAGCCGCGGCCGTGCAGCTCCGGTCCGCCCTCGGTGCCGAGGTCGATGTCCGGGTCGAGGTCGAGGTCGACGCCGGTGTCGTACATGCCGTGCGCCACGCCGCGTTCCCGCGCGGCGAGGGCACCGGCGACCGGCATCAGATCGGTGGCCTGCTGACCGACCGCCTCGTCCTTCGAGTGGCCGAAAAGTCTCCGTGCGCCGGTCGACCAGTGTGAGACCAGGCCGTCCCCGTCCACGACGACCACAGCGAGCGGAATCCGGCCGTCCGCGGCGGTCCGCTGCCGCGACGGTCCCGGCGGAACACCACTGTCCATGGGTGGGAGGCTCCTTCCCTGCCGCCAGGATCCGCGGCTCCGCCCTCCACGGTACGGCCCTGCGCGGGGGATGCGCCGGGCAATGAACTAATCAGTAGTGCGCCCGCGCACAACCCCCTTATTGACTGAAATTCAGTCAGTCCTCATGACCGAGCAGGAGATCGCGTTCGGTGCGTCCGCCGCCCGCCACCTGGAGCACGGTGGCGACCGGCGGATAGCCCGCGGCGATCACGGTGTACTCACCCGACGAGAGATCCACGAACCGGAAGGTGCCGTCGGCGGCGGTGGTGAGGGTGTCCACCACATTGCCCGCCGCGTCGAGCAGGGTGACCCGGGCGTCCTCGACGGGACGGCCGCCCCCGGCGCGTACGGTGCCGCGCAGCACCGCCCCGCCGGCCAGCTCGATGTCCTGCCGGGTCTCCCGGGACGCCTGCACACTGACCGGCAGCGCGGCGGGCCGGAAGGCGGGCGCGCTCGCGGCCAGGGTGTACTCGCCCGCCACCAACTCCGAGATCACATACGAGCCCTCGCGCCCACTGCGGGTGCTCGCCACCACCTCGCCCCGTACATCGGTGAGGGTCACGGCGGCGTCCCGTACCGGCGTGCCGTCCGCCGTGAGCACGGCCCCGGCGAGCCGCCCCGCGCCGCCGAGGACCACGTCCAGCTCGACGGGGCGTTCGCCGACGGTCACCGTGACGGCCTGGGGCTGATGCCCGCCGGCCGCCGCGATCATCACATACGAACCGGAGCCCGGCACGCTCAGTGCGTACCGTCCGTCCTGGCCGCTCGCGCCGCGCCCGATCTGTTTGCCGTGGACATCGATGAGGGTGAGGGCGGCGCGGGGCACGGTGGAGCCGTCGTAGTGCTGGACCGTGCCGCAGACCGCGACACCCGAGATGTACGGGGCCGGCGCCGACGCCGGCGCGGCGGGGATGCCGGGGGCGGAGGCGCTGCGCGCGGCGGGGACGGTGCCGGACTCGGCGGCCGAGACGTTCTGGGACACCAGTGGTTTCTCCTTGAGGAAGAAGGCGATCAACAGGCCGAGGACGAGCACCGGCACGAGATAGAGGAAGATCCGCGGCATCGCGTCCGCGTACGCCTGGATATAGCCGTCACGCAGCGCGGGCGGCAGCGCGTGGACCGCCTGCGGGGTGATGGACTCGACGCCGGGGAGGCCGCTGCCCGCGGGGACACGGTCGGCGAGGGCGTCGGCGAGCCGGTTGGCGAAGAGCGTGCCGAAGATGGCGGCTCCGACACTGCCGCCGATCTGCCGGAAGTAGTTGTTGGCGCTGGTGGCGGTGCCGAGGTCGGCGGGGGGTACGGCGTTCTGCACGGCGAGGATCAGTACGGGCATCACCAGCCCCATCCCGAGACCGAGGATCGCCTGCGCGATCCCGCTCTCCAGCTGTGACGTGTCGACGTCCAGCCGCGACAGCAGCCACATCCCGGCCACCGAGAGCACCCCGCCGAGCACCGGATAGATCTTGTAGCGGCCCGTACGGCTGATGAGCTGGCCCGAGACGATGGAGGCGATGACGACCCCGCCCATCATGGGCAGCATCAGCAGACCGGACTCGGTGGCGCTGGCCCCGTCGACCATCTGGAGATAGGTCGGCAGATAGCTGGCGGCGCCGAACAGCGCCACACCGACCACCGCCCCGATGAGGCTGGTGATATTGAAGACGGAGTCGCGGAACAGCCGCAGCGGGATGATCGGTTCGGCGGCGAAGTGCTCAACGACCAGGAAGAGCACCGCCGTTCCTACGGCGCCCGCGGCCAGTCCGAGGATGACGCGGGAGCCCCAGGCGTACTCCGTACCGCCCCAGCTGGTCAGCAGCACCAGACAGGTGGACGAGGCGGCGAGCAGCAGCGCGCCCAGGACGTCCAGGCGGGCGCGGGCGGTGGGTTTGGGGAGCTTGAGGACGACGGTGACCACGGCGAGCGTGACCAGCCCGAAGGGCACATTGATGTAGAAGCACCAGCGCCAGGAGACATGGTCGGTGAAGAATCCGCCGAGCAGCGGACCGGCCACGGACGCGAGCCCGAAGGCCGCGCCGACCAGCCCCATGAAGCGACCGCGCTCACGGGGCGGCACGATATCCGCGATGATCGCCTGGACACCGATCATGAGCCCGCCCGCGCCGATGCCCTGGATGGCGCGGAAGGCGATGAGTTCGTCCATGGTGCGCGACCAGCCGGCCAGCGCGGAGCCGATGATGAAGACGACGATGGCGAACTGGAAGACGCCCTTGCGGCCGAAGAGGTCGCCGAGCTTGCCGTAGATCGGCAGTCCGACCGTGGCGGTGAGCAGATACGCGGTGATCGCCCAGGACATCCGGTCCAGGCCCTGGAGTTCACCGACGATCTTGGGCAGCGCGGTGGCCACGATCATCTGTTCCAGCGCGGCCAGCAGCAGGGCGAGCATCAGCCCGACGAAGACCAGCCGTACCCGGCGGGGGCTGAGGGCCTCGGCGGGGGCCGCGCCGCCGGCGGGCGGGGGCGACGGAGGATCCGCCGCGGCGGGTGTGGCCAGTGACGCGGCCTGTGCGGCCTCGTCGGCATCGTTCCCGACACCGTTCCCGATGCCGTCTCCGACACCGTTCCCGACGCCGTTCCCGACGTCCTTCACCAGAGTGGTCCCGCCCACGTACTGCTCCCCTCGTCACACCTGCGCGGCGTCATTGTTCGCATTGCGCGCCAAGCAGGAGCAAGCGGGCCGCTCAGCCTGAACGGGGTTGTGACGGGGGCGGGTTGACCGATGGAGCTGACGCCGAGGGCGCTCATCAGGGGCTTTCCCGCGACGCGTCGTGCGGGGGCACGCTACGGCGCCGCGGGGAAATCCACTCGAAACGGTGACCCCCGGCAACTATCTGCCGGGCCGGCCTCAACCGGCCCGAGTCCGGGGGAACATGCCCTAGGCCGTGGCGCCCTTCTCGGTCTCCTTGGCGAGCCCGGCGAGGATCTCGTCGTAGATGCGGGCCAGGCCCTTGGGGGCGAAGGTCCGCTCGAAGAAGCCGCCGATGCCGCCCGCGCCGTCCCAGACGGTGGTCACGACGGCCTTCGAGCTGCCCTCACCGGCCGGGGTGACGGTCCAGGTGGTGACCATGGAGGAGTTGCGGTCCTTCTCCACGAGCCGGCCGTCGTTGGGCTCGGTCACCTCCAGCAGACAGTCACGGACGCGCTTGCTGGTGGCCTGGAGCCGCCAGTGGACCAGGGTGCCCTCGCCGTCGCCGCCCTCCCGCACCTCGTACTCGCTGAAGTGCCCGGGCAGAAGCTTCGCGCGGGTGTTCTCGTAGTCGGCCAGAGCATCGAACACCGTCTCCGGGTCCGCCGCGATGATTCGCTCCGTCGTGGCCTCGACCTGCGCCATGGCTCTTCCTCCAGCACTCGTTTTCCGGTGGGGTGCGGCCAGCCAACCACCCTCCGGTACGCCCGCCCAAATCGCGGTTGCGGCGATCAAGGGAACATGTGTTCTATTCTGTGGTCAGTGCTACCGAGGAGGCACCCATGCGCTGGGACAATCTGGTCGAGAACGCCTCGACGACCGGGCCGACCGGGCCGACCGGGGACATCGCGCTCTTCGGTACGGACGCCGTGACCACCCGTACCTTCGACACGCCCGAATTCCGCGGCATCACCTTCCACGAGATCCGTGCCCGTTCGATCGTGAACCGGGTGCCGGGCGCGTCCCGTATGCCGTTCGAATGGACGGTGAACCCGTACCGGGGCTGTACACACGCCTGTGTCTACTGCTTCGCCCGCAAGACCCACAGCTATCTGGACCTGGACACGGGGCTCGGTTTCGACTCCCAGATCGTGGTCAAGATCAACGCGCCGGAGCTGGTACGCCGCCAGCTGGGCTCCCGCCAGTGGCAGGGGGCCCATATCGCCATGGGCACGAATGTCGACTGCTACCAGCGGGCGGAGGGGCGCTACCGGCTGATGCCGGGGATCATCACGGCCCTGCGCGACCGCGCGAACCCCTTCTCCATCCTCACCAAGGGAACGCTGATCCTGCGCGATCTCGACCTGCTGCGGGAGGCCGCGGCCGTCACGGAGGTGGGCATCTCGGTCTCCGTCGGCTTTGTCGACCAGGAGCTGTGGCGCACGGTCGAGCCGGGCACGCCCTCGCCCGAGCGCCGTCTCGACGTCGTGAGGGCGATGAGTGACAACGGCATCGGCTGCGGGGTGCTGATGGCGCCGGTGATCCCCTTCCTGGGTGACGGCCCCGACCAGCTGCGCGCGACGGTACGCGCGATCGCCGCCGCCGGAGCCACCTCGGTGACCCCGCTCGTCCTGCATCTGCGGCCGGGCGCACGCGAGTGGTTCATGGCATGGCTGACGCGGCACCATCCCCAGCTGGTGGCGCGGTACGAGCGGCTGTACGCGGAGGGGGCGTACGCGCCCAAGTGGTACCAGCGCCGGATCACCCGGCAGGTGCACGAACTGGCCGACGAGTTCGGCATCGGTCCGGCGAGCCGGGGCGAGGCCCGGCGGATCACCGTGCCGCGGGACCCCGGCCTCCCGGGGCTGCCGATCAGGCCGGTGGGTGATCCCGCGCCGGGCGCCACGCAGCTCACGCTGCTGTAGCGGCCGGACCGCGCCGGGCGCCCGGCCTCCTCCGGGCACGGAGAACCGCGTGGTCCGTTGTCAGTGGCGTCGGCCAGAATGAGCCCATGACGGAACTCACCCATCTGCGCTCCCCCGCCGGTGTCGCCCCGGGCAACGGCTACAGCCATGTCGTCTGGGGCACCGGCCGGTTCGTCGCGGTCTCGGGCCAGTGCGCGTTCGACGAGGACGGCGCGATCGTGGGCGACGGCGATCCGGCCGCCCAGGCGCGCCAGGTGTTCGAGAATCTGCGCCGCTGTCTCGCCGCGGCGGGCGCCTCGTTCGACGATGTGGTCAAGCTGACGTATTTCGTCACCGATGTCGCCCACCTGCCTGCGATACGGGAGGCGCGGGACGCGGTGATCGACACGGCGCGTCCGCCGGCGAGCTCGGCGGTCCAGGTGGCCGCGCTGTTCCGGCCCGAACTACTGCTGGAGATAGAGGCGTTCGCGATCATCGCCGATCCCGGCGAGAGCCCGGACCGCGTCCGGTGACGGTCCGTGTGCCGGAGGTGCGTTACGCGAGGCGGCTGAGCGCCGCGGCGGCGGCGGCTGCCAGCCTCGGGTGAGACCCGGCGGCCTCCAGGACCGGGCGCGCCCGGTCGTCGCCGAGCCGTCCCAGCCCCTCGACGCAGGCGAGCGCCACCCGCCAGTACGGCTCGTCCGGGGCGAGCAGCCGTCCCAGGGTGCTGATCAGCGCCGGTACGGACTCGGCCGCGCGCAGTTCGGTCAGCAGCCGTACGGGGTGGAGCGCGTAGGCCGTGCGCAGCGCATTGGTGGCGAGCGCCGCGGCGGCTCTGGGGGTGCGCGGGTCGCCGAGCCGTGCCAGCGCGTACGAGGCGGAGACACAGCGCTCCGGATCCCGGTGGTTGAGGAGCAGCACCAGCGTCTCGAACGCCCGCCGGTCCCCCGCGCAGCCGAGCCGGAACGCCGCGATCTCCCGTGCCCACAGGGGCTGTTCGGGCGCCACGAGGACATCGGCCAGGGCCTCACGGTCCTCGGTGGCGATCAGCCGTTCACAGGCGTCGGAGCCCCGGGACTCGTCCCGCACCCGGTCCGCGAGCGAGCGGAAGTCCTCGTCCATCCCTCCAGCGTATCGATCCGGAGGAGCGCTGTCGGCATCAAGTGGCATGCCCCACCGGCCACTTCGCGCCTGAACGAGCAATTCCGGCCGCCCGTGACACAGCGCACAGCGCCCCAGATATGGCGCGCTCGTTACTCG
Organism: Streptomyces sp. NPDC051662; assembly: GCF_040681655.1. NCBI lineage: Bacteria > Bacillati > Actinomycetota > Actinomycetes > Kitasatosporales > Streptomycetaceae > Streptomyces > Streptomyces sp. NPDC051662. The sequence goes on from NZ_JBFAZD010000001.1 coordinate 305,576, forward strand.
TCGGTTAGCCTCAGATGAGCGGATAACCTCCGCGGCTTTCGACGGCCTGGTGACGCAGCCGTCGTGAGTGCTGTCGGTTCAGCACGGCCGTGTACGGCCCCAGGGCCTGTACGGCTGGTACGGCCTTCAACGGGGATGTACGGCGCGACTCCGGGACAGAGTCCGCCGCCGCACCACCCCGCCGCACCACCCCGAGCCGCACGCTCCCGCGCGCCCGGCGCTCGCCGCGCGCCTTTCAGTCGTCACCCTCATCCCCTGGAGTCCCGTGATGGACATCCCTCTCTCCACCATCGCCGTCGTCGGCCTCGGCACGATGGGCACCGGAATCGCCGAGATCCTCACCCGGGCCGGGCACGAGGTCATCGGTATCGACATCAGCGACGCCGCCGCCGTCCGGGCCGCCGGGGCGCTCGACGCGTCCGCCGCGCGGGCCGTGGAGCGGGGGCGGCTCAGCGAGGAGGAGCGTCGGACCTCGCTCGCACGCTTCCGCACCTTCTCCGATCTGCGGGCCGCCGCCGACGCCGAGCTGGTGATCGAGGTCGTGCCGGAGTCGTACGAGACGAAGCAACAGGTCTTCCGCGCGCTGGACACGATCGTCAGCCCCACCGCGATCCTGGCGACCGGCACCAACGCGCTGTCGGTGACGCGGCTGGCCGCCGACTCCGCGCACCCCGAGCGCGTGCTCGGTCTGCACTTCTTCAACCCCGCGCCGGCGATGAGGCTGGTCGAGGTGGTCTCCTCGGTCCTCACCTCGCCGCAGGCGGTCGCGGCCGTCACGGCGCTCGCCCGGGAGCTCGGCAAGGAGCCGGTCGCGGTGGGCGACCGGCCCGGTTTCGTGGCGGACGGGCTGCTCTTCGGCTATCTCAACCAGGCCGCCGCCATGTTCGAGGCGAGGTACGCGTCCCGCGAGGACATCGACGCCGCGATGCGGCTGGGCTGCGGACTGCCGATGGGGCCGCTCGCCCTGCTCGATCTGATCGGGGTCGACACCGCTCGTACGGTGCTTGAGGCGATGTACGCGGCGTCGCACGACCGGCTGCACGCGCCCGCCCCGGTCCTCGGCCAGCTCAGCGAGGCCGGGCTGACCGGCCGCAAGTCCGGCCGCGGTTTCTACACCTACGAGGCGCCCGGCAGCGGCACGGTCGTGCCGGACGCGCTCACCTGGCCGGCCGGCCAGGAGGGTGGCGCCGGGCGTTCCGTCCGTTCGGTGGGGGTGGCGGGCTCGGGCACCATGGCGAGCGGTATCGCGGAGGTCTTCGCCAAGGCGGGATATGACGTCGTGCTGGCCGCCCGTGGCCCGGAGAAGGCGGCGAGCGCCCTGTCCCGTATCGCGAAGTCCCTGGCCCGTTCGGTCGACAAGGGGCGGCTGACGGCCGAGGCGCGTGACGGGGTGCTGGCGCGGATCACCCCGGCCGGTTCGCTCGACGCGCTGTCCGAGGTGGATCTCGCCGTCGAGGCCGTGGCGGAGGAGCTGGAGGTCAAGCGGCGGCTGTTCGCCACCCTCGACAAGGTCTGCCGGCCGGGCGCGGTGCTGGCCACCACGACCTCGTCCCTCCCGGTGATCGCCTGCGCCCGGGCGACATCGCGCCCGCGGGATGTCGTCGGGATGCACTTCTTCAATCCGGCCCCGGCGATGAAGCTGGTCGAGGTGGTCCGTACGGTCCTCACCTCGGACGAGACCGTGGCCACCGTGCACGCCGTGTCCAGGGCCGTCGGCAAGCACCCGGTGCACTGCGGTGACCGCGCCGGATTCATCGTCAACGCGCTGCTCTTCCCGTATCTGAACAACGCGATCAAGATGGTCGAGGAGCACTACGCCTCGCTGGACGACATCGACGCCGCGATGCGGCTGGGCGGCGGCTATCCGATGGGGCCCTTCGAACTCCTCGATGTGGTCGGCCTCGATGTCTCACTGGCCATCGAACGGGTCCTGCACCGCGCGTTCCGGGATCCGGGTCTGGCCCCGGCGCCGCTGCTCGAACATCTGGTGGCCGCGGGCTGCCTCGGCCGCAAGACGGGCCGCGGCTTCCGCGAATATGCCCGGCGCTGACCCGGGCAGGGGCCCGGGCGGGGGCCGGGGCGGGCCGCTGGATCCGGCCGACCGGACACCGTCCCGCGGGGCGGGCGGCCGGGCCCCGCAGGCGCGCTCTCCTGCACCGATGCAGTACGTTCACCTCATGTCCCAGCCCGCCAAGTCCTCCCGTACGAACCCCAGGACCGACGTTCCGGAGAGTGCCGCCGGTACCCGCGCCGCCGCCCAACGGCTCAAGATGCGCCGCGAGCTGGCGGCCGCGGCCATGGAACTGTTCGCGACCAAGGGGTACGAGGCGACGACCGTCGACGAGATCGCCGCGGCGGCAGGGGTGGCCCGCCGTACCTTCTTCCGGCACTTCCGCTCCAAGGAAGAGGCGATCTTCCCCGACCACGACGACACGCTCGTAAGGGCGGACGCGGTCCTCAACGCCGCCCCCGCCCATGAGCATCCGCTCGACACGGTCTGCCGGGGCATCAAGGAGGTCATGCGGATGTACGCGGCCTCCCCCGCGGTCTCCGTGGAGCGCTACCGGCTGACCCGTGAGGTGCCCACGCTCCGGGAGCGCGAGATCGCGTCGGTGGCCCGCTACGAGCGGCTGTTCACCCGTTATCTGCTGGGCCACTTCGACGAGCGCGACCACACCGTCGGCAATGACGACCCGCTGCTGGCCGAGGTGGCCGCCTCCGCGGTCGTCACCGCGCACAATCATGTGCTGCGCCGCTGGCTGCGGGCCGGTGGCCAGGGCGATGTCGAGGCACAGCTCGACCACGCCTTCTCGATCGTGCGTGACACCTTCGGTACGGGCATCGGCGCGGGCCGGACCATCGGCGGCAAGCCGGAGCACGCGGCGGCCTCGGCGCGCACCACCGGGGACGTTCTGGTGGCGGTGGCGCACACCGACGCCCCGCTGGACGAGGTCATGCGCACCATCAGGCAGGCGCTCAGGGACGCGTGAGCGGCCCTCGGTGACCACCGGGCGCACCGGACCCGTGAGGTCCGGTGCGCCGTCGTTTGCCGTCCCTTGCCTACGCCATGCGCTCGCTTGACCGCGCATGGTGATATTTGTCGCCGAATGAGCGGTAGACATTGCTCATGCGTGCCCTGCGGGTGACAAACGAGGGAAATTGTTGGCACCCAGTGCCTTGTCAGCTGTCACGGGGTGCCATAATGTGAAGTTGTCCGGCTGTTCCCGCAAGCCATTCCGCTTGTGCGCCAGGACGCCTGCGTCACAGGCACCTCCGCGCCCACCCGGCGCCGCCGATCAGCACGAAGCGAGCTCGATCAGCACCCGCACCCGCCGAACCGACGGCACACCTCCACCGCACCAGCAGGCAGCCCCACGCATCTCGCACCCTCAGCTTCGCCGGAGGCAACACCGTGAAGGAAATCCTGGACGCGATCCTGTCGCCGGACAGTACGTCCGCCGACTTCGCCGCACTGCCGCTGCCCGGTTCGTACCGCGCGGTGACCGTGCACAAGGACGAGACGGAGATGTTCGCCGACCTCCCCACCCGGGAGAAGGACCCCCGCAAGTCACTCCATCTCGACGACGTGCCGGTGCCCGAACTCGGCCCCGGCGAGGCCCTGGTGGCCGTCATGGCCAGCTCGGTGAATTACAACTCCGTCTGGACCTCGATCTTCGAGCCGCTGCCGACCTTCGGCTTTCTGGAGCGGTACGGCAAGCTCAGCGAACTCGCCAGACGGCACGATCTGCCGTACCACGTCATCGGCTCGGACCTGTCAGGCGTCGTGCTGCGCACCGGGCCCGGTGTCCATGCCTGGCACCCGGGCGACGAGGTCGTCGCGCACTGTCTCTCCGTCGAACTGGAGTCGTCCGACGGCCACAACGACACGATGCTCGACCCCGAGCAGCGCATCTGGGGCTTCGAGACCAACTTCGGCGGTCTGGCGGAGCTGGCGCTGGTGAAGTCCAATCAGCTGATGCCCAAGCCGCGTCACCTCAGCTGGGAGGAGGCCGCGGCCCCCGGTCTGGTCAACTCCACCGCGTACCGCCAGCTGGTGTCCCGCAACGGCGCCGGGATGAAGCAGGGCGACAACGTGCTGATCTGGGGCGCGAGCGGCGGACTGGGCTCGTACGCCACGCAGTTCGCGCTGGCCGGCGGCGCGAACCCGGTCTGTGTCGTCTCCAGCGACCGTAAGGCGGAGCTGTGCCGGCGGATGGGCGCCGAGGCGATCATCGACCGGAGCGCCGAGGACTACCGGTTCTGGAAGGACGAGCACCACCAGGATCCGCGGGAGTGGAAACGCTTCGGCAAGCACATCCGCGAGCTGACCGGCGGCGAGGACGTCGACATCGTCTTCGAGCACCCGGGACGCGAGACCTTCGGCGCGAGCGTGTATGTGACCCGCAAGGGCGGCACGATCGTGACCTGCGCCTCCACCTCCGGCTACACCCATGAGTACGACAACCGCTATCTGTGGATGTCACTGAAGCGGATCGTCGGCTCGCACTTCGCCAACTACCGCGAGGCGTGGGAGGCCAACCGGCTGATCGCCAAGGGGAAGATCCACCCCACCCTGTCGAAGGTGTACGCGCTGGAGGACACCGGCCAGGCCGCCCACGACGTGCACAGCAACCGCCATCAGGGCAAGGTCGGCGTGCTGGCGCTGGCACCGCGCGAGGGCCTCGGGGTGCGCGACGAGGAGCTGCGCGCACGCCATCTCGACGCCATCAATCTGTTCCGCGACGCTTCCGCGGAGCGGACGGCCCCCCACACTCGCGACAGTTGAGGGTTTCCCATATGCCTGATCGTCAGAAGGACCGGCCCTGGCTCATGCGGACGTACGCCGGTCACTCGACCGCCGAGGCGTCCAACGAGCTGTACCGGCGCAATCTCGCCAAGGGGCAGACGGGCCTGTCCGTCGCGTTCGATCTCCCGACACAGACCGGCTACGACCCCGACCACGTCCTCGCCCGCGGCGAGGTCGGCCGGGTCGGGGTCCCGGTCTCCCACCTCGGCGACATGCGCCGGCTCTTCCAGGACATCCCGCTCGAACGCACGAACACCTCGATGACCATCAACGCCACCGCCATGTGGCTGCTGGCGCTCTATCAGGTGGTGGCGGAGGAGCAGGGCGCGGACATCAGCCGGCTCCAGGGAACGACACAGAACGACATCGTCAAGGAGTACCTCTCACGCGGGACGCATGTCTTCCCGCCGGGCCCGAGCCTGCGGCTGACCACGGACATGATCACCTACACGGTGAACCACATCCCCAAGTGGAATCCGATCAACATCTGCAGCTATCACCTCCAGGAGGCGGGGGCCACCCCGGTCCAGGAGATCGCGTACGCGATGTCCACCGCGATCGCCGTACTGGACGCGGTGTTCGCGTCCGGTCGGATCCCCGAGGAGCGAAGGGGGGATGTGGTCGGCCGTATCTCCTTCTTCGTCAACGCGGGTGTCCGGTTCATCGAGGAGATGTGCAAGATGCGGGCCTTCTCCCGTATCTGGGACCGGATCACCCAGGAGCGGTACGGCATCGAGAACGCCGGGCAGCGCCGGTTCCGCTACGGCGTCCAGGTCAACTCCCTGGGGCTGACCGAGGCACAGCCGGAGAACAACGTCCAGCGGATCGTCCTCGAAATGCTCGCCGTGACGCTCTCCAAGGACGCCCGCGCCCGCGCCGTACAGCTGCCCGCCTGGAACGAGGCGCTGGGGCTGCCCCGCCCCTGGGACCAGCAGTGGTCGCTCCGTATCCAGCAGGTGCTGGCGCACGAGAGCGATCTGCTGGAGTACGCGGACATCTTCGAGGGCTCGCGGGTCGTCGAGGCCAAGGTGGCGGACCTGGTCACCGAGTCCTTCGCCGAGATCGAGAGGATCGAGGCGATGGGCGGGGTGATGACCGCCGTCGAGTCCGGTTATCTCAAGTCGCGGCTCGTCTCCTCGCACGCGGAGCGGCGGGCGCGGATCGAGTCCGGCGAGGAGAGGATCGTCGGCGTCAACTGCTATGAGTCCACGGAGCCCAGCCCGCTCACCGCCGATCTCGACACCGCCGTCATGACGGTCGATCCGGCGAACGAGGCCCGGGTGGTGGCCGCTCTCCAGAGCTGGCGGGTCAACCGTGAGGAGGCGCGCGCCACCGACGCGCTGACCGCCCTGAAGAAGGCCGCCGCGGGCACCGACAATCTGATGGCCGCCACCCTGGAGTGCGCGCGGGCCGGGGTGACGACCGGTGAGTGGTCCTGGGCCCTGCGGGACGTCTTCGGTGAGTTCCGCGCGCCCACGGGTGTCAGCGGCGCCCCGATCGCGGTGGCCGCGGAGGCGGGCACCGCGCTCGCGGCCGTACGGCGGAAGGTGGCCCGTACCGCCGAGGAGCTGACCGCCGCGGCCGGCGGCACCGGCGGCACCGGGCGGCTGCGGCTGCTGGTCGGCAAGCCCGGTCTGGACGGGCACTCCAACGGCGCCGAACAGATCGCGGTCCGCGCCCGCGACGCCGGCTTCGAGGTGGTCTACCAGGGCATCAGGCTCACGCCCGAACAGATCGTCAGTGCCGCGCTCGCCGAGGACGTGCACTGCGTGGGCCTGTCGATCCTGTCCGGCTCGCACGCCGCGCTGGTGCCCGAGGTGCTGACCCGGCTGCGTGAGGCGGGCGCGGGCGACATTCCGGTGATCGTCGGCGGGATCATCCCGAACGCCGACGCCGAGGAACTGCGGGCGGCCGGCGTGGCCGCCGTCTTCACCCCGAAGGACTTCGGGATCACGGAGATCATCGGCCGTATCGTCGACGAGATCCGTACAGCGAACAAGCTCGACCCATGGGAGGTCCCCGCATGACCGCGCCTGTCACCACCGAGACCGCCGGAACCGCCGCGAACCGGCTGCGTCCGCGCCGCTCGTGTCTCGCCGTACCGGGGTCGAACCCGCGCTTCCTGGAGAAGGCCCAGGGGCTGCCGGCCGACCAGGTGTTCCTGGATCTGGAGGACGCCTGCGCGCCGCTCGCCAAGGAGGGCGCCCGGCACACGATCGTCGACGCGCTCAACAAGGGCGACTGGACGGGCAAGATCCGGGTCGTACGGGTCAATGACTGGACGACGCACTGGACCTACCGCGATGTGATCACGGTGGTGGAGGGCGCGGGACACAATCTCGACTGCGTCATGCTGCCGAAGGTCCAGGACGCCCAGCAGATCATCGCCCTCGATCTGCTGCTCACCCAGATCGAGAAGACGATGGGCTTCGAGGTCGGCAGGATCGGCATCGAGGCGCAGATCGAGAACGCGAAGGGGCTGGTGAACGTCGACGAGATCGCCGCCGCCTCACCGCGTCTGGAGACGATCGTCTTCGGTCCCGCCGACTTCATGGCCTCCATCAATATGAAGTCTCTCGTCGTCGGCCAGCAGCCGCCCGGCTATGGCGCGGACGCCTATCACTACATTCTGATGCGCATTCTGATGGCGGCCCGTACCCATGACCTCCAGGCGATCGACGGCCCCTACCTCCAGATCCGCGATGTGGACGGCTACCGCGAGGTGGCACGCCGGGCGGCGGCGCTGGGCTATGACGGCAAGTGGGTGCTGCACCCGGGCCAGATCGAGGCGTCGAACGAGATCTTCTCGCCCTCCCAGGAGGACTACGACCACGCCGAGCTGATTCTCGACGCGTACGAGTACTACACGTCCGAGGCGGGCGGCAAGAAGGGCTCGGCGATGCTCGGCGACGAGATGATCGACGAGGCGAGCCGCAAGATGGCGCTGGTCATCTCGGGCAAGGGCCGGGCCGCGGGGATGCGGCGTACGACCTCGTTCGAAGCCCCGGAGGCGTGACGATGCGGTTCGGACGCACCTTCGAGGAGTTCGAGGTCGGCGCGGTCTACAAGCACTGGCCGGGCAAAACGGTCACGGAGTACGACGACCATCTCTTCTGTCTGCTGACCATGAACCACCATCCGCTGCACCTGGACAGCAACTACGCCGAGAAGACGACGGACTTCGGGAAGAACGTCGTCGTGGGCAACTACATCTACTCGCTGCTGCTGGGCATGTCGGTGCCGGACGTCTCCGGGAAGGCCATCGCCAATCTGGAGGTGGAGTCGCTCAAGCATGTCGCGCCGACCTTCCACGGGGACACGCTCTACGGCGAGACGGTCGTGCTGGAGAAGACCCCGTCACGTTCCAGGAGCGACCGCGGGATCGTGTATGTGGAGACCCGCGGCTACAAGCAGGACGGGACGGTGGTCTGCGTGTTCAGACGCAAGGTGATGGTCCCCACGGAGGCGTACATCAAGGAACGCGGCGGGGACCAGCCCGGCCGCCCCGAGCCGCGGGAGAAGTGACAGAGATATGAGCCGACTCGCCCAGACAGCCGGGCTGACCGACATTCAGCGGGAAATCCTGGCGACCGTAAGGGATTTTGTCGACAAGGAGATCCTCCCGGTCGCCACCGAGCTGGAGCACCGCGACGAGTACCCCACTCAGATCGTCGACGGGCTGAAGGAACTCGGCCTGTTCGGGCTGATGATCCCCGAGGAGTACGGCGGTCTGGGCGAGTCCCTGCTCACCTACGCGCTCTGCGTGGAGGAGATCGCCCGGGGGTGGATGTCCGTCTCCGGCATCATCAACACCCACTTCATCGTGGCGTACATGCTCAAGCAGCACGGCACCGAGGAGCAGCGGGCCACCTTCCTGCCACGGATGGCCGCCGGCGAGGTGCGTGGCGCGTTCTCGATGTCGGAGCCGGCTCTCGGCTCGGACGTCGCGGCGATCACCTCCAAGGGAATCCTGGACGGCGACTCATATGTACTGAATGGCCAGAAGATGTGGTTGACCAACGGCGGCACGTCCAGTCTCGTCGCGGTGCTGTGCCGCAGCGACGAGGGCCACCCGGAGGGCACGGCCGCGCACAAGTCGATGACCACGTTCCTGGTCGAGAAGGAGCCCGGCTTCGGCGAGGTGCGGCCCGGTCTGACCATCCCGGGGAAGATCGACAAGATGGGCTACAAGGGGGTCGACACCACCGAGCTGATCATGGACGGACTACGCATTCCGGCCAATCGGGTGCTCGGCGGGGCCACCGGTCGAGGGTTTTACCAAATGATGGACGGCGTCGAGGTGGGCCGGGTGAATGTCGCGGCGCGTGGTTGCGGGGTCGCACAGCGCGCCTTCGAGCTCGGCGTCTCATATGCCCAGCAGCGTCACACTTTCGGCAAGCCCATCGCGCAGCATCAGGCGATCCAGTTCAAGCTGGCCGAGATGGCGACCAAAGTCGAGGCCGCCCATGCCATGATGGTCAACGCGGCACGCAAAAAGGACTCCGGGGAACGAAACGACCTGGAGGCAGGGATGGCGAAGTACCTCGCCTCCGAGTACTGCAAGGAAGTCGTCGAGGACGCCTTCCGCATCCACGGCGGGTACGGCTTCTCCAAGGAGTATGAAATCGAGCGCCTCTACCGCGAAGCCCCGATGCTGTTGATCGGCGAGGGTACCGCCGAGATCCAGAAAATGATCATCGGCCGTCGGCTGCTGGAGGAGTACAGGTTCCAGGGTTGATTGTCGCTTTTATTAGCGTTTAATGGCGAAGAAGATCACACTCGATCGCCCTCCGGCGCTGGCTTCAAGCCGCTCGACTCGGCTCCTGGCTTGCTCAGTTGCGACTCGAAACCAGTACCATCGCTGAAAAGCCGCCGTCGTCCCCCCGTTGCCAGCGCGGCATCATCCGCTACGAAGGTCATCCATGCCCCACAGCCAAACCTCTGCACCACGCGTCAGCTTCCTCAGTGGACGCCTCGCGCGCGGAGCATCGCCGTGGCTCCTCCCGACCGTCGCCACCGCGGCGATCGGTCTTGTCCGCGCACGTCACTCGAAGCGCGCAGCGGTCCTCGCTGTGCCCGCCACCGCGCTCGCGGCGGGCATGCTGTGGTTCTTCCGCGACCCCGAGCGCGAGATCACGCAGGGCCGGGTCATCTCCCCGGCCGACGGTGTGGTGCAGAGCATCATGCCGTGGAAGGACGGGCGCACCCGGGTCGCCATCTTCATGAGCCCGCTGAACGTCCATGTCAACCGCGCGCCCCTCGCGGGAACCGTGACGTCGGTCGAGCACATCCCCGGCGGATTCGTTCCGGCGTTCAACAAGGAGAGCGAGAACAACGAGCGCGTTGTCTGGCACTTCGACACCGAACTGGGCGACATCGAGATGGTGCAGATCGCGGGCGCGGTAGCCCGGCGCATCGTCCCGTATCTGCCCCAGGGGACCAAGGTGGAACAGGGCGAGCGCATCGGCCTGATCCGTTTCGGCTCGCGTGTCGACATCTACCTTCCGGAAGGTGTCGATGTCGCTGTCGAGGTCGGTCAGACCACGACCGCAGGGGTGACTCGAATTGACCGTGATTGATCCCGATACGCAAGCCGGCTGGGCCGCGGAGGCCGAGGCCGAGGAGGAGGACGACGCGGAAGACATGCCGCTCTCACTGCGGCTGTCGATAGCGGACACCCTCACGCTCGGTAACGCCACCTGCGGCTTCATGGCCGTCTACTTCACCACCACCGGCATCCTCATCCCGCATCTCACGGGCAGCGACGAGACCGGCATGGCGCGGCACTCCGCCGCGACGGCCGTGATCCTGATGCTGGCGGCGGCGATCTTCGACCTCTTCGACGGGCTTGTGGCACGCAAGCTCCGCAGCTCGCCGATGGGTGCGGAGCTCGACAACCTCTCCGATCTGATCAGCTTCGGCCTCGCCCCGGCGTATTTCGTACTGGTGTACGGAATGGTGGCGGACGACGCACATCAACGGGTCTCCGCTCTCGCGGCGATCGTCGTCCTGCTGGCCGTCGTGCTCCGGCTGGCGAGATTCTCCTGCGTGACGATGAAGGACGGCATGTTCCAGGGGATGCCGAGCCCCTTCGGCGCCCTGACGGTCATCTCGATCGTCCTGCTCGAACTGCCCTTCCCGCCGACCCTGCTCGCCATCGTCGGGGTGGCCTGGCTGATGGTGAGCCGGGTCGAGTACCCCAAGCCGCGGGGCATTCTCGCGGTGGCGATGCTCAGCTGGATCGTGGCCGCGATGGGGCTGCTGGCGGCCTGGGCGTTCGACGCGCCGGGTGGTCAGCTGCTGCTCCAGACCGGCTGTGCGCTCCAGGTGGTGACGGGAGCGGTGATCCCGCTCTTCGCCACGGCCCGGCGCGTGAACACGTTCCGCGACAACCGCCGCGAGGCACGGGCGGCGCAGCTGCCGTAGCGGGGTCCCGCCGTACGGCGAATGATCGTGAAGGGCCCGGACGCGGGTACGCGTCCGGGCTCTTTCGGCGTGTACTCCCCCTTCCGCCGGCCCCGGCACTCTGGAAGGATCGATCGCCATGACCGGGGGATCGATACATCAGCTCTTCGAGGAATGGGCGCGGCGAGTACCCGACCACACCGCCGCCATCACCGACAGTGACCGGATCAGCTACGAGCGGCTGGACGCCGATGCCGGGCGGTTGGCCGCCTATCTCAGCACGGACGCCGGACTGCCTGATTCCGGTGCCACCGTCGCCATCTGTACACGGCACCCGGCCGAGGTGCTGGTGTCGATCCTCGCCGTACTGAAGGCGGGCCACGCGTACGCCGTGCTGAACCCGAGTACGCCGACCCAGGAACAGCACCGGTTACTCGGCCTCACCCGGGCCGAGGCGATCATCACGAACGAATCGCTGCTGCCACGGGTCGATGACGGCCGCGACCGGACGGCCATCTGTCTGGACACCGACGCGACGGCCATCGCCCACGCAGGACCCGCTCCGCGGGATTCGGCCGACCCGGCGCCCGGCGGACCGGCCGCCGTACTGTTCACGGCGGGGACGACGGGACGGCACGTGGCTGTCGCCACCGGGCACGACCGGCTGCTCGCCGCGTACGCCGCCTGGTCCGAGGTCTACGGGATGTCGCCGGAGGACCGGGTGCTGGTGACCGCGCCGCCCTCGACCACCGAGTTCACCGGCGGCTGGATACGCGCCCTGTGCTCGGGCGCGACGCTGGTACTCCCCGAACGGCCGATCACCGCCGAGTGGATCACGACGGAACAGATCACGGTCGCGGAGATGAGCCCCGCGACCGCCGCCCGGGTGCTGGACATGGAGCTGCCGTCCCTGCGACTGCTCGCGGTGAGCGGCGCGCCGCTGCGACTCGATGAGCAGCTGAGGCTCCAGGCGCTGCTGCCGGCCACCGGGGCACGGGTGCTGAGCGTGTACGGGACGGCGGAGGTGGCCGGCTGCGGTACCTGGTTCGAGCCCGAGCAGCTGCCCGGCCCCGTGGCGAACCCGGAGCGGGCCGCCTATCTGGGGCTGCCGTTCCCGGGGTGCGCGGCCGAACTGCGCAAGGGGCGGATCTGGCTCACTCCGCCGGAGGGCGGCGACGCGGTCCCCACCGACGACGTGGGACGGCGACAGGGCGAGGGGCCCATGGAGTTCCGCGGCAGGACGGCCGACCAGGTCACGATCGACGGCAGGACGGTCGACACCTATCGGGTGGAGACGGCGCTGGCCGGTCACCCGCATATCCAGGACGTGGTCATCACCGGGGACCGTGGCCGCACCGGAAGCCGTCTGATCGCCTTCGTGGTGCCGAGCCCCCGGGCTCCGTTCGGCGCCGCGCCTGAGGTGGCCTCCCTGCGCGGCAGGCTCACCGGCCTGGTCCCGGCGGGCGACGTCCCGGAGGCGGTGGTGCGGCTCAGAAAGCTGCCGACGAACGCGGCCGGGAAGGTGAACCGGGAGAAGCTGCCACTGCCGCCGATCCCGGGGGCCGTGCGCGCGAGCGGCAAGAGCGGGTCGGGCGAGGACACGACCGAGGGCGCGATCGCCGCCCTGGTCGGGGTCACCGCCGGTTTCATCGCCGCCGTGCTCACCGGCGTGATCTTCCCCGGGGCCACGGATGTGTCCGGGGTGCCGGCGCCCTGGAACGGGCTGTTCATGCTGCTCTATCTGGCCGAGTGGCTCGCCTTCGCCGTCGGGATGGGGTTCCTGGCGGTGGGCCGGGGGGTGATGCTGCGGCGGAGCGAGTCACGGGGGCTGACGACCGCGGCCCATCTGGCGATCGTCTATCTGCTGGTGGCCTGGTGGCCGCAGGACAACCTCTACCGGCTGACCGCCAAGACGGACTGGCCGCGGCAGGCCGCTCTCGTCTGGGCCTTCAATGTGCCGTTGATGATCGCGGCGTTCATCGTGATGATCTGGGTGGTGGCGTCGCTGCCCGCCGTCAGGAAACAGAACAAGTAGATCCGGCGGACCGGCCGTCCGGGGCGAAGATCCGGCCGAGATCCTGGGCCGCGCCGCGGACCAGCGTCTCGGCGGCGTCGAGACAGTCCGGTGTGCGGGCCGCGAGCAGGACACCCAGAAACGGGGCGGGGTCGAAGGCTGCCGTGGGGATCGAGGGCACGAGCACCGCGCCGATCCCCGCGCAACGCCCCGTCAGTTCCGCGAGCCAGGCGATGAGTTCGGTGTCCGGGAGCCGTGCGCCGAGCGGGACATGATCGAGCGAGCGTACGAGATGATCGCCGCCCCTGGTCTCGTCGAGGCGGGCCTTCACCATGAAGGCGACGGACGGTCCCGTCAGCCGCAGATTGATCTCCGTCGGGGCGAGCCGGCCGTCTGTGGCGGTCACGAAATCGACGTCGTACCAGCCGCGGTAGCCGCTCGCGGCGAGTTCGAGGCCGACGGCGTGCCCGAACCGCAGGGCGATCGAGGCGGCCCGCCCCGGGACGGCGCCGGGGCCGACGGTCGCTCCCCGGTACGCCGTGCCCGCCACATCCATCCGCGCGGCGCCGACATCGTGCACCGTGCCGGCCGTGTCCACGAGGCCGTCGTAGGTGAGGTCGCGCGGGACGTCGCGCGGGAGATCACGTGATGTGCCACCGCGAGCCGAGGCCGAGCCGGGGGAGCCGGAGTGAGGGGAGGCGGGGCCGTCGGTCAGGTAGTCCTCCACGAGGAGCGGGCCCCGGGGAAGCGCGCGCAGCACCGGCAGCAGCGCGCGTACGGACCTGACCACATGCGTGCCCGAACCCCCCACGCCGTGCTCGGTCTTGACGACACCGCCCTCGCCTGAGCGGATCCGCGCGAGGAGCAGCCGGGCCGCCTCCCGTCGATGGGCCGCCGTCCGCTGAACGGGCACGGTGACGGCGGGGTGCGCGGGGGCCAGCCGCTGGAAGAGGGCGTTGGCCGCGCTCTTGGACTCGTAGCGCAGCGCACCCGGCGGCAGGGGCTCCCCGGACAGCTCTCCGGACGGTCTGGTGTGGCCCCACGGTACGAAGGGCAGCCCGAGCCCGCGCAGCCGCCGGGTGAGGGCGGCGCGGGCGAGGATCGCGGCGGCGAGCCCGGGGGGCGGGGCCTCGTCGGCCGGCGCGGCCCCGGGGGCTTGAGCGGCCCCGGGGGCCGGGGTCGCCTCGGGGGTGGGGGCGGCGGCGAGGCCGTCGTACACCTCCACCGATTCCCAGGCCAGTTGGCGGCAGAGCAGCTCGACCCAGCCCGGGGGCACGGCTTCCGGCAGCACGATCGCTGCCGGGTGCGGGCTGCCCAGCGCGGCCAGGCAGGAGTAGTGTCCGCTCGCCCGGCGCGCGAGCGGGGTCAGTTCACCGAACTGTGCCTGGAACTCGGCGACATTGCCGAGCTGTACGGTGCGCAGCCCGCGTGTCCAGGCCTGTACCCAGGCGCTGCGCGGAGGCGGTTCCACCAGGAGCCGGGGCAGCGCGCCCCCGCCGCGGACGGGTCGCGCGCCCAGCGCCCGGTAGAAGTCCACCGCGTGCGGGTCGGAGTCGATGGTCAGCCGCTCGAAGCCCAACGCGCGTGCGGTGTCCAGGACATGGGCGTACAGGGCACGGCCGATGCCCAGGCCGATCACGCGGGGTTCGACGAAGAGGAGACCGAGCGTGCCGTCCGGGGCCCGGCCCTCCAGGGAGGCGACGCCCAGGGCTTCCCCGGACGTCTCGTCCTCGGCGACCACGAGCCGGCGTTCCGCCAGCTGACCGGCGGTGATGGTCAGTTCGGCCCGGCAGGCGGCCAGGAACGCCTCGTCGTAACCCCAGTGCGCCTTCGAGCGCAGCACCAGCGCGCTCAGCGTCCGCGCCTCGTCGGGGCGTGCCTCTCGTATGCGCACGCCCCGACTGTAGAGGGTGTCCGGCCGGGTTCAGAGCAGGAAGTCCCGCGCGATCTCCGTCGCCAGGCGTTCCAGCAGCGGGCCGGCCTGTGCCATGGAGACGGCCGGGTCCGGTTCCAGTCGGCTCAGGGCATAGGCGCGGCGGATGCCCGCCCTGCCCAGGGCCTCCGGTGGGAGGCTCAGCCGGCCGCAGACCGCGATGACCTCGATATGGCGCTCGCGGGCCGCCGCAGCGACACCCGCGGGCGCCTTGCCGTGCAGGGTCTGCTCGTCCAGCGAGCCTTCGCCGGTGATGACGAGGGTCGCCCGGTTCAGGGCGTCGGCGAAGCCCAGTACATCGAGCATGACCTCGATCCCGGGGCGGAAGCCCGCGCCGAGTCCGACCAGCGCGCCGTAGCCGATGCCGCCGGCCGCGCCCGCGCCGGGCGAGAGCGCGAGATCGGCGGCACGGGGGCCGATGGAGGTCTCCAGGACCGTGGCGTAGTGGGCGAGGGCCGCGTCGAGGGTGGCGACATCCTCGGGGCTCGCGCCCTTCTGCGGACCGTAGACGGCGGGGGCGCCCTTGGGACCGGTCAGCGGATTGTCGACATCGCTGGCGAGCACGATCTCGGTCCGGGCGAGCCGTTCGTCCAGACCGGAGAGGTCGGCGGTGGCGAGGTCGCGCAGCCCGCCGCCGCCCGGTCCTACGGGCTGCCCAGCCGCGTCCAGGAAACGGGCGCCGAGCGCGGCGAGCATCCCGGCGCCGCCGTCGGTGGTGGCGCTGCCGCCGACACCGAAGACGATGACGCGCGCGCCCGCGTCCAGCGCGGCGCGCAGCAGTTCGCCCGAGCCGTAGGTGGTCGCCGTCAGCGGCGCGAACACCCCGTCGGGCAGACATTGGAGGCCCGAGGCCTCCGCCATCTCGACGACGGCCGTACCGTCCCGCAGCGCGTAGGCCGCGGTCAGCTCGTCACCGAGCGGTCCTGTGACCCGTACCTCGCGTCGTTCGAAACCGGCGGCCACGGCCGCCGCGACCGTACCGTCGCCGCCGTCCGCGACGGGCAGGGCCTCCACCGCCACCTCGGGGACGATCCGGCGCAGTCCCGCCGTCACCCGCTCCGCGACCTCTACGGCCGTGAGGGAACCCTTGAACTTGTCCGCCGCGATGAGCACGCGTGCGGCCTCCGTTGCTGCTCCGTCCGTCACCATGTATCCCTTTGCTCTTCGAACAGGCAGTCGCGCCGTTCCCGACCCTATCCGGACGGCGGCTCCGTGCCCATAGGCCGCCCTTGTACGCCCACGGGCACCCATCCGCGGTGCCCGTCCCCGCCGTCGGACACGGCCTGCGGACACGGCCTAGGCTTTCCCGTGTGACACACACCGACACCGAAGCGCAGAGCGACACCGATACCGATACCGACTACGCCACCTACATCGCGGGGCTCCCCCGTGTCCTCGCCGGCGCTGCCGTGCTGTTCAGGGACGGCGCGGGACGCGTGCTGATCGTCGAGCCCAACTACCGGGACGGCTGGGCACTGCCCGGCGGGACCATCGAGTCCGACGACGGCGAGACACCCCGCCAGGGCGCCCGGCGGGAGACCCTGGAGGAGATCGGCCTCGACATCGAGCCGGGGCGGCTGCTGGCGATCGACTGGGTGGAGGGCACGGCCCGGCCGCCGATCGCCGCGTATCTGTACGACGGCGGGGTGCTCGACGACGAGCGGCTGGCGGCGATCCGGCTCCAGGAGGAGGAGCTGCTGTCGTGGCGGCTGCTGGACCGCGCCGAGGTCCCGGCGTTTCTGCCGGGCTCGCTCGGACCGCGGGTACTGGCCGCGCTCGACGTACTGGATTCCGGCGCGGGCACGGTGGAGCTGGAGAACGGGCACAAGCCCTCGTCATAGGACCGCCGCCGCGGGGGTGCCGGTGGAGAGTTGACCTTCAGGTTGGCTGAACGTCCACAATCACCGGCATGGACCTCGATACCAGCGGCACCGGTCATCTCCTGGGCATCAGCGCCTTCGCCCGGCGCGTGGGCCTCGCGCCGAGCGCACTGCGTTTCTACGACGACTGCGGTGTGCTTCGGCCCGCCCGGGTCGATCCGACGACGGGCTACCGCTTCTACCGCCCCGACCAGGACGCCCGGGCCAGGCTGCTGCGGAGCCTGCGGGCCTCGGGGCTGCCGCTGGCGGACGTCACCGTCGTACTCGACGGCGACGAGGACGAGGCCCGCACCGTGCTGGAGCGGCACCGGAACACCGTACGGGACCGGACGCGGACGGCCGACGCCACGATCGAGGCGGTGCTGCGGTCACTCTCCGGCGACGGAGCACGCGCGGATTCCGGCGACCGGGCCGGGTCCGGAGCCGGGGCCGTCACGCTCGTACGGCTCGGGGGCGTGGAGCTGGCGAGCGCGTTCCGCCAGGTCGTACCGGCGGTCGGGCATGACCCGGAGCACCCGGAGCTCGGCTGCGTCCTCGTCGAGATCGACGACGGCGAAGTCCGGCTGGTGGCCACCGACCGCTACCGGCTGTCGACGCGGGTCCTCAGGCCGGTGGCGGCGGCGGAGGGGCCCGCGCGCCGGCTGCTGCTGACGGCCGGTTCCCTGCCCGGGATCGGGGCGTGGGCCGCGCGGTGCGCCGCCGTGACGATCGAGGCGGGCCCGGACGGCGCCACGCTCCACGAGACGGCGGGCACCGCTTCCCGTGAACTCCCCGTCTCGGCGGCGCTGTTCCCCGCGTACCGGGAGATGCTGGCGGCGCTCGCGGCGCCCCGGCACCGGCTGATCGTGGACCGGCCGGCGCTGCTCGACGCCCTCAACGGCCGTGGCGAGACACCGGTGGTCGTGCTGCGGCTGGGCGAGGACGAGGTAACCGTCTCGCTGCCCGATCACTCCCGGGCCACGACCCTGCCGGCCGTCCGCCACGGCGAACAGCCCCTGCGTATCGGCTTCGACCCCGCCGTACTGGCCCCGGCCCTGGAGGCGAGCGTCGGCCCCGATGTCCTGCTGGAGATCGCCACCGTCACCGAGCCGGTGGTGGTGCGCTCGGCGGACCAAGGGAGCTTCACCACCCTGGTGATGCCCGTCAGTCTCGACACCGCGACCGTCAGGCCCACGCCGCCCGACCCCGACGCATCGCACTGATTTCGGAGAGGAGAAGAGGAGAAGGGAAGTGGACATGAACCCGGAGAATCCCGTCGTACAGCTCTGCGCGCAGGGCATGCGGGCCGAGGCCGAGGGCCACGAGGACGACGCGCGTGAGCTGTTCCTCCGCGCCTGGGAAGCGGCCGGGGACGACTTCGAGGCATGTGTGGCCGCGCACTATCTCGCGCGCCATCAGCCGACCCCGGAGGAGACCCTGCGCTGGAACCAGGAGTGTCTGACCCGCGCCGACCGGGTCGGCGACGAACGCGTCCGCGGCTTCTACGCCTCCCTGCACGGAAACATGGGCCGGGCCCAACTCGCGCTCGGCAGGCCCGGACCGGCCCGCGCGCACTTCCGCTCGGCGGCCGAGCGTCTTGACGACGTACCGCCCGGCCCGTACCGGGAGTGGGTCCGGCTCTGTGTCGCCCGGGGGCTGCGGGCCACCGACGACGCGCCCGCGCCGGACGATCCGGTCCGTGACCTGCTGACGCGGCTGTGCGCACGCGCCGATCTCGAAGCGCTGAGCCTGCTCCTCCCCGCCTATCTGGGCAGCCTCGGCACGCCCGAGGACGAGGAACGCCTCACCACCGCCCTGCGGATGCTCCACGCCGAGAAGCGGCTGCCCGCCCCCGAGCAGTCCGCGCTGAGCGAGGCCATCACGCTGCGCGCCGCCTGACACCGTTCCCCGGGTGGGGTGTTGACGGTCCGCCAGGGGCGTTCCCCCACGTTCATTCCGTGTTGTGCCTCCGTGCACGGCGGCCCGGCATCATCCTGGAACCCCAGGACTCGGAGGCATCATGCGAAGGCATCCACGCGGCCGGTTCGCGGCCCTGTTCATGTCCGTGGTCGTGGTGTCGGCCCTCGGCGCCGGCGCGGCGCAGGCCCTGACCCCCTCCGAGGCCGCGCCGCCCGCCACCCTGCCCAGCCGTCCCGCCGCGCTGCCCGCCCGTGTCGACGGCGGTACGTGGCAGTCCGGACATCTCCAGGGCATGGCCATCGACCGCCGCAAGGGCCGTATGTACTTCTCCTTCACCAACCTCCTGGTGAAGACGGATCTGGCCGGCAAGCCCCTCGGCTCCGTCACCGGCTTCACCGGCCACCTCGGTGACCTGGACTTCAACGAGGAGGACGGACGGGTCTACGGCTCGCTGGAGTACAAGGCCGCGAAGGCGTTCTACATCGCGGTCTTCGACGGGGACCGCATCACCCGGATGAACATGGACGCCGCGTCCACCGGCGTGGTCTCCACCGTCCATCTCCAGGAGGTCGTGCGGGACTACACGGCCGACATGGACGGTGACGGCGTCTTCGACGGCGACACCGCCAAGACCGCCGACCACCGGTACGGCTGCAGCGGCATCGACGGCGTCGCGTTCGGGCCCTCCTTCGACCGCGAGGGCGGTACGAAACTGACCGTCGCGTACGGGGTCTACGCCCACACCGGCCGCCAGGACAACGACAATCAGGTCCTGCTCCAGTACGACGTCCGGCAGTGGAAGCGGTACGAGCGCCCGCTGACGGAGGACGCCCCGCACACGAGCGGCCCGTCCTCCCCCGACGGCAAGTACTTCGCGTACACCGGGAACACCACCTACGGCGTGCAGAACCTGGAGTACGACGCGGCGAGCGGCGATTGGCTGATGGCCGTGTACAAGGGCACCAAACCGGGCTTCCCCAACTACTCGCTCTTCGTCCTCGACGGCTCGAAGCGGCCCGTGTGGGGCACCGTACCGGGCCAGCGGCCGTCCGAGCGCGGGCAGTTGCTGCCGCTCCTGCCGCGCGGGCTGCATGACGCGGCGTCCGGGGTGTACGGCTGGGAGTCGGCCGGACAGTACGGGCTGATCTCGCTCGGCGGCGGCCGCTACTACGTCGCCGAGGCCGGTACGGTCCAGGTCGACGGCGTCACCCGGCAGACCGGCCGCGCGGTCCTGCACCGCTGGACGGGGCTGACCCCGAACCCCTTCGCGCCCGTGACACCGGCGCCGCCGGTCGGGCCCGTACCGCGGGCGGGCGCCGTGCGGGCCGGGTGATCACCCAGAACTCGGACGGCACGTTCGGTGATCAGAAGCCCGGTCGGTGATCAGAAGCACGGCCGGTGATCAGAAGAGCGTGGCGGTGGCGGGGGCCTCGGCCGCCGCTCCTTCGAAGACCAGCAGCCGCTGCTTGCGGTCGAGCCCGCCACCGTAGCCGGTGAGTCCGCCGGTCGAGCCGATCACCCGGTGGCAGGGCACGATGATGCCGATGGGGTTCTTGCCGTTGGCCAGCCCCACCGCGCGCGAGGCGCCCGGCTTGCCCAGGGACTCGGCCAGTTCGCCGTACGAACGTGTCTCGCCGTACGGAATCCGCTGGAGCCCGCCCCAGACCGCGCGCTGGAACGGGGTGCCGTTCAGCCGCAGGGGCAGATCGAACTCCGTCAGCTCACCGTCGAAGTACGCGCCGAGCTGACGCACCACCTCGGCGAAGGGGCTCGGGTCCGGCTCCCCGAAGGTCTCCTCCGGCGGGCGGTGCCGCTGCCCGACCATGTACAGGCCGCTCAGCGCGCCGTCGGTGGCGACCAGGGTCAGTGGTCCGTAGGGGCTGTCGATCACCGTGTGGACGATGTGCTGCCCATGTTCCGCTGTCATGACGAACTTCCTTACCCGGGAAGGTGGTTGATGGCGTGGTCCTCGGTGGCCCATAGATACTGCACGGCATACGCCCGCCAGGGCCGCCACGCGGCGGCGCGTGCGGTGAGCGCGGCGGGTGTGGACGGCAGGCCGAGGCCCGCGGCGGCCCGGCGCATACCGAGATCGGTCGGCAGGAACGCGTCGGGGTCGCCGAGCGCGCGCATGGCGATCACCTCGACCGTCCACGGCCCGAACCCGGGCAGGGCGATGAGCTGTTCCCGTGCCAGGTCCCAGTCGCTGTCGGGGCCGAGCCTGAGCGAGCCGTCGGCGAGGGCCGCGACCAGCGTGGTCAGGGTGGTGCGTCTGCTGCGCGGCAGGGCCAGGGCCTCCGGGTCGAGCCCGGCCAGGGCCTCGGGGGCCGGGAAGAGATGGGTGAGCCCGCCCTCGGGGTCGTCGACCGGCTCGCCGTGCGCCGTGACCAGCCGGGCCGCGTGGGTGCGGGCCGCGGCGGTGGAGACCTGCTGGCCGAGCACGGCGCGCACGGCGAACTCGGCGGCGTCCACGGTACGGGGCACGCGCCGCCCCGGTGCCTTGTCGACCAGCGGGGTCAATCGCGGGTCGGCGCGCAGCTGTTCGTCCACGGCCACCGGGTCGGCGTCCAGGTCGAGCATCCGGCGGCAGCTGCTGATGGCGAGCGTGAGATCGCGCGGATCGGTGAGCGAGAGCCGGCACGCGATGTGGTCGGGGCGCGGGGAGAGGGCGACGATGCCGTGTCCGTACGGGAGGGAGAGCGTGCGGCGGTACGCGCCGTCCCGCCACTCCTCGACGCCCGGAACCGCGGTCGCGGCGAGATGTCCGAAGAGGTTGTCGGGGGTGAGTGGCGCCCGGAACGGCAGCCGCAGCGAGATCACCCCGGGGGTGGTCGCCGGCTCCGTACCGCGCGTACCGCGCGTACCGCGTTCGCCACGTGCACCGCGTTCGCCACGTGCGCGCAGCTCGCTCGGTGACAGCGCGAAGACCTCGCGGACGGTGTCGTTGAAGGCCCGGATCGACGAGAAGCCGGCCGCGAAGGCGACGTCCGCCATGGGGAGGCCGGTCGTCTCGATCAGCAGCCGGGCGGTCTGCGCGCGCTGGGCGCGGGCCAGGGCGAGCGGCCCCGCGCCCAGTTCGGCGAGGAGCTGCCGCTCGATCTGGCGTGCCGAGTAGCCGAGCCGGCCGGCCAGCCCGGGGACGCCTTCCCGGTCGACCACGCCGTCCTGGATGAGCCGTACGGCGCGGGCGACGGTGTCGGCGCGGGCGTTCCACTCGGGGGATCCGGGGCTGGTGTCGGGCCGGCACCGTTTGCAGGCGCGGAACCCGGCCTGCTGGCAGGCGGCGGCGCTGGGGTAGAAGGTCATGTTCTCGGCCTTGGGCGGCACGACGGGACAGCTGGGCCGGCAGTAGATCCCCGTGGTCAGGACCGCGGTGAAGAACCAGCCGTCGAACCGCGCGTCCTTGGACCGGACGGCCCGCACACAGCGCTCGCTATCGGTGTACATGGCTCCAGCATCCGTGACACGAGGGCTCCCGGCTGGCAGGAATCCGACATCAACCTTCGGACGACTCAGCCGTACGGGATGGCCAACGCCGTCTCGAACGCCCTGTACACCCGCTGTTCGAAGAGTACGAACCGCACTTCCTCGAAGGGCCGCCGTCCGGCGATGCCTTCCCCGGCCCGTCTCTCCGAAGCCCCGGTGGTTTCGGTGGTCTCCCAGGCCGCCAAGGTCTCCCGGACGGTACGTACGGCGATCCGCGCGGCGTCGTCCAGCGGCCACCGGTGGGTGCCGGCGGACACCGCGGGCAGCGCGATCGTGCGCGCGCCCAGCTCGGCCGCGACCTCCAGCGAGGTGCGGTAGCAGGAGGCGAGCAGGCTCGACCGGTCGTCGTACCGTACCCAGTGCGGCCCTACGGTGTGGATCACCCAGCGGGCCTGGAGGTGGCCCGCCGTGGTGGCGACGGACTGACCGGTGGCCACCCCGCGGCCGTACTTGGATTCGCGCAGCTCACTGCACGCGTTCGTGAGAGCCTGCCCGGCGCGGGCGTGGAGCGCGCCGTCGACACCCGAGCCGCCGAGCAGTCCGGAGTTCGCGGCGTTGACGAGCGCGTCGGCGCGCTGGTACGAGATGTCTCCGAGGACGAGAGTCAGCTTCGTCACGTATGACCTCCTCGGGCCCGGCACGGGCCCTGCTCATCGGCGACCAAGGGGGCGGATCATGCGGCGGCTCGGGCGGGGCGGATCGTGCGACGGGGCGGATCGTGCGACGGGTCATGCGGCGGCTCGGGCGCGCGGGGGCGCGGCGGGGTCCGGCCGCCCGGGGTCCGCTCAGGCGGCGCGCAGCATGCGCCACACCGCCTTGGCCGCGTTGTGCCCGGACATCCCGTGCACCCCGGGCCCCGGCGGGGTCGCGGAGGAGCAGAGGAAGACCGCGGGACGCGGGGTGGCGTACGGGAACAGGGAGATCTTCGGGCGCAGCAGCAGTTGGAGCCCGGAGGCGGCGCCGCACGCGATGTCCCCGCCCACGTAGTTGGCGTTACGGGCGGCCAGTTGGGGCGGGCCGGCGGTCGCACGGGCCAGGACGCGGTCGCGGAAGCCGGGCGCGAAGCGTTCTATCTGCCGTTCGACCGCGTCCGTGAGATCGCCCCGCCAGCCGTTCGGGACATGGCCGTACGCCCAGAAGACATGCTTGCCGTCGGGCGCGCGGGACGGGTCGACAAGGCTGGGCTGCGCGGTGATCAGGAACGGCGTCGGCGGCGCCTGTCCGCCCGCGGCCTGGCGCAGCGCGGTGCCGATCTCCCCGCTGGTGGGTCCGATCTGGACCGTGCCGGCCCGTCCTGGCTCCTCGGCCGTCCAGGGCACGGGGCCGTCCAGCGCGTAGTCGATCTTGAAGACGCTCGCCCCGTACCGGTACCCGTCGTAGGCCCTGCCGAGACCGGCGATCCTGGCCAGGGCGGTGGGTGAGGTGTCGAAGACATACGCGCGGGCGGGCGGCAGCTCGTCCAGCCGCTTGACCTCGTATCCGGTGTGGACCGTGCCTCCCAGGTCATGGAGGTACGCGGTGAGCGCGTCCGCGATCGACTGGGAGCCGCCGCGCGGCATCGGCCAGCCGCCGGCGTGCGCGGCGAGCGCGAAGACCAGACCGACGGCGCCGGTCGCGATCCCGTTCAGCGGGGCGATGACATGGGCGACGAGTCCGGCGAACAGGGCCTTCGCCTTCTCGTCGCGGAACCGGCGGGTCAGCCATGTGGAGGGCGGCAGTCCGGTGAGCCCGAACCGCGCCAGGGTGATCGGATCGCGCGGCAGCGCGGTCAGCGGCAGCGACATGAAGTCCTGCGCGAGGCTGTCCCATTTGCCGAGGAACGGGGCGACGAGCCGGCGGTACGCCCCCGCGTCGCGCGGCCCGAACGACATGGCTGTCTCGGCGACGGAGCGGGAGAGCACGGCCGCCGTCCCGTCGTCGAAGGGGTGCGCCATGGGCAGCTCGGGATGGAGCCACTCAAGGCCGTACCGCGCGAGCGGCATCGTCTTGAAGACGGGCGATCCCGCACCCAGCGGATGGACGGCGGAACAGGGGTCGTGGCGGAACCCGGGGAGCGTCAGCTCTTCCGTCCTGGCGCCGCCCCCCACGGTGTCCTTGGCCTCGAACATGGCCACGGAGAATCCACGCCTGGCCAGCTCGACCGCGGCGGTCAGCCCATTGGGTCCCGCCCCCACGACGACGGCATCGAGCATCGAGGTCACCTTCGGACTCCTTAGTCAGCCGATGGCAAGGAGCCCCAGGATATTCCCGGGCACTGACAGCCCGAACCCGGGTACTGTCCGCGACGATGAACACGACGATCGAAGCGATGGCGACGCGCCTGATGACCGTACGAGGCGTACGCGCCGTGGCCCTCGGCGGTAGCCGTGCCAGGGGCACGCACCGCCCCGAATCCGACTGGGACCTGGGCGTCTACTACCGCGGCGAGCCCGATGTCGCCGCGCTGGCGGCGCTGGCCACCGAGATGACCGGCTCCCCGGTGGAGGTCGCGGGCCCCGGCGGCTGGGGGCCCTGGGTGAACGGTGGTGCCTGGCTCTCCGTCGACGGGGTCGCGGTGGACTGGATCCTGCGGGACCTGGACCGGGTGGAACGGGTCTGGGCGGAGTGCCGGGAGGGCCGGTTCGAGATCGGCACACAGCCGGGCCATCCGCTGGGCTTCTGGTCACCCGCGTACGCCGGGGAGGTCGCGCTCTGCCGTGTACTGGCGGACACGGACGGCGAGTTGACTGCGCTGCGGGCGGCGACGCGCGGCTATCCGGAGCCGCTGCGGATCGCGCTCGCGGGGGCCGTCTGGGAGGCGGACTTCTCGGTGGCGGCGGCCCGCAAGGCCGCGGGCACCGCGCCGAGCGGCCCCGCCCCCGGCGAGGCCGGGTCCGGGACCGGAACCGAGACCGGGGCTGGGGGCGACGCGCTGTATGTGTCGCTCTGTCTGTCCCGGGCCTTCGGAATCCTCGTACAGGCCCTCCTCGCCCACCACCGGATCTGGTGTCTCAACGAAAAGGGCGCGCTCGCGACGGCCGCCGCGCTGCCGGACACCCCGCCGGACTTCGCGCGCCGGGTCGCGACGGCGCTGCGGGGGCTGGACGCGGCGGCGCTGGAGGTGGCGGACGCACTGGTGCGGGACGTACGGGCGGTGCTGGAGGACGGCGCCTGACGGCGTACGGATACGGAGTGCGGGACCTTTTCTCGACGCTCAGCCGCCGGCGAGCAGCCGCTCCCGCACCCGCTCGGCGGTCGCCGTGTCCCTGGCCGCCGTGAAGGGCAGCGCGTTGTCGCCGGTGATACGGAACGGCTCGCCCGTGAGCGTCAGCTGGGCGCCGCCCGCCTCCTCGACCAGCAGAAGGCCCGCCGCGTGGTCCCACGCCAGCTCCCAGTTGAAGGCCACCGCGTCCAGCGCGCCCCGCGCCACGCCCAGGTATTCGAGCCCGGCGGAGCCGCACGGTCGGGCTTCGACGCCCTCGGTGCGCAGCCCCAGCAGGGCGTGCTTCTGCTCGTCGGTGGTGTAGTCGGGGTGGGACATCGCGACCTGGAGCACCGCGCCGGGCGCGGGCGATCCGGAGTGCAGCGGGACACCGTCGAGCGTGGCGCCCCGGCCGCGTACGGCGATCGCCATCTCGTCGAGCGCCGCCGCGTATGTCCAGGACGCCAGCACCTCGCCGCCCTGCGCGAGGGCGACGAGCGTGCAGAAGCCCCGCTCGCCGCGGACGAACGGGCGGGTGCCGTCGACCGGGTCGACGATCCATACGGGCGCGTCACCGCGCAGCGCGTCGTACACCGAGGGATCCGCGTGCACCGCCTCCTCACCGACCACGACGGAGCCCGGGAGCAGCGCGGTGAGGGCGGCGGTGAGATATTCCTCCGCGCCCCGGTCCGCGACCGTCACCAGATCGTGCGGGCCGTGCTTCTCGACGATCTCGTGCGCGGCGAGCTGCCGGAAGCGCGGCATGATCTCCGTGGCGGCGGCCGCGCGCAGCGCCTCCTCGACGGCGGACACGCGGGGGCCGGGGGCCGCCCCCGGGAGGGGAACCGTTCCGTACACAGAGTCATCGATCATGCCCCCAGCCAACCACGCCCGGGTGACCGGCCGCCTGCCAGGTCATATGACGGGACGGCGGAAGGTCGGCGGGCAGTCGGCGGACAGTCGGCGGAAGGTCGGCGGAAGGTCGGCGGACAGGAGAGTCCGAATGCATGGCCGGTCGGCTCCGGAGGCGCGGGCGGTCAGCGGCCCACGGCGTACCCCTGCATGCCACGGGGGTTGGCCGCGGCCGAGAGGATGCCGGTCTCCGGGTCTCTGGCGACCGCGCAGAGCCGCCCCTCCGACCATGGATCGCCGACGGTCACCTCATGGCCCCTGCGGCGCAGTTCCTCGATGACCTCCGGGTCCATCCGGGACTCCACGGTCACGCTGCCCGGCCGCATGCCGCGCGGGTAGAACGAGCCGGGGAAGCTGTCGTTGTGCCAGTTGGGCGCGTCGATGGCGCCCTGGAGATCGAGTCCGCCGCGTACGGGCGGGCGCAGGGCGAGTGCCAGGAAGAAGTGCAGCTGCCACTGGTCCTGCTGGTCGCCGCCCGGCGTGCCGAAGGCCAGCACCGGTACGCCGTCGCGCAGCGCGAGGGACGGGGTGAGGGTGGTACGGGGCCTGCGGCCCGGCGTCAGGGAATTCGGCAGACCGGGGTCCAGCCAGGCCATCTGGAGCCGCGTACCGAGCGGGAATCCCAGCTCGGGCACGACCGGGTTGGACTGGAGCCAGCCGCCGCTGGGGGTGGCGGCGATCATGTTGCCCCAGCGGTCGACGATATCGAGGTGACAGGTGTCGCCCCGGGTGGCACCGTCCCTGGCCACGGTCGGCTCCCCGGCGCCGGGGAGCCCGAGCGGGTCGAAGCCGGGCTCGCCCGCGGCGACGGCGGTGGCGTGGCCGCTGAGCGCGGGCGCGCGTCCCCCGGGGCTGCCGGGGCGCAGCTCGTAGCAGGCGCGCTCACCGATGAGGGCGCGGCGCGCGGTGTTGTACGGCTCCGAGAGCAGCGCGGCGAGCGGGGTGCCCTCGCCCTCGGCACCGGCGTCTCCGTACCAGGCCTCCCGGTCCGCCATGGCGAGCTTGCAGCCCTCGATGAGGAGATGGACGTACTCCGCCGACCCGTACCGGGGCAGTTCGGCCGCGCGGGAGGGCAGCAGGGCGAGCTGCTGGAGGAGCGCGGGGCCCTGGCTCCAGCCGCCCGCCTTGCACAGGGTCCAGCCGTCCCACTCGTAGGTGACGGGCTCCTCGTACGTCGCGGACCAGCCCGCCAGATCGGCGGCGGTGAGGGTGCCGGTGTGGCGGGCGCCGCTGGTGTCCATGGTGGGGCGGGCGGAGTGCGCGACCAGGGCCTCGGCGATGAAGCCCGTACGCCAGACCGCTCTGGCGGCCTCGATCTGGGCCACCCGGTCCGCGCCGGCCTCCTCGGCCTCCGCGATCAGCCGGCGCCAGGTCGCGGCGAGCGCGGGGTTGCGGAACAGCTCACCGGGCGCGGGTGCCTTGCCGCCGGGGAGGTAGATGTCCAGGGACGAGGTCCACTCCGTCTCGAAGAGTTCGCGGACGCTCTCGACGGTCTCGCCGACCCGTTCGACGGGGGCGTGGCCGTCCTCCGCGTAGCCGATGGCGTAACGCAGCACCTGGGCCAGGGACTTGGTGCCGTGGTCGCGCAGCAGCAGCATCCAGGCGTCGAAGGCACCGGGTACGGCGGCGGCCAGCGGTCCGGTGCCGGGGACGAGTTCGAGGCCGAGCGAGCGGTAGTGTCCGATGGTCGCACCCGCGGGCGCGGGACCCTGGCCACAGAGGACCCGTACCTCACCGCCGGCGGGCGCGAGAATGATCGGCACCTCACCGGCGGGACCGTTGAGATGGGGTTCGACGACATGCAGGACGAAGCCGGCGGCGACGGCCGCGTCATAGGCGTTGCCGCCGTCCTCCAGGACGGCCATCGCGGACTGCGAGGCCAGCCAGTGGGTGGAGGAAACCATGCCGAAGGTTCCCTGGAGCGTCGGTCGGGTACTGAACCGCATGTCTCACCTCGGTGTTCGCTCGCGTCGGCCGGTCGCGCCGGCCTGCCACGTGTCCCCGTGGCAACGTGAGTCTCCTCCCCCACAGGAAGCCCAGCGATGCCGCACAGGGCGGCACGGACTGCTGCGAAGTCCGCATGAAGCGTCAGCCGATGGTCTGCCGGGTCTTCCACCAGGAGTACGAGCCGATGATCTCGCTGCCATTGCCGGTGAGTACGGTCCTGCTGCCGAGGTAGAGGCGTACGGAGCCGTTGGCGGGCACGGTCCAGATGTCGGGGATGGAGTCGCCGTTGGTGTCGGGGGTGCCCAGGATGTGCGGGATGGCCGTGCTCGACCAGCCGGACGCTCCGTACTCGGTGTCGGCTCCGCCCGCCGAATTCGCGGCCGCGGCGAGAGAGTCGAAGTCGACGCCGCCGGAAGCCGCCTTGATCCCCGTACGGAGCAGCAGCCGTCCGGTCCCATCGGTTCGGTAGAGCAGATCGGTGACACCGTCGCCGGAGATGTCCAGGGCCGTCACGATGTCCCGGTCGGTCCAGGAGGTGGCGGACAGCCGCGTGGCCTGTTCGATGATCGCGCCGTTGTAACCGGTCAGAACCCACAGGGCGTCGCCGACGGTGACGAAGAAGTCGGCTTTGCCGTCTCCGGTCGCGTCGCCCGCGGACAGGATCTGGCTGAAGCTGCTGGGCGTCGGGGCATCGGCCGGGAGCAGGATCTCGCGGCGCTTGGCCACATTCACGGCGCCGTAGCCGTCACCGGGGTAGACCCACAGCTTGTCGTCGACGCGTACGACGAGGTCCTGGAGGCCGTCGCCGCCGTAGATGTCCCCGTTATGGGTGATCAGCGCGTCGTCGAAGTGACCTGAAGGGGCGCCGACATAGGGGGGCAGGTCGTCGCCGTTGGGATCCTTGTCGGGGTTGTCGCGGTAGGCGCCGGACATGGCGAGGTCCAGGTCACCACTGCCCTCGCTGAGATCCTTGGTCGCCTGCGAGGGATAGAGGGAGAGATTGCCGCCCTCGGTGACGGCGAAGAGGTCGGGCATCCCGTCGCCGGTGAAGTCACCCGGGGCGTCGGCCTGGTCGCGTGGGCTGACGTAGAAGAAGTACTTGGTCGGGTCGGAGGCGTTGCCTGCGCCGTCCACGGTGCGTACGTAGAGCACGTTGGGGCCAGCCGTGGGTGGTTTGGCGTTCGAGATCGTCGCGCTGACGGTGGTCTCCGCGCCCGCGGTGCGGGACAGGGAGAAGGGGTAACTGGGAGAGTTGAAGCCGTACTCGTAGCGTACGACGTCCTTGTTCAGGGCACGGACGGTGAAGGAACCGGGGGTGCCGAACTTCTTCTTGCTCCAGATGGCGTCCTCGGTCTGGGTGCTGAAGCCGTTCTCGTTGTCGTCGGCGTTGGGGAAGTCGGTGGAGGAGATCTCGGGCGGCCGCGGGGCGGCGGTGTCGAGGACGAATCGGCAGGGGGTGTTCTTCGGGGAATATCCGGAGGAGGAGCCCGCGTCGTCGAAGGACCTCACGCGCCAGGAGTACACCGTGTTGTTGGTGAGCTTGCTGGTGGAGAAGGCGCTGGTGGTGACGCGGGCGCTGTCGCGGTTCCCGCCCACGGACTTCTTGCCGGTGGTCTTGAGCAGGTCACCGGTAGTGTCCCACTTGCCGGTCGGCCACAGGTCGAAGTCGAGGTAGTCGAGGTTCTTGTCCTTGTCGGTGGCCGAGGCGGTGAACGTGATCTCCCCGGCGCCCATCCGGACGTACGGCTCGGTGGTGGTGCACTTGGCCTCGGGGCCGAGATCGAGGGAAGTGGGCGCGCCGGGGCGGCGGTTGTAGTGGAGTTCGAGCACGGGTGCGTTCTCTCCGTTGGCGGCGAACTTCTTCCACGAGTACTGGGAGCCCTCGTTCACGGCGCGCATGCCGAAGGTGATGGTGTCCACGCCCTTGTCCGCCGCTTTCTGAGCGGCCTTCTTGACGTCGAAGGTCTCGTACGCGTCGCGGCAGCCGCTCTTGTAGCCGTGTGCGAAGCTCCTCGTGGTGATCTTGTTGCCGTCGTGGAGCCTGGGAGCGTTCTTCCAGTTTGTCCTGGAGTCGATGTCGCCGGTGAGGTGCACGCTCATGGCACGGTCGCTGCAGGACCAGGAGTAGGTCTCCAGCACGCGCAGCTGGGCCTTGGTGATGACCGCGCCCTTCAGGGAACCGTCGAAGTCGATGTTGAAGTAGGACCGCGAGGTGCCCCAGGTGTCGGACTCGAAGCCGACCCGCGCCTCGTGGGTGCCGCCCTTGTTGAAGCCCTTGCCGTTGTAGAAGGTGGCCTTGGGGTGGCGGTTGTAGACGGTGGTCCAGTTCTGGGTGTGCTTCTTGACCGAGGGGTCGATGAAGACCGGGAAGACGGTGGAGGGGTCGGACAGCAGGTCGGCGTCCGGGGTGATGACCCAGTTGGCACCGGAGAGATCGGCATCGACCAGCGCGCCGTGGGAGTCGGGGGACGGCCCGTCGAGCCCCGGCAGCGACAGGGTGGCGGCGGACCCGGACTGCGAGGGTGCGGGAGTCGGCTCGGCCGGTGCCGAGGGCAGCGGCGACTCCGGAACGGGCGGAACGGATTCGTCGCTCGCGGACGGCAGCACCTCGCCGTACGGGTCGCTCTGCTCGTCGGTCTCGGTATCGGGATCGGCGCTCGGCGGGGCCGAGGGCGACTCGTCGGGAACCGCGGTCTCCGAGGGCAGTTCCTCGGGCGCGGTGGGCTGCGCGGTGGCGCCGACCTCGCCGTCGGTGACCGCCGGGGCACCCGCGTTGTCCCACATCACCGGGGACGGGGACATCGCCACGTCGTCGCCGTGGGTGTCCTCGGCGCTGACGATGTCGGACGCGGGGTCCAGCCGGAAGGTGAGGGTCGGCGAGGTCAGGCCGTAGGAGAGCTGGGCGATGCGGGGATCGGCGGCGGCGGCGCGGTTCTTCACCACCAGGAGCTGCGCGAATCCGTCGTCGTCCGCGGTGAGCACCAGGTCCGCGCCGGGGATGATCTCGGGGTACAGCGCCCGGTTGGTGTCGATGATCGGCTGCGGGATCGGGCCGGGCCACGTGAGCTGGATGTCATGGCCATCCGAGTGCAGGGTGGCCAGCGGACTGCCGGCCTCGTCCGCGGCCTCGTTCTGGAGGAGCGAGACACGGCGCACCGTGGTGCGCGACGCGCGCTCCTCACGTTGTCCGTTGCCCGTCGACCCGGCGGAGAACACCATGCCGGTGTTGGTGGCTCTGGGCTCCCAGCCCCGGTCGGTGCGGTGCAGTGACCGGTCGATGGGCTTCCACTCCCCGTCCACCTTGGCGCGGATCGGTGAGACATGGATCTGACGGGACATCAGGCCGTCGGGGCGTGCCCAGGTGGTGGAGTCGGGCGTACGGAGCGATGTGGCCTCCACCGCCTTGCCGGTCTTCGCCGCGCGGGTGATGGCCTCGGACTCCGTCACCGCGGAAGCCGCCGACCGCGCCGGTGACGTGACACCCGGCTCGGGATCGGCGAGCCGTATCCCCGCGTAGGTCAGTCCGGTCGCGGCGACGGCCGCCGCGCACGCGATGGCGATGGCGCGCCGGACCGGCAGGTGATTCCCGCGTGGTGACATGAGTGAGACCCCTCCCCCTCGGCCCCGGCACACGGCGAATCGCCGACCGGAGAGACGAAGCCCGCCGCGCGGGCCTCAGCACACGGGACGAGCGAGCAGATCATGACCCATACGTAGCCGGTCGTCACCCTGCGAAAGCCCCGGAGAACTCCGGCGCACGGCGGTGCCGGTGGGGACGCCCTCGCTCCCGTCGGCCTCGTAGCGGGGTTTCAGTCCCTGACGGGATGACGGAAAGTATCCCAATTCACCCGTCTGGCGAGGCGAATTGCCCCCTGAAACGATCAACCGACCCTTTGGGTGCACTACTTCCGTGAGCCGCACAATCACACCACCTCGCCGCATACACAACATTTTCCCGAAGCGAGTGCGCAATTGACCCGCTACGCGGCGTGACCATGATCACTTGGTCATATTTCCTCTGGCCTTTCCTCACAAGCCCCCCACAGAATCAGCGCGTTCTTGTATGACGTCCCGTGCGGCCCCGCCCTGGTTCCGCGCCGAATGGTCCGGGGGGATCCTGGCGTGTCTCGTCTGTCTGAAACTCGCCGTCGCCGACGCCGTGTCCGCCACACCGTCGTGCCCGCCCTGGGCCTCGCCCTGCTGGTCACGCTGTTGCCCACGCAGGCCCTGGCCATCCCTCCCGACCCCGGCAAGGTCGGGCGCGAGGAACTCGTCCTGGAGAAGCTCGACCAGGACCAGCCTGTGTCGGGCAAGACCGTCAACAAGAACCTCGACAGTCTGAAGACCGAAACGCCGACGGATCTCAGCCAGGCTCCAGCGGGCACGACCACCGTCCCGCTCGCCGACACCGGCGTGGTCGACTTCGATTCGGGCATGACACCGGCGTCCGCGCGTACGGGCGGTGCCGTACGGGCGGCCACCACTCCGGTCGAGAACCTGCCGGTGAGTCTGGGGCAGGCCCCGGGGCAGCCGGCGCCGACCGGTGTCTGGCAGGTCACCGTCGACGGGCGGCCGGAGACAGTGGCGCAGGGCGTGGACGGCGCCGTGGTCACCGTGCAGGCTCCGCCCACTGGGGCAGTGCCCGTGTCGGTGAAGTTCGACTACAAGAAATTCAAGAACCTCTACGGCGCCGACTGGGCCTCGCGGCTGCGTTTTGTCCAGTTCCCGGAGTGCTACCTGACCACGCCCGGTCTTGAGGAATGCCAGGCGTACGAGGAACTGGAGACGGTCAACGACACCGGCACCGGGACGGTCACCGCGACGGTGGCCCCGGCTGCCGCGGACGGCACGGCCACCCCCGCCTCCGCCTCCGCCCCGTCGGCGAACGGCGCGGACTCGGCCGTCGTGCGGGCCGGCTACGGCAACCGCGTGGCCGCGGCGGCCGGAGGCGGCGCGGCGGTCCTCGGCGTCACCGACTCCGGTGAGGGCAAAGGCGGTTCGTTCAAGGCGACCCCGCTGGCAGCCAGCGGCACCTGGGCGGCCGGTGGGTCTTCCGGCGCCTTCACCTGGTCCTACCCGCTCACCGTTCCCCCGGCTCCGGCCGGACCGTCCCCCAACATCTCCTTCGACTACAACTCGCAGGAGGTGGACGGCAGGACGGCCGTCTCCTCGCCGCAGGCGTCATGGATCGGCGAGGGGTGGAACTACGAGCCCGGCCATATCGAGCGGCGCTACCGCTCCTGCAAGGACGACGCCAAGACCCTCACGGCGGGGACGCCCAACAACACCGCCGCGAAGAACAAGACGTCCGACCTGTGCTGGGTCTCCTACAACGCCGTGATGTCGCTGAACGGCAGGACCACCGAGCTGGTCCGTGTGGGCGCCACCGACACCTACCGTCCGCAGAACGACGACGGCACCCGTGTCGAGTTGAAAACCGGCGCCACCAATGGCGACAACAACGGCGAGTACTGGGTGGTCACCACCGCCGACGGCACGACGTACTTCTACGGCCTCAACGCCGTCGGCGGCGGCCACGCCAACACCGGCTCCGTCTCCACCGTCCCGGTGTACGGCAACCACCCCGAGGAGCCCTGCAACGCCCCCGCCTTCGCCGACTCACGCTGCGGCGCGGGCAAGCAGCAGGCGTGGCAGTGGGGTATGGACAAGGTGGTCGACGTCCATGGCAACGCGATGGTCGTCAACTGGAAGCAGGAGACCAACCACTACTCGGTCAACAAGAAGTTCTCGTCGCCGGAGAGCTACGACCGAGCCGCGTATCCCGTCTCCATCGAGTACGGGATGCGTACCGCCGATCTGACCAAGCCGTCGGCCACCGTCGAGTTCGGGGTCAAGCAGCGTTGTCTCGAAGCGGGGTCCGCCTGCGACGCGGGGAACTTCGCCAAGACCGACGACCCCGGCGCGTACCGGATCTGGTGGGACACTCCCGGCAACCTCAACTGCAAGTCGACCTCCAAACTCTGCCCCGCGTTTCCGTCCTTCTGGACCCAGCTGCGTCTGGACACGGTGACAACGAAGGCCGCACGCGCCGGCCAGACCGGACTGGGCAAGGTCGACACCTACACACTGCATCAGTCCTTCCCCAAGGACTGGTACGACACATCACCCGGCCTGTGGCTCAACTCCCTGACCCGTAGGGGCTTCGCCCCGGGCGACACCACCGGCACCCTCCAGTCCAAGGACGGCGTCAGCTTCGCCCACTACACGGTGGGCTCCTCATCCCCGCTGAGGGCACGCCTGAAGGACCGTCAGCTGCCCAACCTCGTTCCGTCCGGTCCGGGCGACAAGACTCCCGGCTTCACCCGCCCGCGCATCGGTACGGTCGCCACCGAGAACGGCGGCGACGTCGAGGTGGAGTACACCGGCGGCTGCTCCGCCGAACCCTCCACCGACAAGGGCAGGAACAACACCACCTGCTACCCGGTGCGCTGGTCCCCTGACGGTGAGGAGAAGACGCCCGCCAAGGCGTGGTTCAACAAGTACGTCATCGCCTCGGTCGTCGAGACCGACAAGGTCACCACGCACAGCAAGCCCGTCGTGACCTCGTACAAGTACACGTCTCCGGCCTGGGACAAGAGCGACGACGAGTTCGTCCGGCCGTCGCTGCGTACCCACAGCGTGTGGCGCGGCTACCGGCAGGTCGCGACGGCCAAGGGGAGTAAGTCCCTCACCCGGCAGGGCGATGCGAAGTCGGACTCGTACTCCGTCACGCGCTTCTTCCAGGGCACGGGCGGCGCGGTGAAGGATTCCACGGGCGCGGTGGAACTGGTCGCGGACGACGCACTCCAGTTCGCCGGAATGGCCGCGGAGACCCTCACTTACGAGCACTCCGAGGGACGCGTCCTCAAGCGCGCCCTGACGTTCCCGAAGTCCAAGCAGACGGCCTCCCGCGCCCGCGAGGCCGAGGACGGCACCGACCTCGACCCGCTGCTCGCCCACCGCACCTGGGTGGCACGCGCCGACGCCATCCAGACCATCGGCACCAACAGCTGGCAGACGGTCCGCACCGAGACCACAGTGGAAGACACCTACGGGCTGCCCACCCAGCTGGAGATGTCGGTCGTCAAACCCAATGGCACCGGCGAGACCGTCAGCAACCAGGTCTGCATGCGGTCTTCCTACGTGCACAACACCGCCGACTGGATCGTCGGGAAGACCAAGGAGACCCGCTCCACCGCGACGCCCTGTTCCGGCTTCGACACCGCCGACGCGAAGACGCAGCTGCTCAGCTCGGTACGTACCTCGTACGACGGCCAGGCGTGGGGCGCCGCCCCGGTCAAGGGTCTGGAAACCTCGGTGGCGGACATCAACGGTGAAGGGACATCCCACTCCGTGGTGACCACCAGCACCTACGATCCGCTGGGCCGGGTCAGAAAGGTCACCGCGCCGCTGACGGGCACCTCCGAGACCGTCTACACCCCGGGTGACAGCGGCGGACCGGTCACCTCTGTCAAGATCATCAACGCCAAGGGCCACACCTCCACCACGGCCTACGATCCGGGCCGCGCCCTCGCCCTGACCATCACCGACACCAACGGCAGAGTCACCCGTACCGAATACGACGCGCTGGGGCGCCTGATCAAGGGCTGGTCCCCGTCCCGCTCGTCCGGCGGGAAGTCCCCGGACACCGAGTTCGCCTACCGGACGGCCGTCGCGACGGACGACGAGACCACGCCCGCCGCTGTCACCGTCAAAACCCTCAAGGACGACGGGAGTTACGAACGGCAGGTCACGCTCTACGACGGCCTGATGCGTGCGGTGCAGACCCAGAGCGAAGCCCATGGGGCGGGCCGGATCATCACCGACACCAAGTACGACGACCACGGCCTGGTCCAGGAGCAGACCGGCGGCTACCTCGCCAAGGGCGACCCGGAAACCAAGCTGTTCGCCCGTATATCCGAGTCGCTGGTACCGAACAAGACCAGAACGCGGTACGACGGCCTGGAACGGCCTGTCGAGTCGGCGGTGTACTACGGCGGCACCTACAAGTACGCCACGGGCACCACGTACCGCGACACCTCCGTCTATGTCGACCCCGCCGGTTCGACCGCCCCGGCGACCGAGAGCTACACCGACGCGATGGGGCGGATCACGTCGGTCCGGCACTACACCACCCCTGAGGGCACCGGTGCCTGGCGGACGACGAACTACACCTACGACGCGCGGGGCAACCGCACCAAGGTCACCGACCCGGCCGGCAACGCCTGGACCTACACCTACGACGTCCGCGGCCGGCTGACGGAGTCCACCGACCCCGACACCGGTGATGCCACCATCGGTTACGACGACGCCGACCGCAAGATCAGGACCACCGACGCGCGTGGCAAGAGCGTCTACACCGACTACGACCAGCTGAGCCGCCCCACCGCCGTCCGCGAGGGCTCGGCCACCGCCGCACCGGTCAAGGAATTCACCTACGACAGCCTGCCCGGCGCGGTCGGCCGGCCTGTTGCCTCGATCCGTCACGACGCGTCCGGCGACTACATCAACCGGATCACCGGCTACGACACCGACTACCTGCCCACCGGCCGGGAAACGGTCATCCCCGCCCATGCGATGACGGCCGGGCTGTCCGGCACCTACGCGTACTCCTACACCTACACCCCCACCGGAAAGCCCCTGTCGGTCACCCTCCCGGCGAAGGGCGGCCTGGCCCGCGAGAAGGTCGTCACCCGCTACGACGCCGACGGTCTGCCGGAGTCGACCTCGGGTCTCAACTGGTACACGTCCGACGTCACTTACTCCCCCTACGGCGAGGCACTGCGCACCGTCAGCGGATCGCAGCCGTCACGGGTGTGGACGACCAACTTCGTCGACCAGCACTCCGGAAGCCTCCAGCGCTCCGTCACCGACCGTGAGACGGCGGGCACGCACCGGGTCTCCGACAGCTACTACTCCTACAACACCGCGGGCACCATCACCTCCAACGCCCGCAAGCTCACCGACGCCACCGGCGACACCTGGGACAACCAGTGCTACACCTATGACGCGCTGGGTGAACTCGTCCACGCGTGGACCTCGAACATCACCCCCAACAACTCGGGTACCGGCTGCCGCTCCTCCAGCGGCAGCGCCTGGGGATACCGCACCGACGGCGCCCCTTCCAGCGGCCCGGTGGCCGACGCCGCCAACACGGTCACGGACACCACCAGTCCCGACGCGGGACTGACCGACTCACTGGCCGCCGCCGCCCCCAGCACGGGCACCAGCACCACGACGGTCTCCACCGGCGCCACCGCCTACCGTCAGTCCTTCACCTACGACTGGCTCGGCAACCGCGCCACCCTCACCGAACACAACACCGCCGACGCCGCCAAGAACGTCACGTACACATACGGATACGGCCGCCAGGTCACCGGCAAGGGCCTCACACAACCGCACACCCTCTCCACGATCAGCTCCACCCCCTCGGGACAGGCCAGTTCCTACACCAACGACGCGGTCGGCAACACCACCGGCAGAAATCTCCCGGACACCACCCAGACTCTGGACTGGACCGCCGAGAACAAGCTCGACACGATCACCGACGACGGCGTCAGAACACGGTACGTCTACGACGCCGACGGCAATCGCATCCTGGAGAACTCGCCCACCGGTTCCACGCTGTACCTGGGCGAGACCGAGCTGACCACCGACTCCACCGGCAAGATCACCCGCTCCTCCCGCGCGTACGCCCACGCCGGTGCCCCCACCGTCGTCCGCACCACCGTCAACGGCGCCAGTACGGGCCACAAGCTCAACGTCCTCATCGCCGACCAGCTCGGCACCGCCAACACGACCGTGGAGCTGGGCAGCACCCAGACCGTCACCCGACGCGCCTTCAAACCGTACGGAGAGGTGCGCGGCCCCAAGCCGTCAACCTGGCCGAACAAGCGCGGCTACCTCGGCGTCGGCATCGACGACGCGGCCACCGGCCTCACCCACATCGGGGCCCGCGAATACGACCAGGCGGCCGGCCGCTTCCTCTCGGCGGACCCCGTCATCGACATCAGCGAACCGCTCCAGATGAACGGCTACGCCTACGCCGGCAACAGCCCCATCAGCACGAGCGACCCGACCGGACTCTGCCCGGCGGACATCTGTGGCACCGGGCCCGCGAACCCATCGCAGCACTATGGCGGCGGCGGCAACAACACAAGCGACAGCGGAAGTGGAAGCGGAAGCGGAAGCTCGTCAGGAAGCAGCTCTTCAGGCAGTTCAGGCACCACAACCACCGTCACGTACACGACGACCAAGACGGTCACGGTGACCAAGCCCGCGCCCTGTGACTGGTGGTGCAAGGCCAAGGGCTGGATGAAGAAACACGTCACCGTCGTCACCATCGTCACCGAAGTCGTGGTCGGGGTGACCTGCGGAGCCGTCGCGGTCGGCGTCGGCGCGGCGACCGCGGGAGCCGGAGCCGTCGCCGTGGGAGCGGCCTGCGGAGCCATCGCGGGCGCGGCCGCCGGCGCGGTCGGCAACGCCCTCGATCCAAAGGCCGACCACAGCCTCGGCGGCTATGCCACCGCCGTAGGCAAGGGAGCCGCCGTCGGAGCCGTCGCCTCGGTCGTCGGCGGAGCCGTGGCCAAGGTGGCCGCCAAGGGCGCCAGAGCCGTCGGCTCCAAAATCCTCGGCAAAAGCAGCCCTAAGAATGCCGCGCCCACCGGACCTACTACGCGCGGGCCCGGCGGGAAAAGACCTTCCTACGTGAGGACAGAGTCAGCGCCCTCTGGATGGACACCAGAGGGACAAATGGCTCGCGGGAATGCGTTGGCCAAGGAAGCCGCGGTAACCAATAGGACCGCACGAACCCAGAGTCGCAGCTACGTTGCCGGTTACCACACAGAAACAGGGAAAATTGCGGTCGCATCATCCGGACCGGGTGTAGCAAATTGTGGCGCAGGCTTCTGCGCCGAAGGTAATGTCGCAGAGGCCCTCGGCGGAGATTGGGTTAATATAAGGTTCGGCATTGCGTACGTCGCCGAATCAACCGAGACCGGATTCGAAGCGGTTGGAAAGTATGTATGCGAATATTGCCAACTGGACTATCCTCCATCTAGCTTCGGGCCCGGGACCGCCGGACACCCCGCTGGCCCATGGTCCGACTGAACACACCACGCGACACACCTGATCAACCACAAAGGCGCCAAAAGGGTGCAATGGAGCGGAAATGTCAAGTTTGGCACAAATGGAGATAGGGCGTCACCCGTGGACCTCCGTGACGTGCGGCTGCGGAAGACCTTCAGACCACATCCTGAACTTGCTGAAGGAAGGCATCGAAGGGAACGGTGTCGCCCTGAGGGCTCTCGACGGCCACGTCTTCATCGAGTCGAATCTTCAGCCTCCAGCTCCCGCAGTGTGCGCCGTAGCCATGGCAGCACTCGTCGACACCCAGTCACCGGATCAGATTAAGCAACTACTCTGGCTTATCCTCTCGCTTGCGGCTGGCGAGGAGGATGGCGATTCCGCAGAGTCAAGCGTTTACTGGAAATGTCGCGAGACCATTCGTGACGGACTTTGGCTAATCTATCACGAAGCAGTAAATTCCAATGTTCGAGCAATCGAGCAATATGCGCTAGACATTGCGGAGATCGCGGAATGGGATGTTGATAGGCTGAACAGTTACCAACAAAAGGTGAGGGGATTCAAGGCGTAATGGAGTCGCCTCTTCCTCGAACTCAAAGCGGGGCGTGGCGGATTTCCCTGCTCCAGTTTCACGTTAGATGATGATGAGCGTCGGCGCGCAAATCCTCAACCTCGCGGTCTTCGTGAGGGCGAGGTTCCGGTAGCCGGTCAGCCTGGGAGATGTGGGGCCCGCCGGACTGGCCTGATCCGGAGGCACCTTGGGTGCCGTTCACCGGGTGAGACGCGGGGGGAGACGCGGGTGAGGGCAGGCTCAAGGCGGTCCTCGTGCGGGGACCGGCCGGGATCCGGTCCCCGGGTGGGAACCGGATCCCGGCCGGTCCCCCACCGCGTTCAGCGAGGTCTTGGGCCTTCGGCGGACAGCCCCTCACCGCGCAGCAGACCAAGAACCTCCTGCCCGCGTACCTGGTCTGGGCGCCCAGTTCCTCTAGTTGGTCACGCCGTTGCCGTTGCCCTCGCGCGGCAGCGTCTCGTTCGTAGAGAGCACATCGTCGCCGATGAGCTGATATCGGTCCCCGAGCCGGGCCATGGGCAGCCGCCAGGCCGTCCTCGGCCATCGGGTCCTCGATCCGCGGCGGGCCGTACAGCATGTGCTCCGACGGAAGAGGCCCGGCGGCTCGCGACAGCGCCGCCGTCACGACCGGGCGCGGCGCGGGAATTGGGTGGCCGGGGGCGCGGGCGGGCCGCTAGCTTCTGCCGTGTGATCACTCCCTCCAACGACGAACTCATCGAATCCGCTCAGGCCCTGCTGCATCCGCACACGGTCGGTGACCGGCTGTTCGGTGATGTGGCGTCCACGCTGGTCACCGACGCGGGCAACCTCTACTCGGGCGTGTGCATCGACACCGGCTCCGGCACGGGATTCTGCGCGGAGCACGCGGCCATCGCCGCCATGGTCACGGCCCGGGAGTACCGGATCGTCAAGATCGTGGCCGTCTGGCGCAACGAGGAGGGTGCCCTGCATGTGCTGCCACCGTGCGGACGCTGCCGGGAGTTCATCCGCCAGATCGATCACGCGAACATCGACGCCGAGGTGGTCCTCGGCAGGAGGGTCTCCGCGGGACTGCGGGAGCTGCTGCCCGCCAACGAGTGGCCCAGCCCGCTCGACTGACCCGCGACGGGCTCCCTCGTGGCCGACGGCGCGCGCGTACGCCCGGTCCGCGGCGGAATGAACCGCCTCGGCGTGAGCGTTCCGCTGAGCGGAGCAGGCACCTGTTCATGGGTGGGCCTGCCGGATCTGGAGGCATGACGGTGCACGGTGAGTACAAGGTCCCCGGCGGCAAGCTCGTCGTCGTCGATCTCGACACGGAGGACGGGCGGCTGCGCCATGTCCGGGTCTCCGGGGACTTCTTCCTGGAGCCCGACGACGCGATCGAGTCGATCGACCGGGCGCTGGAGGGCGCCCCCGCCGACACCGACGCCGCCGGGCTCGCCGCCCGTATCGAGGCGGCGCTGCCGGCCGGCACCGTGATGTACGGGCTCAGCGCCGAGGGCGTCGCCATCGCCGTACGCCGCGCGCTGGCACGCGCCACCGACTGGACGGACTACGACTGGCAGCTGATCCACTCGGCGCCGGAGTCCCCCGCCCTCCATATGGCGCTCGACGAGGTCATCACCACCGAGGTCGCCGCCGGATCGCGCCCGCCCACCCTGCGGGTCTGGGAGTGGGCCGCGCCCGCCGTGGTGATCGGCAGCTT
Organism: Streptomyces sp. NPDC051662; assembly: GCF_040681655.1. NCBI lineage: Bacteria > Bacillati > Actinomycetota > Actinomycetes > Kitasatosporales > Streptomycetaceae > Streptomyces > Streptomyces sp. NPDC051662. Next base: position 347,380 of record NZ_JBFAZD010000001.1, read on the forward strand.
CCAGTCACTGCGCAACGAGGTGGACCCCGAGGGCGCGGAACGCCATGGCATCACCGTGGTCCGCCGGATCTCCGGTGGCGGCGCGATGTTCATCGAACCGGGCAACACCATCACGTACTCCCTCTCCGTCCCCGACTCCCTCGTCAAGGGCCTCACCTTCGCCGACAGCTACGCCTATCTGGACGACTGGGTGCTGGGCGCGCTCGGCGACATGGGGATCACCGCCTGGTACCAGCCCCTCAACGACATCGCCACCGACGCGGGCAAGATCGCGGGCGCCGCCCAGAAGCGGATCGTGAGCGGTACGGGCGCGGTGCTGCACCATGTGACCATGGCGTACGACATCGACGCCGACAAGATGCTCGACGTGCTCCGCATCGGCCGCGAGAAGCTCTCGGACAAGGGCACCCGGAGCGCCAAGAAGCGCGTCGATCCGCTGCGCCGCCAGACAGGGCTGCCGCGCGAGACGGTCATCGAGCGGATGATCGACTCCTTCCGCGGCCGGTACGGACTGACCACGGGCAAGGTCACCGACGAGGAGATGGCGCGGGCCGGGGAACTGGCCACGACGAAGTTCGCCACCCCGGAGTGGACGGCCCGCGTGCCGTAGCCCCACCCCCGGTCAGCCCACGCCATCGGCCCGGTCAGCCCCTGCCCGTAGGCCCGGTCAGCCCCCGCCGTGGGCCCGGTCGGCCCGTCCCCCAGGCCGCGTCAGTCGCCCGTCCAGCCCGCGTCAGTCCCCCGTCATCCCGTCCCGACCCGGCCCGCTGCCCGCCCGCCCGGCCGACCAGGCAGCGTCAGGGCGACATACACCACCAGCGAGGCCGCCAGTCCGACCGCCCAGCCGTAGTCGGCGAGGGGCTTGAGGAAGGGGATCAGCCCGTCCTCGGGGAACGGGCCCTTGCCCGGTGCCGAGTGGGAACCGCCCACGGCCAGTACGCCGCCGACGGCGAAGGCGAGCACCGCTCGTGGGTTCCAGCCGTTGGCGTACCAGTAACGGCCGCCGGGGCGGTACAGGTCGGCCAGGTCGAGGACGGTGCGCCGGACGATCCAGTAGTCGGCGATCAGGATGCCCGCCACCGTACCGAGCAGACCGCCCACCAGACCGAGCCAGGTGAAGATGTACAGCTCGGGGGTGGCGGTGAGCTTCCACGGCATGATCACGACCCCGACCACACCCGTGATCAGCGCGCCCGTACGGAAGTTGATGAGCTTCGGAGCGAGGTTGGCGAGGTCGTACGCGGGCGAGACGACGTTGGCGGCGATATTCACGGAGATCGTCGCGATCAGTACGGTCACCAGCGCGAAGAGCAGGCCGAAGACACTGTCGGTCCTCGCGGCCAGTTCGACCGGATCCCAGACGGCCGCCCCGTACACCGCCTGCGAGCCCGAGGTGACGAAGACCGAGAGCACCGCGAAGAGGGTCATGGTCGTGGGCAGGCCGAGCGACTGGCCCCAGATCTGGGCGCGTTGCCCCGCGCCGAAGCGGGTGAAGTCGGGGATGTTCAGGGACAGCGTGGACCAGAAGGCGATCATCCCCATCAGGGACGGGAAGAAGACCGGCCAGAAGTCGGCGCCCCAGCCCAGCTCGGACGGCTGGTCGAGGAGCGGTCCGAGGCCGCCCGCCTTGACGGTGATCCAGACCAGCAGCACCAGCGCGCCGACGATCACGAAGGGCGCCGCCCAGTTCTCGAACCGCCGCAGGGTGTCCATCCCCCGGTAGATGATGGCGAGTTCGAGCGCCCAGAAGAGGACGAAGCAGAGCCAGAGAGTCCAGGGCTGGCCGCCGATCCTCGACGCCTCCGCCCAGCCGCCGAAGACCTTGTCGAGCAGGACGAAGATGCCCTGGCCGCCGATCCAGGTCTGGATCCCGAACCACGCGCAGGCGACCGCCGCCCTGATGAGCGCGGGCAGATTCGCGCCCCGCAGCCCGAACGAGGCGCGGGCGAGCACCGGGAAGGGAATGCCGTACTTCGGCCCCGCGTGCCCGGTCAGCAGCATCGGGAACAGCACGATCACATTGGCCAGCGCGATCGTGAGGACCGCCTGCTTCCAGTCCATGCCGAGGGTGACCAGCCCGGAGGCGAGCAGCCAGGACGGGATGTTGTGCGCCATCCCGACCCAGAGGGCGGCGAAGTTGTATGTCGTCCAGCGGCGGCGGGCCAACGGTACGGGCAGCAGATCCGCGTTGGCGAAGCGGCTGTCGTCGGGGACCGCGCCGGGCGGGAGTTCGACGCGGCCCTCGGGGTCGGTCCGCGCGGCGGCGGCTATCGGGTCTCCTGGGGAGGCGGGCGGTACGGTCGCGGTCATGACGGGGGACCCTTCGTTCGAGGGCGGGTGTCGGGGACGTCGAACGAGGCCGTGCGGGCGGCGGTGGGACCGAGAGCGCGATGGTGCGGACGGTGGTGGAACGGACAGCGCGATGGTGTCGGCGGTAGTGGAGCGGACAGCGCGATCGTGCGGGCGGCGGCGGACCGGTACAGGACAGGAGAGCGCGGTCGTGCGGGTCAGTTCCGGAGCGCCGGGATGATCTCGGCTCCGTACGCGTCGATCGTCGCTTCCTTCGCGTCATGCATGTCGTACACGGCGAACTGGTCCACTCCCAGGTCGCGCAGCGCCCTCAGCTTCTCGATATGCGCCTCGGCCGGCCCCAGCAGACAGAACCGGTCGACGATCTCGTCGGGCACGAAGTCCGTGGACGGGTTCCCGGCCCGGCCGTGGTGGCTGTAGTCGTACCCCGCACGCCGCTTGATGTAGTCGGTCAGCGCGTCGGGCACCAGCCCGGAGTGCTCTCCGTACCGGCTCACCAGATCGGCCACATGGTTGCCGACCATCCCGCCGAACCACCGGCACTGCTCGCGCGCGTGCGCGATGTCGTCGCTGACATAGGCGGGCGCGGCGACACAGATGGTGAGGGAGTCCGGGTCGCGTCCGGCGTCGGACGCCGCCGTGCGGACCGCCTTGACCATCCACTCGGTGAGGAACGGGTCGGCGAGCTGGAGGATGAAGCCGTCCGCCTTCTCCCCCGCCATGGCCAGCGCCTTGGGCCCGTACGCCGCCATCCACACCGGCAGTTTCCCGTCGCGTACCCAGGGCAGGCGCAGCGGCCGGCCGTCGACCACGGCCTCGCGCCCCTCCCCCAGATCGCGGATGACGTCGATGGCCTCGCCGAGCCGGGCGAGTGTGTTGGGTTTGCGGCCCACGACCCGCATCGCGGAGTCGCCGCGCCCGATGCCGCACACGGTGCGGTTGCCGTACATCTCGTTGAGCGTGGCGAACGTGGAGGCGGTCACCTCCCAGGTCCTGGTGCCCGGGTTGGTCACCATCGGGCCGACGGTCAGTGTGGTGGTGTGCTCCAGGATGCGGCTGTAGATGACGAAGGGCTCCTGCCAGAGCACGGCCGAGTCGAAGGTCCAGCCGTATGTGAAGCCGTTGCGTTCCGCGCGTCGCATGAGGCCGACGACCGCCGACGCGGGCGGGTCGGTCTGGAGGACGAGTCCGAAGTCCATGGCCTGGTCACTCCTAGGTCTCAGGTGAGGTACTGGCAGAGGGAGCGGGGGGTGTACTGCCCGTGTCCCGCCCGCCCGGTGAACCGCCGGTTGTCGATGACGAGTTCACCGCGCGAGAGGACGGTCTCCACCTGTCCGGTGATCCGCTTGCCCTCGTACGCGGAGTAGTCCACGTCCATGTGGTGGGTCTCGGCGGAGACGGTCTGCTCGGTGTGCGGGTCGTAGATGACGACATCGGCGTCGGCGCCCGGCGCGATGGTGCCCTTGCGTGGATAGAGGCCGAACATCCTGGCCGGGGTGGCACAGGCGATCTCGATCCAGCGGCGGCGGGTCAACTTCCCCTCGACGACGGCCTGATGGAGAAGATCCATCCGGTTCTCCACGCCCGGCAGCCCGTTGGGGATCTTGGAGAAGTCGCCGCGGCCCATCTCCTTCTGACCCACGAAGCAGAACGGGCAGTGGTCGGTGGAGACCACCTGGAGATCGTTGGTACGCAGTCCGCGCCAGAGCGCGGCCTGGTGCTCCTTGGGCCGAAGCGGGGTGGAGCAGACGTACTTGGAGCCCTCGAAGTCGGGCTCGGCGAGATTGTCGGTGGAGAGGAAGAGGTACTGCGGACAGGTCTCGCCGAAGACGGGCAGCCCCTTGTCGCGGGCGGCGGCCAGTTCGGCGACGGCCTCCTCCGCGGAGACATGCACGACATACAGCGGCGCCTCGGCGACCCGTGCCAGCTGGATCGCCCGGTGGGTGGCCTCGGCCTCCAGCAGGACCTTGCGTACCTCGCCGTGGTAGCGCGGGTCGGTGTGTCCCGCGGCCAGGGCCTGTTCGACGAGGACATCGATCGCGATGCCGTTCTCGGCGTGCATCATGATCAGCCCGCCGTTGTGCGCGGCGCGCTGCATGGCCCGCAGGATCTGGCCGTCGTCGCTGTAGAAGACGCCGGGATAGGCCATGAAGAGCTTGAAGGAGGTGACGCCCTCCTGGACGAGGAGGTCCATCTCCTTCAGGGAGCTCTCATTGACATCGGCCATGATCATGTGGAACGCGTAGTCGATGGCGCAGTTGCCGTCGGCCTTGGCGTACCAGGCGTCGAGTCCGGCGCGCAGCGCGTGCCCCGGGGACTGGATGGCGAAGTCCACGATGGTGGTGGTGCCGCCCCAGGCCGCCGCGCGGGTACCGGTCTCGAAGGTGTCGGCGGCGAAGGTGCCGCCGAACGGCATCTCCATGTGCGTATGGGCGTCGACCCCGCCCGGGATGACGTACTTGCCGGTGGCGTCGATCGTCCGGCCGGCGGTCCAGCCCTCGGCCGCGTCGGACCCGTGCGCGGCGAGGGCGACGATCCGGCCTTCCTCGATCAGTACATCGGCGTGGATCTCGTCGGCGGCGGTGATGACGAGTCCGCCGCGGATCAGGGTGCGGGTACTGCTCATGCTGGTGGCGCTCCCTTTCGTACGGTCGGCTTGCCGCGGTCCGGCGGAGCCGGCCACGGCGCTGTTGAAGACCGCGGCCACGGGTCCCGAAGAGTCCGACTACGCCCCGCGCAGGGCCTGTTCGAGGATCGCGGCGCCCTCTTCCGCCTCGGCGACGGTCAGCGAGAGCGGCGGGGCGATCCGTAGCACGCTGGTGTTGTGGCCACCGCCCTTGCCGATCAGCAGACCGCCCTCGCGTGCCGCTTCGAGCACGGCCGACGCGGTCTCGGGGGCCGCCTGGCCGGTGCTCGGCTTGATCAGCTCGATGCCGATCATCAGTCCGCGCCCGCGTACCTCGCGTACGGAGTCGACCCCCGCGCCGATGGCCCGCAGCCGCTCGATGAGCAGTCCGCCGACGCGGCGCGCGTTGCCCTGGAGGTCGTGCTCCAGCAGATACGAGAGATTGGCGAGACCGGCCGCCATGGTGACCGGGCTGCCGCCGAAGGTCGAGATCGAGTTGGCGTCAAGGCAGTTCATGATGTCGGCGCGGGCGACGACACCGCCGATGGACATGCCGTTGCCGATGCCCTTGGCGAAGGTGAGGATGTCCGGCGGACCGTTCTCCCCGTGCGCCTGCCAGCCCCAGAAGTGCTCGCCGGTACGGCCCCAGCCGGTCTGGACCTCGTCGCTGATCCACAGGATGCCGTGTCTGTCGAGGACTTCGCGGAACGCGGCGTACAGCCCGTTCGGCGGGGCGGTGAACCCGCCGACGCCCTGCACCGGTTCGGCGATCAGCGCGGCCGGTGTGCGGGTGTGGCCGAGCAGATCCTCCAGATCGGCGACGCACGCCTCGATGAACCGCTCGTCGGTGAGCCCGGCGTACGGGCCCCGGTTGCGGACGCCGCCGTGTACGTACAGCGTCTGGAGCGGCGAGAGGCCGGTGGGTGACCAGGCGCGGTTGCCGGTGACGGAGACCGTGGAGAAGGACCGGCCGTGGTAGCTGTTGCGCATCGCCAGGATCTGGGGGGACCCGCGGTGCGCGGTCGCCAGCATCAGCGCCGTGTCATTGGCCTCGGTGCCCGAGGTGGTGAAGAAGACCCGGGCGTCCGGGATACCGGACAGGGCGGCGATCCGTTCGGCGAGTTCGACCATCGGACGGTTGAGATAGAGCGTGGAGGAGTGGATGATCCGCCCGGCCTGCTCGCTCACCGCCTTGGTGACCTCGGGGAGCGCGTGGGCGGTCATGGTGGTGAGGATGCCGCCGAAGAAGTCGAGATAGCGGTTGCCCGCCGCGTCCCAGACATGACGGCCCTCGCCGTGGGTGATCTCGATGGGCTCGTCGTAGTAGAGCGCGAGCCAGTCGGGGAGTACGGCGCGGTGGCGGCCGTAGAGATCGTTCGTGAACGGACGCGTCACGGCCGCACCAGCCCCTCGTACGCGTCGGGACGGCGGTCGCGGTAGAACGCCCACTGCTGTCGCACCTCGTCGATCAGTCCGAAGTCCAGGTCCCGTACGACCAGTTCCTCCGCCTTGTCGCTGGCGGGCTCACCGACGAACTGACCGCGCGGGTCGACGAAGTAGCTCGTCCCGTAGAAGTCGTTGTCGCCGTACTCCTCCTGTCCGACGCGGTTGATCGCGGCGACGAAGTACTCGTTGGCGACGGCGGCGGCCGGCTGCTCCAGCTGCCAGAGGTAGCTGGAGAGACCGCGTGAGGTGGCGGAGGGGTTGTAGACCAGCTCCGCGCCGTTCAGCCCCAGCTGGCGCCAGCCCTCGGGGAAGTGGCGGTCGTAGCAGATATAGACACCGACCTTGCCGACGGCCGTGTCGAAGACGGGCCATCCCGCGTTGCCCGGCTTGAAGTAGTACTTCTCCCAGAACCCCTTGACCTGGGGGATGTGGTGCTTGCGGTACTTGCCGAGGTACGAGCCGTCGGCGTCGATGACGGCCGCGGTGTTGTAGTAGAACCCGGACTGCTCGACTTCGAAGACCGGCACAACGATCACCATGCCGGTCTCGCGGGCGAGCTCCCGCATCCTGGTGACGGTCGGGCCGTCGGGGACGGGCTCGGCCCACCGGTAGTGCTCAGGCTCCTGCACCTGGCAGAAATAGGGCGCGTTGAAGACTTCCTGGAACCCGATGACCCGCGCGCCCCGCAGGGCCGCCTCACGGGCGTGCTCCTCATGCTTGGCGATCATGGATTCGGTGTCGCCCGTCCAGGTCGCCTGGACGAGTGCGGCGCGTACGACTCTGGCCACGAGCTGCTCCTTCGGCGAGGGCGTCGATGAGCTCTACGCACGTAGATACGATGCGTAGGAGGAGAACGTAAGCCCCGTCTCACACTGGGGCAAGACCATCGCCGTTAACCCGCAGAGTCGATCAAGTTTCACACCCGAGCGGTCGACATTGGGCAAGATGCATCAATCGATCAGGCCCAGGGCCGGTCCCATTGACCGCCGCGGCCGATCCGATCACGCCCCGGACCGGGTCAGGTGGTGACGATCCCCGCCACCCGCAGGGCGTGTACGAGATCGCGCTCACGGGCCACCGAGACCGCGCGGGCGGCGTCGATCAGCCGCGGGACCAGCCGGCGCGGATCGGGTACGGCGATCCGCGCCGCGTCCTCGGCGGTACGGGTCTGGACGAAGGCGCTCAGCAGCGCGTGCGCCTCATGCGCGCGGCCCGCCTCGCCGAGTGCGAGTACGGCGTCGCCGATCTCCTCGGCGGGACGGGAGACGCCCTGGCGCAACAGCTGCCCGCAGTCACCGTCCCGGCCCGCGGCGGCGAGCGCTCCGGCGGCGGCGGCGAGCCGCGCGGGCGGCAGGAAGGCCGCTTCCCAGAGCAGCTCGGCCCAGTCGGCGCCGAGCCCGGCGCGGTGCAGTTCGGCGGCGAGCAGCGGGAACTGCTCGGGGGGCCGGCCCGCGGCTTCGCAGAGCACGACATGCGCCTCGCCGGTCCGGCCGTCGGCGCGCAGCCGGATCAGCGTGGCGACCATCGTGGCGGCGGCCCGCAGATCCTCCGGGGAGTGCCGGGGCGCGGCCGGCTCGACGGGTGCGGCGGGGGCGCCGCCGAAGCGGGCGCCGCGCGGGGAGGCGGGGGCGGAGGGTGGTGGTACGGGGAGCGCGGGCGCGGGCGCCGCCTCGTCGAGGTCGTCGACGTGGTCGAGGTCGTCGAGGTCGAGCCCGGCGAAGCGGGCGCCACGGGGCTTGCGCCGGGGCGCGGGCGCGCGTTTCCGCTTCTTCTCGGGCTCCGGCGCCTCCTGGGGAGCGACGGACAAATCGGCCGATGTCTCAGTCGGTGTCTCAGCCGATGTCTCAGCGGGCCTCTCGCCGGACAGCTCGGCGGGCGCCCCGCCGGACGCCCCACCGGACGCCACCCCGCCGGACCGCTGCGCGCCCGGCCGGTCGAAGACCGAGGGTTCCTCCGCGCGGAACCAGCCGTCCGGGGCCGGCGGGCGCGCGGGCCTAGAGGCGCGCGCCGGGGGCGCCAACGACTCCAGCCGGGCGCGGAGTTCGGCGCAGCGCGCCGACGCGCGGGCGTGGTCGTCCCGGATCCAGGCGAGGTCGTGGGCGAGCTGTTCGGCCCGGGGCGTGCGCTCCGGGGTGGTACCGAGCAGCCGGACCAGCTCCTCCGCCCGGCCCGCCGCGCGCACCTGCTCACGCGTCATCAGCCGCAGCCGGTCGGACAGCGCCTCCGAACCGCCGGGCCGGCGGTCGTGCGCGGTGGCGGACGCCGTGTAGAGCTGACCGGCCCGCTCGGTCTCGGCGGCCACCACCCGGTCGTCACGTCCGACGGCGAAGTCCTGGATCAGCGATTCCACCACGTCCCAGGGCGGCACCTCGGTGCCGTCGAAGCAGGCGCGCAGACCCTCGGGGTCACGGTGGCGGAAGACTCCGTACCAGCCGCCCTCCGGGTCGAGGAGGGACGTCAGGTCCCTTAAGTACCGCGCGAACGCCCCGATCTCCGCTGGAAGTTGACGCACCGCCATCGCCGGCCCCGTTCCTGCCCCGCCGCGCTCCGCCGAAGGGAGCCCTCCGGTCCGCTGGCATTCGACCTCAGTCGTGTTACAGGGCGGCTACGGACAGTTTTCCGGCGCGGTTCGGGTGCCTCACCGAGCCACTCGGGGCGTTCGGGGCGTTCGGGGGTCAGAGGGTGACGGCGATGCCGGTATGCACGCGCTTGCCGCGCCGTACGATCCTGGCAGGCCAGTCGATCAGCCAGAACTGCCAGGTGTACTTGCGGCTGAGCAGCTTACGGATGCGCTCCAGCGCCGCCGGCTCCTCAAGCAGCAGCGCCGTACCCTCGGCGCTCGGCGCGCCCTGCGCGATCCGCCCGCGCACATCACACGCCGTCACCACGACCCGGCTGTTGTTGCGGATCCGCTTGACCTTCCAGGCGTCGGACCTGGTCCAGATGAGCAGTTCGCCGTCCTCCACCGCATGCCAGACGGGGGTGGCGACGGCCGTGCCGTCCTTGCGATAGGTGGTGAGGCTGACATAGCGGCTACGGCCGAGTGCGTCGAGGGTCGTCACGGGCGGGAGACTACGCGGTCCCCGCCCTCCTCGACAGCCCGGATCACCCGTGACCGTACAAGAGATCGGCCCGTGACCGGACCGGGATCAGACCGGCACCAGCACGCAGCTCGCGGCGATCTCGTCCATCGACAGCCCCAGCGCCCCGGCCAGCGCCGCCACGGTGAAGAAGGCGGGCGTCGGCGCCCGGCCGGTCTCGATCTTGCGCAAGGTCTCGGCGGAGAGCCCGGCGACCGCGGCGACCTCCACCATGCTGCGCGAGCCACGCGCCTCACGGAGCAGCCGGCCGAGCCGCTCGCCGCGCTCGTGCTCTTGGGGGGTGAGTGGGCTTCGTACCATCCCGTCATTGTAATACCGCCGCACAAGGGTGCCCGAATCTCCGACCACCGGTATAGTTATTGGAATGGTGGAGATCAAAACCGATGCGTCCCTGGACGCCATGCGCGCCGCCGGCCGGATCGTCGCACAGGCGCTGACAGCGGTACGGGAAGCGGCGGCCGTGGGCAGTACCCTGCGCGCCCTCGACGAGACCGCCCGCGCCGTCCTGCGCGAGGCGGGGGCCGGCTCGCCGTTCCTCGACTATCACCCCGACTGGGCGCCGACCCCCTTCCCCGCCGTCATCTGCGCCTCCGTCAACGACGCGATCGTGCACGGCATCCCCGACGGCTACCGGTTGCACGACGGCGATCTGGTGAGCATCGACTGCGGTGCGGAGCTGGACGGATGGGTCGGCGACGCGGCGATCAGCTTCACGGTCGGCCGCCCCCGCCCGGACGACGTACGACTGATCGACACGGCCGACGAGGCGCTGGAGGCCGGTATCGCGGCAGCCGTCGTCGGCAACCGGATCGGCGACATCGCCCATGCCATCGGCCGCGTCTGCCGCCGTGCGGGCTACGGCATCCCGGACGGCTTCGGCGGCCACGGCGTGGGCCGGACGATGCACGAGGACCCGGGCGTGCCCAACGAGGGCCGCCCGGGGCGGGGAATGCCGCTGCGGCACGGCATGGTGCTGGCGATCGAACCGATGCTGATCGGCAGCGGCACCGACCGGCACTTCACGGCCCATGACGGCTGGACGATCCGCACCCTGGACGCCAGCCGCGCGTCCCACGCGGAACACACGGTCGCGATCACCGACGAGGGACCGAGGATCCTGACGGCGCTCTGAGTGGACGAGCGCGGGGGCATGTGGGAAAGGAGACTCACAGCGGGTATCGAGACGATGGGCACCCACGCCCTCGGAGGGGGCGTGGAAGCGGTCCGTATCAGGCCGGCACGGTCCAGAAACCCGAATCGGCGGCCGGCGGCGACTTGGGAACCCACGCGGTGCGATCCGCCCCCGGGCTCCAGTCCGGCACATTCCCCCCGTAGTAGATGACGAAAGCCCAGTAACTTTCCTCCTCATGGAGGATCAGGCTGTCCTCGTCCGACAAGTCCTGTCCGTGCCACTGCTCATTGATGCGCGCGACGGCCTCCGCGCGCGACACCCCGAACTCCGAGACCATGTCGTCCGCGATGGAATCCAGGAACTCCAGTGTCTCGGGCGACGTGGGCATGGTGTACGCACTACTCATCATCGGCTCTCTCGATCGACGCTCACTGAAGCGCCCGGTTGAGCAGAGATCCGGTATCGCCGAAGAAGACGACCTGATCACCGCTCCACCGGGGTTCCGCTCCCTTGTTCATGAAGGCCTTCACATTCCTGAGCATGGGTCCTTCGACGACATCGTACGCGGGGACTTCCGTGCCATCACCGGCACGGAAACGGCGTACGAAGTCGGACAGCTCGGGATCGCCCTCCGCGAAATCCCTGCGATTCAGCGCCTCGAATTCATGCCCCGGTACTTGGAAGTGGAGCACGACGCCGTCGTCGCCGAACCGGATCCGGGCCCAGTCCTCTGCCTGTTGCCGGCTGCGCGTCGTGTAGAAGCCGTTGCCGAAGTCCATCGGTCGTGGCGCGTAGGCGGGGTCGATTCCATGGGTCCGGATGCTCCGCTCTCCGGCCCTGTTCGTGGCGTGGTACAGGTGCACACACGGCGTCAGGCCGAGCGGGTCGGACAAGGTGTGCGGATTGGTGACGTAGGCGAGGGGGTTCGGGGCTGGGGTGAGACCGAGAGGGTCGGGGCTGACGTACCGGGCGGTCTCGGGGTCGTAATGGCGGAAGTAGTTGTAGTGGAGGCCGGTTTCGGTGTCGGCGTACTGACCGGGGTGGCGCAGTGGTGTGTAGGCGGTGGCGTCAGAGTTGTGGGCGGTGGTGCCCCAGACGGTGCTGCGGGTGTGCCAGGCGAGGGTGCCCTGCTCGTCGACGAGTTCGGTCGGAGTGCCTACGAGGTTCGTGACGATGGCGAAGAACCGGGCGTCGACCTGGTCCTGCTCCAGGGATCTGCGTTCGTACTGGGCGAGCGGGCGGTGGCCCTCGTACTCCCAGGTCAGGACTGAGCCGCCGGGCTGCTGTTCCTCGGCGAGACGCGTGCCGTCCCAGCTGAAACGCGTCTCCTCGAACCGAGTGGACCCGTCGTCGGCGAGACGGTACTTGGCAGTGCGTCGGCCGAGGGCGTCGTAGGCGTAGTGCCATGTGACGCCGTCGGGCGTGGTGCAGGTGGTGAGGCGGTCCTCGGCGTCCCAGGAGTAGCGCCAGACGTCCGCGGTGCGGGAGAGACGCTTCTTGCGGCGCTCGACGAGCCTGCCGACCGCGTCGTAGCGATAAGCGACACGCCCCGCCGTCAGCAGCCGAGTGCCGTCGAAGGTGCGGTCGCCTGCCGCGTCGATGTCGGCGGGCGTCCCGGCCCAGGCAGCATACGTCTGGTTGCCGGCCGCGTCGTACCGGTAGCTCTCCGACGCATGGCGGTCGGTGGCGGTCCGCGGACGGCCGAGCGCATCCAGATCGTAGTGGGTGGCGTGACCCGTGGCGCTGTCGGTGACGGAGACGGGCTCTCCGTCGGACCGGTAGCCGAACTCCCTTTGCCGCAGGGGAGCTTGACCGGTGCTGAGGGTGTGGCTCGTCAGGCGGCCGAGCGGGTCCCATCCCGAATCGAGCGCGACGCGGTCGCCGAGGGTGCGACGGATCTCCCGGCCCAGCACGTCGTGGTCGAAAGCCAGGAGGTGGTCGTCGTCCAGACGCAATCCGACCCGGTTGCCGAGCTGGTCCCAGAGGGTTCGGGTGGCGGCGCCCGTGGGGGTGGTGCGGAAGGTGCGGCGACCGAAGGCGTCGTATTGGTAGCGCGTGGTGCGGCCGTCGACCGTCTCGGTCGTCAGGCGCCCCGCACCGTCGTAGGTGCGGGTGAGGCGGGAGGAGGCGGACACGGCCTCGGTCAGCCGTCCGGCGGCGTCATAGGCGTACTCGGTGCGCTCCCCTGCCACCTCCTTGGCGCTGAGGCGGCCGGCCGTGTTGTAGGCGTACGTGATGGTCTCGCCGGCGGCGTTCGTGCGGGTGAGCGGCTGCCCGGCGGCGTCGTAGGAGTAGCGGGTGGTGCGGCCGTCGAAGTCGGTCTCGGCGATCAGCCGGCCGACCGGGTCGTACGTGTAACTCCAAGTGAGATCAAGGGGGTTGGTGACCTGTGTCAGGCGCTGCTCGGTGTCGTACAGGAATCGGTGCTCGGCACCGTCTGAGGTGACTTGCGCGGCCAGGAGGTCGAAGGGGCCGTGGCTCAGCCGGGTGCTGGCGCCGAGCGGGTCGATGCGGCCGGTGCAACTGCCCTCACCGTCGTACGTCCAGGACTCGGTGGTGCCGTCGGGGGAGTCGCGGCGCAGCAGGCGGCCCTCGGCGTCCAACACCAGAGTGGTCGTCGCGCCGAGGGGATCGGTGACGGCAACGGTACGCCCGAACGTGTCCCGCCGGTATGTGGTGCGTGTGCCGTGGGCGTCCTCCAGGGTGAGGGGCAGGCCTGCCGCGTCAGTGTCGATGCGGAGGGTGTCGCCGAGCGGGCTGACGACGGTGGCGACAGAGCCGGTGGAGTGGTGGGTGAAGCGGTGGACCGTGCCGTCGGGGGCGGTGCGGCTGGTGCAGTTTCCGCGCTCGTCGAAGGTCTGCAGCTGCGTGGCGCCCTGTGAGTCCGTGATGAGCACAGGAAGATGCAGGTCGTTGTAGGCAATGCGACTGCCTGTGCCATCCGCGGTGGTGACGGAGACAAGGTCACCGGCGTCGTCCCACTCCCAGCGGGTGGCGCGGCCCAGGGGATCGGTGCGGGTCAGCAGATGGTCGTGGAGGTCCCAGGTCTGGGTGGTCGTCGCGCCGAGAGGGTCGACGATCGTGACGATCTGACCGTAAGGGTTGGCGCGGTAGACCGTGGTATGGCCGAGAGAGTCGGTATAGGCGGCGGTGGTGGTGCCGTCATCGTGCGGACCCGTGTAATCGATAGTGGAGTTGAGGATGCCGTCGGTCCCGTGGGTAGCGGTGACCCGGCCCTGGCCGTCGTAGGTGTACGTGAAGGCGGTGTCGTTGCTGTCGCGCCAGCCGGTGATGCGGTGCGTGGCGTCGTACGTGAAGCGGGTGGGCGCGTCGACGGCATTGCGTACCTCGGTCAGGTCGCCGTTCTCGTCGTGCACGTAGCCGCGCAGCCGGAGCGGGCCGTTCTCGGTGTCCGCGTGGAGCCCGGTGATGCGCCGGCCCTGCCCGTCCGTGGTGATCGAGACGTGGTAGCCACCGGAGTGGGTAACCTCCAACAGGGCGTCATCGCTGCCGCGTTCGACGGTCAGGTGGTTGTGGTTCCGGTCCTCGACCCGAGCCAGCCACCAGGTGTCCACGGTGGCCTCGGCGGGCTCGAAGTGCCGGGTCAGGCCGGTGTGCGGGTCCTGCACCACGAGCACATAGGAACCGCCCCGGGACAGGTAGGTCAGCGGCAGGCGCTCGCCCGCCACCGGATCGACGCGGTCGCCGACGATGTCCGGGGTGCGGGAGTAGTAGAGGCTGGAGCCGTCCTCGCGGCGCCACCACACGCCGTCCGTCCGTGTGTCCCGTTCGAGGCGCTCGTCGAGGGTGGCAGCCCAGGACGGGCCGAAGCTGATGCCGTGCGCGTAGCCGGTCAGGTGAGTGCGGCGCAGGACGAGCGGCAGGACGCCGGGCAGGTCCACGTCGGTCTGGGCCAGGACCATCTGGCCGGTGGCCATGTCGATCGGGTCGCCGCAGGTCTCCTTGGCAGCCAGCGCACGGGCCTGCTGGGACAGCTTCGACGAGTCCGAATTCAGGACATCCGCGGGCTTGCGGGCAGATCCGGAACCGCCCCCTGGCTTGCGGGCAGATCCAGCGTTGCTGTTCCGTCCGTCGGGCCCTGCGTCGTCCCCGCGGCCGCTGCTGTTGACCTTCTTGATGCGGTCGTCGACGTCCACATCGGTGTTTCTGTGGTTCTTGGAGCTGAGGCCGATGGCGTCGGGCAGCTCCTTCCCGACATGCTTGCCGAGGTGGTCGTGCCCCTTGGCCAGCTTCTCGACGACGCCTTCGATGGTGGAGTCGAGGACGGCGGTGAGGGAGTCCTTGCCCTTGGCCCGGCCGTGGTGGCTCTTGGCCTTGCCTATCCTGCCCGCGGCGCGGGTGTTCATCGACACCTGCACGTTCGCGAGTTTCCCGCCGGTGTTGCCGTGGGCGTCGTGGTCGATGTCCAGGCCGCCGCCCGGACCGGTACCGCCACCGGCCGAGTTCAGCTGGAGGCCGTCCCTGCCGGCCCGGACAGCCTGGCCGGCGTCGATGCCGTCCTGCTGACCGGTCACATTCATCGCGGTCTGGATCGCCAGATCCGTCACGATGCTCTCCAACGCCGCCACCGCCGGCTGCATGAGGATCGCGGTGATCTCCGAGACCGCCGCCTCCGCCATCTCCTTGAGGATCCTCTTGAACGCGATACGGGTGGCCGCGATCTTCGCCCCCGCGAGCAGCGTCGACAACCCGGCCGTCACCGGCGCGAAAGCCAGCGTGATCCCCACCGTGGCACACAGATCCGCGAGTTCCGCCACAGCCGCGATCTTCCGGGCGACAATGATGTCCGCCACCCGGTCCAACGCTCCCGCGACAAGACGCGCCGCACCCGCCAGGTCCTTGTTCTTCCCCTCGACCTTCTTCCAGTGCGCGTCCAGCGCCGTCAGCGACTCACTCCGCCCCGTCGACAACAACCGCTGAATATGCCCATGCGCCGTGTGCCCGTCGTCATCCGCGTCCTCCGCGAACTCCCGCAACGCATCCGCCATATCCCGGTACGCGTCCTCGTCGACATTCGGCCACCCCACACCCACGACGTCCAGCATCGTGTCGACACCCTCAGGAATCGTGTACCCCACCAGTCACTCCCCCGCGCTGCAGTCACTCACCACTCACCAGGTCTACGCTGCCATGTTCCGCTCAGCTCAAAGCAGATGTCCGTCATTCTCACCAGCCTTCCACCTGTCTCCGCATGATCTGGACAAAGATCGAAGACGACCGGGCCTTGGCGACGTGAAAGCCGCGGACTCCGGACTTTCCGGCAACGTCTTCGACGTCGATTCCGAAGTCGGCCCCGCGAAACAGCCAGAACTCGCCGACCGCACGGAACAAGGGCGCGAGACGGCCCCGGGTCCCGTCCCGGCCGGAAAGACCGGCGGGACGGGACCCGGGTGCCGTAAGTCGCTCCGTACGCCCCTCTACCTGCCGTCCGGGCGTACCACCATCGCCGAGCCGCCGCCCCTGCGGACCTTCTCGGCCGCGGCCTGCCAGCGGCCGTCCGGCAGTCGCTGTACACCGGTCGCCGCGCCGATCTCCGGGTTCTGGGTGAACACATGCCCCAGCGCCTCCAGTTGCCGGCGCACCGGGCTGTTCCAGAGGCCGGGCTCCAGCTCCGTGGTCGCGCCGTTGCGCTGGCTGGCCCGGGGTGCCGCGATCGCGTCGACGAGCGGCAGGCCGCGGTCAAGCCGGCCGGTCAGCGTCTGGAGCACGGTGGTGATGATGGTCGCGCCGCCCGGCGAGCCGACCGCCAGGACCGGCCGGTCCTGGGCGTCCAGCACGATGGTCGGGGAGATGGACGAGCGCGGCCGTTTGCCGGGTCCGGGCAGGTTCGGGTCGTGGACGGCCGGGTTCGCCGGGGCGAAGGAGAAGTCCGTCAGCTCATTGTTGAGCAGGAAGCCCCGTCCTGGCACGGTGATCGCGCTGCCGCCCGTCGACTCGATCGTCAGCGTGTAGGCGACGACATTGCCCCACTTGTCGGCCACCGTGAGATGCGTGGTGTTCTCGCCCTCGAAGGTGGTCGGCGCCGCCGTCCCGCCGCGTGCGCACGGCTTGGGATCGCTCGGATCGCCGGGCGCCAGCGGGCTCTTGAGGACCGCGTCGTCCTTGATCAGGCAGCCGCGCGCGTCCGCGAAGCGCTGGGACAGCAGCCCCTGGGTCGGTACGTCCTCGAAGGCCGGGTCGCCCACCCAGCGGCCCCGGTCCGCGAAGGCGATCCGGCTCGCCTCGATGAACCGGTGCAGATACCGCGCCTCGGTCGCCTTCGAAAGGTCCGTGCGCTCAAGGATGTTGAGCGCCTCGCCGACGCTCGTACCGCCCGAGGACGACGGCGCCATGCCGTACACATCGAGTCCCCGGTACGAGACCTTCGTCGGCGCCTGCTTCTTCGTGCGGTAGCCGGAGAGATCGCGCGTGGTCAGATCGCCGGGGCGCGCGTTGCGGCCGGAGTCCGGGTCCACGGGGGGCTTGCGTACGGTACGGACGATATCGCGGGCCAGCTCGCCCTCGTAGAGCGAGCGGGTGCCGGTACGTCCCAACTCCCGGTAGGTACGGGCCAGATCGGCGTTCTTGAAGGTGGAGCCGACGACCGGGAGCTGTCCCCCGGGCAGGAAGAGTTCGGCGCTGTCGGGGAAGTCGGCGAACCGCGCCTGGTTCGACTCGGTCTGCGCGCGGAAGGTGCCGTCGACCACGAAGCCGTCCGTCGCCAGCCGCTCGGCCGGCTTCAGCAGCTGGGAGAGCGAGCGGCTGCCCCAGGCGTCGAGAGCGGTGTTCCATGTGGCGGCGGTCCCCGGCGTACCGACGCTCAGACCGCTGGTCACGGCGTCCGCGAAGGGCAGCGGTGTGCCGTTCTCCAGGAAGAGCGAGCGGTCGGCCGATCCGGGGGCGGTCTCGCGGCCGTCGATGGTGTGTACGGTACGGGACTTGGCGTTGTAGTAGACGAAGTAGCCGCCCCCGCCGATTCCGGCGGAGTACGGCTCGGTGACGCCGAGCGCGGCGGCCGTGGCCACGGCCGCGTCCACGGCGTTGCCGCCGTTCCTGAGCACCTCGATACCGGCCGCCGAGGCATCGGCGTCGACGCTCGCGACCGCTCCCCCGTGCCCCGTCGCCACCGGTGTCTTGGCGGGGGGACGTGTCTGTGCGCTTGTCTCCGAGACCGAGGGCGGCGCGCACGCGCCCACCGAAAGCAGGGCCGCGGCAACAGCCGACAAGGACACATTCCGCGCAGCGGAGCGACACATCCGTACCTCCAGTCGAGAACCGTGCGCGCAGCGTAACGCCGACGCCCCCGCTCCGTCAGGACCGTCTCGAACTATGTTCGCCTCGTCCCGCTACGATGCGCGCCCATGACTGACGACATACGCAACATCGTGCTCGGCGTAGTCGCCGCCGGTATCAGCGCTTCCCTGGGCTGGCTCGCCCGTACCCATCTCTGGCGCCGCAGGCTCCGCCGTAAGCAGGCGTTCTTCGGGCTGCCGGGAAACTCCGAATGTCTGCTGGTCGTCAATCGTGAGGCGGGCGGCGACGGAGCCGTCCACCGCTACGACGTCTCCGCCCTGCTGGAGCTGGCCGCACTGATCAAGGACTGTGGCGCGCACGCCGAGATAGTCCAGCACGACTCCGCGCGCCAGGGCTTCGGGGAGCGTACGGAGTTCTGCCTCGGCGGGCCCTACTCGAATCGCCGGATGGCCGCGCATCTCGGCTCGCTGCTGCCCGGTGTGAAAGTCGACACAAGCACGGAGTCCGGGCCGGACCGTGGCTCGTTCCGGATCGGCTCCGAGCGCTACCGCGCGGAGGGGGGCGTCGTCGAGTACGTCCTGCTGGCGCGGCTCACCGCCGGGGAGGGGGCGCGGCCGGTCTTCCTCTTCTGCGGCCAGCGGGCGATCACCAACCAGGCGGCCACGCGCTATCTGTTCCGCCATCACGAGAAGCTGGCGCGCAAGCACGGCGGTAACTCGTTCTGTCTGCTGCTGAAGGTGGTCAACTCGGCGGCGTACGGCCCCGATGTGGTGGAGCTGGTCGCGGATGTGACGCGGGCGGCCCACGAGCCGGTGCCCGCCGCCGCGTGAGTGACCGAGCGAAACCGGCGCGCGAAGGTGACGGCGCGAGAGCAGTGGCGGCGCGAGAGCAGCGAAGGCGCGTCCCAAGTGGCCCGCCCGCCGGGCGTGCTCCCGGGTGGAGCACAACCCGACCGGCGCACAGCTGACCTTCTTCCCGTCCGTACGAGATCCGTACGAGAAGTGATCTCCGGCTGCCGCCGGACGGGCCACTGCCCCTGAGCTACTGCCCGCCCGGCAGCAGCGTCCCTGGGGAAGCCGGGGCGACACCCACGGCCTCGGTTCTCGGGTTGCGCCGCTGCCGCCCGGCCAGCCAGTGGGCGAACCAGGAGAGCAGCATGCACATCCCGATGTAGATCGGTGAAATCACCATCACCACAGGGATGAACGGCAAATCGTAGTCGAGATTCGAGGCGATGAGCTTTCCGGCATGGAGGAACTCCTCATAGGTGATCAGATAGCCGAGTGATGTGTCCTTGAGAGCGACCACCAGTTGGCTGATGATCGTGGGCAGCATGGCGCGGACCGCCTGCGGCACCAGCACGTACGTCATGACCTGCGTCTTGCGCATGCCGAGCGCGTACGCCGCCTCCCGCTGACCGCGCTCCACCGAGTTGACTCCGGTACGGAACACCTCGGCGAGCACGGAGCCGTTGTAGAGCGTCAGACCCGCCACCAGCGCGGGCAGTGCCTGCACCTTCAGCGCCACGAAGATGAAGAAGATCATCACCAGCACGGGCATGGCGCGGAAGAACTCGACCAGCGCGGTGGCCATCCAGCGCACCGGCCGGTGCTCGGAGAGCCGGCCGCAGGCGAGGACCGCGCCGAGTACGAGCGAGAGCACCGCCGCGTACGCGAAGGCCTTCAGGGTGTTGCCGAGGCCGCGCAGCAGCAGATCCTGGATGCCCTGGTACTCAAAGGGGGACCACTTGGTGGCGGTGAACTGGTCGGTGGCGAAGAGGAGATAGAGCAGCCAGCCGAACAGCGCGGCGACCGCGGTCGTCGCCAGCACGCCGTACCAGCGGTGCCGCCGCTCCGTCCGGGGCCCCGGAAGGTCGTACAGCGCGGTCGAGTCGCGCCGGGACGTCTTCGTCGTCCCCTTCAACAGCTTCATCCGCTTCATCCGCTTCGTCCGCGGAGGCTTCGGTGTCTGCGAGGCCGTCGAGGTCATCGGGCGACTCCCCAGTGCTTCTCCATGAAGTGGAACAGCGCACTGATGGACAGGGTGATGATCAGATAGCCGACGGCGATCCAGACGAAGGTCCAGATGATGCTGTACCCCATCTCGTTCAGGCTCTTGTACGTGCCGA
This sequence comes from Streptomyces sp. NPDC051662, assembly GCF_040681655.1. Classification (NCBI taxonomy): domain Bacteria; kingdom Bacillati; phylum Actinomycetota; class Actinomycetes; order Kitasatosporales; family Streptomycetaceae; genus Streptomyces; species Streptomyces sp. NPDC051662. Next base: position 367,377 of record NZ_JBFAZD010000001.1, read on the forward strand.
GCAGCTCGGTGACGCTGAACGCCCCCGCGATCGCCGAGTTCTTGGCGAGGGCGATCAGGGTGGAGCCGATGGGCGGGATGACCGAACGGAACGCCTGCGGCAGGACGACACCGCTCAGGGTCTGCCCGAAGGTCATCCCGAGGCTGCGGGCCGCCTCGCCCTGCCCTTTGGGCACGGTGTTGATGCCGGAGCGCAGCACCTCGCAGATGAACGCGGAGGTGTAGCAGCCGAGGGCGAGGACCGCGAAGAGCTGGAAGGGAAGGACGAGACCGAAGCGCGGCAGCCCGAGGACGACCGCGAAGAAGAGCAGCGTCAGCGGGGTGTTGCGCAGGACGGTGACCCATGCGGTGCCCAGCGCCCGCAGGGCGCGGACCGGCGCGACCCGGAAGGAGGCCATCACGAACCCGAGGACCAGCGCGAGCAGCGAGGCGTAGACCGTCAGCTCGACCGTGCCGAGGAAGCCCTTGCCGTAGAGGGTGAGGTTGTCGGTGAGTACGTCCATGGCTCCCGCCTCAGCTCGCCGGGTAACGGTCGATCGGCGGGGGCGGGGTGGCCCGGCGCCCGGAGAGGCCGAGGGTCGCGTCGTACGCCTTCTGCCAGTTGCCGTTCTTCTCGTTGGCCGCGAGGGCGTCGTCGAGCGCGAGGCGGAGCGCGTTGTCGCCGCGCGGGACTCCGATCCCGTAGGGCTCCTTCGAGAAGGGTTTGCCGACCACCTTGAGTTCGCCGGGCGCCTTGGCCGCGTAGCCCTGGAGGATGGTGTCGTCGGTGGTGACGGCGTCGACCTGGTAGGTCAGCAGATTGTCCACACAGGCGGAGTACGTGTCGTAGCCGACGAGTTGGATGCGCGGGTAGTCCCGCTGGATCCGCTGGTACGGGGTCGAGCCCGCGGCCGAGCAGACGCGTTTGCCGTCGAGGTCCCGCGGCCCGTGGATGTCGTGCTCGTCGGTCCTCACCAGCAGCGACTGCCCGGCCAGGTAGTACGGGCCGGCGAATCCGACGAGCTTCTTGCGGTTCTCATTGATGGTGTACGTGCCGACGTAGTAGTCGATCTGCCCGTTCTGCAGGGCGGTCTCCCGGTTCGCGGAGGCGATCGTACGGAAGCGGATGGTCCTCGGGGCGAAGCCCAGGGACGCCGCCATCATCTTGGCGATCTCGATGTCGAATCCGGAGTAGACGCCGGTGGCCGGGTCCTTCTCGCCCATGTACGGCTGGTCCTCCTTGGCGCCGACGATCAGATACCCCCGCCGCTTCGCCGCTGTCCAGGTCGGTGAGCCGGGCAGCCGGAAGGTGGTGTCCACCCGGTAGTGGGGCAGGGTGTCGGCGCGCGGGCCCTTCACGGGCGGGCTGCCCGGCTTTCCACAGCCGGCGACGAGCGCGGCCGGCAGGGCGAGCAGGAGGGGCAGGAGCGCCAGGAGGGATCTCGCCGTAGAGGTTCTCCTCGTACGCGGTGCACGGCCCGTACGCGGTGCGCGACCCGTACGCGGTGCCCAGCGGGTACGCCGTGCCCGGCGGGCACGCGGTGCACGGCCCGTACGCGGTGCGCGACCGGAGATCATGGACCGCACCCCCTCAGTGCTTGAGGATCTTGGAGAGGAAGTCCTTCGCCCGGTCGCTCTCCGGGGCGGTGAAGAAGTCCTCCGGGGTGCGGTCCTCGACGATACGACCGTCGGACATGAAGACCACGCGGTTGGCGGCGGAGCGGGCGAAGCCCATCTCATGGGTGACGACGACCATCGTCATGCCCTCGCGGGCGAGCTGCCGCATGACTTCGAGCACCTCGTTGATCATCTCCGGGTCGAGCGCCGAGGTGGGTTCGTCGAAGAGCAGGGCCTTGGGGTCCATGGCGAGCGCGCGGGCGATGGCGACGCGCTGCTGCTGGCCGCCGGAGAGCTGCGCGGGCAGCTTGTCGGCCTGGGAGACGAGTCCCACGCGGTCGAGGAGTTCCCGGGAACGCCGGTCGGCGTCCTCCTTCTTCCGCTTGCGGACCTTGATCTGCGCGAGCGAGACATTGTCCAGCACGGTCCGGTGGGCGAAGAGGTTGAACGACTGGAAGACCATGCCCACTTCCGCGCGGAGCTGGGCGAGCCCGCGGCCCTCGGCCGGCAGGGGCGTTCCCTCGATGGTGATCCGGCCCGACTCGATCGTCTCCAGCCGGTTCATGGTCCGGCAGAGCGTGGACTTCCCGGAGCCCGAAGGGCCGATGACCACGACCACTTCCCCGCGGGCGACCGTCAGATCGATGTTCTGGAGGACATGCAACGGTCCGTAGTACTTGTTGACGCCCCGCAGTTCGATCAAGGAATCGACGGCCATACGCTGCCCCACCCACTCCCGGCTGTGTCGAAGTCAGCGCAAACTATCCAGCCGGACAAGGGACTTCGTGCTCGACACGCACATGTGGGGCATAAGCCGTATTTACTGCACAGGGTTTACCGCACAGGGATACCGCACAGGGCGACGTACCGCACAGGAGGACTTACTTCGCAGGAGGCCGGGGTCAGGCCTCGGCGGCCTCCGCGTAGACCTGGGACAGCTCGGGCGCTCCGGTCGCCGCCCAGTCGAGACCGGACTCGACGACCGGGATCTCGCGCCCGGAGACGAGGCGCACCACGGGGTGTCCGCCGGGCCAGATGTGCCAGACCGCGCCGGGCACCGTACGGACGATCACCGTGCCCAGATACAGCCCCGCGTCATTGCCCAGCCAGGGCAGCTCCTCGGGGTCGTCGCGCCAGCGCGGCGGCAGTTGGTCGAGGGCCTCCAACGAGGCCGGGGAGTCGTCCAGTTCAAGACCGTTCTCCCCCGCCCGGGCACGCAGCAGCTCACACTCGGCGAGCAACTCGGCCACACCCTCCGGGTCGCCGTCGACGACGGAGGCCAGCGAGGCCGCGTCCTCGCCGCCGTGCCGCTTGCGCCAGTTGTCCAAGAAAGGGATGTTCATACCGCTCAGCGTGCCATTCCGCTTGCCGGCGCACCATAGGGCGCGCGGACCGGGCGCTGGGCCGGGGGCCGTCCTCAGACGTCGATGTCCACGACGACAGGGGCGTGGTCCGAGGCGCCCTTGCCCTTGCGCTCCTCGCGGTCGACATAGCTGTCCTTGACCGAGCCCTCGAACGGCGCGTTGCCGTAGACCAGATCGATGCGCATGCCCTTGTTCTTCGGGAATCCCAGCTCGCGGTAGTCCCAGTAGGTGTACGGGCGGTCGTACTTGAGCGGGCGGGGCACCACATCGGAGAGCCCCTCCCCGCGCAGCGCGGCGAGCGCCGCACGCTCGGCGGGGGTGACATGCGTGGCCCCCTCGAAGCGGGACAGGTCCCATACGTCCTCGTCGGCCGGGGCCACATTGAAGTCACCGAGCACCGCGAACGGCCGCGCGCCCGCCGCGTCGTCGGCCACCGCCACGCGCAGCGCCTCCAGCCAGCGCAGCTTGTACGCGTAGTGGTCATGGCCGACCTCGCGGCCATTGGGCACATACACCGACCAGAGCCGGACGGGGCCGCAGGTCGCGGCGATCGCGCGCGGCTCCGTCACGCCCTCGTACTCCGGTCCGCCGGGCAGCCCCCGGACGATGTCCGTCAGGCCGGCCCGGGAGATCAGCGCCACCCCGTTCCACCGTCCGGTGGCGTTGACCGCCGACTCGTAGCCCAGCTCACGGAGCTGTTCGGCGGGGAACTGCTCCTCCGTGCACTTGGTCTCCTGGACGCACAGCACGTCCGTACCGGTACTCTCCAGCCAGGCCAGCAGCCGGGGCAGCCGGGCAGTGATCGAATTGACGTTCCAGGTCGCGATGCGCATGCGGGACAGCCTATCGGCGGGGTCTGACAGTCACAGTTCGACGGAGTGTCCCGAGGCGAGCCTGCCGTGTTCCGCGCCGCCCAGGCCACCGATCTGGGTGTCGTAGATGGGCCGGGCCAGCTCCGCGAGCAGTGCGTCGTGGACATCGAAGGAGCGTCGCGGCTTGACCTCGCGTACGTACTCGATCACCTCGGAGATCTTGTTCCAGGGCGCCTGTACGGGCAGCAGCAGCGTCTCGACCGGGTGGTCGGGGACGGTCAGCGCGTCGCCGGGGTGGAAGACCGAGCCGTCCACGAGATAGCCGACATTGGTGATCCGCGGGATGTCCGGGTGTATCACCGCGTGCAGCTCGCCGTGGACCTGGATGTCGAAACCCGCGGCGGAGAACCTGTCGCCGTGGCCGACCGTGTGAACGCGCCCGGGGAAGGCGGCGGAGATCTGGTCGGCGACGCTGCGCAGTGTCCACAGCTCGGCCGCCGGGTTGGCCTCAAGACCGGCCCGCAGATGCCCCTCGTGGAAGTGATCGGGGTGCTCGTGGGTGACCAGGATGGCGTCCGCGCCGGTCGTGGCATCGTCCTCGGTGTAGCCGCCGGGGTCGATGACGAGCGTACGGCCGTCCTTCTCCAGCCGGACACAGGCGTGTGTCTTCTTGGTGAGCTTCACCGCTGACCGCCTCCCTCGCATGTGGGTGCCATGTACAGGTGTCGTTGCCACGTATCGGCGACCACACCCCCCATCCTGCTACGCCTCGGGCGTGGTCTCCTCCTGGATCACGGTCCGCGCCACCCGGAACGCCGTGTTCGCGGCCGGAACTCCGCAGTACACGGCCGTCTGGATCAGCACTTCCTTGATCTCGGCGGGGGTGAGGCCATTGCGCAGCGCGGCCCTCGTGTGGAAGGCCAGCTCCTCCAGATGGCCGCCCGCGACCAGCGCCGTCAGCGTCACGGCGCTCCGGGTACGGCGGTCCAGGCCCTCCCTGGTCCATACCTCGCCCCAGGCGTAGCGAGTGATGAGCTCCTGGAAGTCGCCCGTGAAGTCGTCGGCGGCGGCCATGGCGCGGTCCACATGGGCATCGCCCAGGACCTGCCGGCGCACCCGCATGCCCGCCTCGTACGGGTCGGGCCGCCCGGTGGTCACGGCCTCGGGCTGCTCGACGGGGGCGATCTCCGCGATCGGGCCGACCGTCGCCGAGAGCGATGGCACGGGGCCCCGGTCGGGCAGGACGGTGAGGCCGGTGGAGGTGTCGGACGGGTTGTACCAGGCGGTGGAGAAGTGGTGGACGAGCAGATCCGTGACGGCGGCGGGCTGCTCGACGGGCGCCAGATGGGAGGCACCGGGCACCAGCGCGAGCCGGGCGTCCGGTATCCCCGCGACCAGCGTGCGCGCCTCAGCGGGCCCGGTGACATGGTCCTCGGCGCCGACCAGCACCAGGGTCGGTACGGTGATACGGCCCAGCTCCGCCCGGATGTCGAAGGCGGCCAGCGCCTCGCAGGAGGCGATATAGCACCCGGGGTCGGTGGTACGGACCATCTGGACGGCCCATTCGACGATGGCAGGCTGCGCGGCGGCGAAGCCCGGGGTGAACCAGCGCTCGGGCGCGCTGCGGGCCATCGGGTCCAGCCCGTTCGCGCGGACGATCACCCCGCGCTGCCGGAACTCGTCGGCCGTACCGAACCGGGGCGAGGCCGCGACCAGCGCGAGCGAGGCGATCCGGTCGGGACGGCGCAGCGCCAGCTCGGCGCCGATGGCACCGGCGATGGAGCAGCCCACATAGCCGAACCGCTGCACCCCGATCCCGTCGAGCGTGGCCAACAGCCGTTCCGCCAGCTCGGGAACGCTGGTCGCGGGGTGCGCGGGGGCGCCGCCGTGGCCGGGCAGATCGAAGCGGAACACCCGCCACTGGCGGGCCAGTTCCGGCACCTGGCGATCCCACATGTGCCACGTGGTCCCCAACGAGGGTCCCAAGATCAGGACTGGGGCCTCTTCCGGCCCATCACAGCGGTATTGCAGGGTTCTCGGTGGTGTCTCGCTCACTCGGCCGACCCTCTCATGTATCACGAGATCTCATGTCGCCGGGGCGAACCAAGCGGCTCAAGTCCCGCTCGCGGCGGCCTACCAGTCGGTCAGGTCCACGACGAGATCGCAATGCGGATCGTCCAGTGAGGGCCGGTAGCGCTCCTCTTCCTCGACGAGAGAAGGGATCGAGGCGGTCAGCGCGGTGGTGTGGTCGGTGAGGCGGATGTCGACGCCGATGAGACGGGTGTGGCCCCGACGCTGTACGTAGACGCGCATCAGGCCGTCGTCCTTCATCAGAAAGCCGATCAGGAAGGGGTTCTCATCGTCAGGACCGCCCCCGCCCCCGCCCCTGCCTCCGAGCCCGAGCCCGAGGAGGGCCCTCAGCGCCTGGTCCTCCTCCGGCTCGGGCGCGGGGGTGATCTCCTCCGGGCGAAGACGGAGGAGCGTCATTCCGAGCACATCACCGACGTCGCCACTGCCGTAGAACCGGGTTTCGGACATGACGGCGCGCAGGATGCCGGGAATGCGTGCGGGAGCCACGCAGTCGTGGGGGATCTCGTAGAGGAACGTGTCGCTCCCCTCGCCCTCGCCCACGCGAACGGCGATCCGTACGGCACCAGGGGCAGGGAGAACGCCGCGCAGGCGGCAGCCTTCGGCGATGGGGGCGTTGAGGTAGTACAGCAGCTGGCGGCTGACGCCCGCCTGCTGCTCCCGGTCTTCGGGGTCCGTCACCGATTCATCCAGGCAGGGCACTTGTTGTGCGGCTGGTCACGGCACAAGTCATGCGCCGCCCCGGACAGCGGCGTCGCGGTGGTCAGCCCAGCGGCGGACATCGCGATGATCTTCTTCATGGGGCGAGACTGGCATACACACATTGGAGCACTTAAGGCCCCTTTGAGACACATTCGCCGGCCGGTCATGCCGACGGGCCGGTGCGTCGCACCGGCCCGTCGGGGGTTTCGGTTGTCAGCGATGCCTGGGGCGCCGCTTACGAGTGACGAGGACGACCGCCGCTCCCGCGCCGAGCAGCAGGGCCACGAGGGCGAGAATCTCTCCCATGTCGGATGTACCGGTGTTCGCGAGGGAACCAGGCGGCCGGCCGGCCGGTGCCGGGGTGTTGGGCGCCGGGCCCGTCGGCGGCACCGGTGACGGTGTCGGGGTCGGAGTCGGGGACGTGGATGGGGGCGGCGTGGGTGTCGGCGATGCCGCCTCCGGGATGTACACGCCGGCGTCGATCGTGTGATCAACCCCTCCTGGCGTGCTCGGTGCGGTGACCGGGGCGTACCCATCGCACAGTCGGCCGGTGGTCGGCGGGGTCACATTGGAGTCATGTACCCGGTCGTCACCGACCCGTGGCAAGGTGAACCGCAGGTCGGTGGCGGCCGGCCGGCCCGGCACCTCGCTGGTGTCCGCGGTGCACACATCGAACTGCACGGTGTACTTGGCGCCCGGCGTCAGCTCGTACTCCGCGCCGACACCACCGAAGTAGTACTCGCCGGCGGCATCGGTCGTGGTCGTGGCGACCTTCTTGCCATCGGCGTCCAGCAGGTTGATCGTCGCACCCGGCAGCAGCACCTGCCCGGGGTCCTGGATGCCGTTGTGGTCGCCGTCGAACCACACCACGTTGCCGATCTGGATCGGCGCGTTCGCCGCGGCGTACGCGATGTCGCCGAGACCACCGGCCTTGCCGAACCCGCCCTCGTTCTGGCCGACGAACTCGTACGCGTTGTTGACCGGGTCGTTGCCGGGGCCAAGGCCCGTGGCGACGTCGTAATAGCCGGTTCCGCTGGTGGCGACCCGTCCGGTCGGGTCCATCTGCGTACTGACGACCCACTGCTGCTGCGGGATGTACGCGACCGATCCCAGCGACGACTCCTGGTGCGGCCCTGGCTGGGTCGCGGAGCCGCCGTTCGGGAAGAAGTCACCCGGGAAGTACTCGACGACGCCGGGGGGCTGGACACCGTCGAGGGTGGGGTCCGTGGCGTGGTCGGCGCAGTTGCCGGTGCCTTCCCACTCGTACTCGCCGGTGGGCGTGACACAGGCCATATTGATATCGCCGCCGGCCATGCCGCTCTGCGGGGTGTCGATGCCGGGCCTCGGGTCCAGCCCGCCCCAGCTCACGACGTCCATGAACCGGTCACGGAAGCCGAGGATCAGCGAGCCGTCACGGGCGAAGGCCAGGCTGGCCAGCTGCGGCTGCGGATCCATGATCCAGCCGTTCACGGTGTGGCCGTCCCAGTCCGCCAGGTCGGTGTTCCACGGGTTCCAGTGGTTGACCTGGTCGTCGGAGTTGCCGGTGAGTACGGCTCCGCGCTCGAAGTCCAGCGGCTGGGACAGCACGGTGGTGAACTCGTCGCCGTCATAGGTGGCGACGACGGCCTTCAGGTCCGCGCGTTCCTGTGTGCTCTCCGCGCTGCACACACCTCCGACGTACAGGGTGTTGTTGTGGGTGGCGGCGCTGAACGGACGCCAGTCGTCCGCCGAGGCGCAGCCCGGGTCGGGGATCGGCACGGTCTCCTCGGGCGCCGAGGCCGTGGGCTTCGTCGCGTCGAAGCTGACCAGGCTGCGGGTGAGCAGGTTCACCGCGTACAGGGTCGAGCCGTCCTCCGACAGGGCCAGGCTGCCGATGCTCTCCTTGCCCGGCGCGTCGGTGAATCCGGCGTCCTTGATCAGGTTGGCGGTGTCGTGCTCCGTCTCGGTGGCGCCCGGCACCTTCGCGAACAGCGTCGGGTCACCGTCGCCGTCGGCCGGCACGGTGTAGATCGCGTTGCCGCCCTCCGGGCCGTACTCGGTGTACCGCCTGGCGAACGCCGACTGGAAGATCTGCTCGCGGTACTTGTCGTAGGCCAGCCCGTAGGTCGTGCCCACCTGGTCCTGGGTGTTGATCACCTCCGGGCATGCCCGCGGGTCCGGGCAGTTGCCGCGGGCGTCCGTCCCGAACGCCACCAGTGCCCGGGTCTCCGTACCGCTGGCGCCGCTCTGGATCGGCACGAAGTAGCGGGTGTCGGGCAGTGCGTAGTCGGCCGGGTCCCAGACGCCGGTGATCACCGAGTCGTCCTTGCCGTCCGAGACGTCCACGAACGTGGTGAAACTGTCGAAGTGGTTCGGCGCGGTCGAGGCGGGCGCCGCCCGCAGATAGTCGTTGTACGGTGCCGGGACCGTGACATCGACCCGGTACCGGCCGCCGGTGAGCTCGCCCGACGGCGGCACGATGACCTTTCCGGTGGCATCCGTGACACCGGTGACGTGATGACCGGCGGGGTCGGATACATCGACCTTCATTCCCCGCTGCGGCACGTCCATGGTCGAGTTGATGACGCCGGTGCCGAAGAAGTCCCGCAGTACCTCGACGGTCAGGGTGCCGTCGGAGGCCGAAGCGCCGGCCTGCCCGGCGCCGGTCAAGATCGTTCCTGCGCTGCCCCCGACCAGTAGCAGGCCGGACAGCCCTACCCGCACCAGTCCACGTAATGGCATGGCGCTCCTTTGCGTCGTCCTACGCAGTTGCCAACTCGGCAAATGCCGGGGGGAGCCTACAAGTTGACGGAACGTCATGTCCGGTAAACGCAGAGTTTGGTGGTGCCTCCGCGGAAACCTGTTACAGTCGCGCCGCGTGCGGAGCATCAGAACGCGGAGCATCGACATCAAGCGGGGTCCCCTGGGGCGCGAGACGGGCCGGCGCCACCGGTGGCCGAGGCGACGATGGGTGGTAGCCGCCGTCGTCGGCGTCGCGGCCGCCGCGATCACCGCCTTCGTCCTCCTCGGCAACAGCGGTGGCCCCACCGGCCCGCGGGCGTTGACCTCGGACGAGGTGAACCGGCTGGCGGTCACGCGTTTCCTCAACTACCAGGCGGGGGGCCGGGCGGTGACGATCACCGTGCCGAACGCCGCCGGCGGGCTGGTGATCACCGGATCCATCGACTACCGCACCCATACCGGTTACGGGGTGGTGCACGGGACCGGGCGCGACACGTCCAGCGAGGGGCTGATCCAGTGGACGGCCACCACCGTCCTCGTCCACCCCATGACAGATCCCCCGGCAGCCGCACCGGCGTCGCCGCCCACGTCCGGTTGGCACAGCCGTCCGCTGCGGACGTCCGGCATGACCCTGGACAGCTCGCTGGGCATCGCGCTCGGCCTCGGCAGCGACCGGCCGGACAACGCCGCGCTGCTGCCGCAGAACGGCGCGGCATGGGTCGGGCAGGAGACGGTGCACGGCCATCGGACGGACATCATGAAGGGGCCGGACGGCGATACCAAGGCCAGTGCGTCGGGGACCGTGCGCTACTGGATCGGTTCGGACGGCACCATGTACCGGGTTCAGGCCAGTATCGCCTCCGAGCCGCAGCCGGTGGTCTTCGACTTCGACACCCGGGCGTACGTCCCCGTCCAGCCGGTCCCCGGAATCACACCGGCGTCCTAGCCGCCGCTCACCCGCGCCCCGGTGGCGAGGAGCGACGCCGACGGCAGCGCGATGTCCGCGATGTCCGGCAGCGCCGGAACGTCCGGCACGACGGTGGCGCCCGTGGTGGTGGCACGCGGGAACTCCGGCTGCGGGCCCGGCGCGGCCACCTCGGTGAACGGGATGCCCGCGGGCGCCGCCGGACTCGCCCAACTGCCGGAGGGCGTGGGCGACATGGCGGAAACCGGGCAGGACGCGGTGTCCGCGAGCCTCGCGGGTACGGTCCGCCGAAGCGCGTTCCCTCGTAGGCAGTTGCCCTGTCCGCGGGTGGCGGCGGGGAACGTCCACCCGACGTCGACGCCGTTGGCGGTGAAGGTGTTGTCCGTGATCCGGTTGCGGTCCGCGGTCAGGTCGGCGGTCGCGGTGATCACGAGCCCGGCGTTGGTGTTGCCGGTGATCCGGTTGCGGATGAACTGGTTGTCGCTGCCGCCGTCGACCCCGATACCGATGCCCCAGCCGCCGTCGGCCTGTTCGGGGGTCCGCGGCTGCTGGTTGTCCGCGATCAGATTGCCGGCGACGACGGCGTCGCGCTGCGGGAGCAGTTTCTCCTGGTGGTCGGAGTTGATGGTCAGTCCGACGCGGTTGCCGACCAGGCGGTTGCCGGCCACATACATGTCGCCGCCGGCGTTGGTGCCTTCGTAACCGACCGCGTTGAGTTCGGAGATGTTGTCCCGCACCACGATCCGGCACGGCTTGCACTGGCCGACATAGATCCCCGAGTCCGCCCCGCCCGATGTGTAGGAGTGCTCGATGACACCGTTCTGCGCGGAGAACGCGTAGATGCCGTACAGACCGTTACGGGTCGCGGTCACATGCGAGACGAGGAACGACTTCAGGAGGTTGACGGGTTCGTCGCCGGTGTCGTAGCCACCGCTCCCCGGCAGCCCGGCGACCGCCGCCGCCGAACCGGTGACCAGCACCCCGTTCTGCGTGTTCTTCCGCACGGTCAGGTTCTCCACGGCCACCCCTGGCGCGGTGACCACCACGCCGTTCGGCCGCAGCGACTGCCCGTCGATGACCACCTTGTCCCGGGACTCGCCTCGCAGCGTGATGCGAGCCGTGTCGACCTTCACCGACTCGCGGTACACACCCGGAGCCACCAGCACCAGATCGCCGGGGTGGGCGAGGGACACCGCGTCCGAGATCGTCGGGGCGTCGCCGGGCACACGGATCGTCACCCGCGCGCCCTCGGGCCGCCGGCCCTTGTCCGATCCGTCGTCGCCGCCACCGCTGCAACCGGACACCAGCGTCAGTACGCCCAGTACCGCCGCCATCACGCGAAGAGCTGATCGAGACATGATCCCAGTCTGGCACGGCGGCGAATTCCCCGCCGGAATAGAGAAGTTGAACGGCGGACGCGCGGCGGGTGTGGCACTCTGCACATCATGAGCGCCGATCACCACCCGTCACGCCGCGCGTTGCTCGGTGCCACCGGCGTCACGGTGGCCGCCGGTCTCATCGCCGGGTGCTCATCGGAATCCGCCCAGCCCCGCCCGCCCGTCCCTGCCGCGTCGGCCACGCGCACGCGGGTTCCGGCGACGGGCCGGCATCAGGCGGGCGTCACGCTTCCCCGGTCGGCCCAGCGCAATCTGCTGGCCGTGGTGGCCGACCTCGGCACCGCGGTGGCGCCCGGCCCGTTACTGGCCGAACTCGGCGAGGCCATCAGCGCCCTCACCGCCGGGTCGGACCCCCGGCTGCTGGGCCTGCCCCCGGGTGATCTGACCGTGACCGTCGGCGTGGGTCCGCGGCTGGTGCGGTCGGCCGATGCCGCACTGCCCGGTGCGGCCGACCTCCCGCGGTTCTCCCGCGAGCGGATCGGCTCGCGGGCACGCGGCGGTGATCTGCTGATACAGATCTGCGCCGACGACGCGCTGCTCGTACCGGTCGTCGCCGCCGCGCTGCTGGACCGGGCAGGCGACCGCGTCCGCGAACGCTGGCGGCAGACCGGACGCCGCGGTACGGACGTGCCCGTCGCCGAGGGCGTCACCGCACCGCGCAACCTGCTCGGCTTCATCGACGGCATCGTGGGCCCGCACACGGCCGCCGAGCAGGAGCGCGATCTGTGGCTGGCCGGGCCCCCCGCGGTCGCCGGCGGCACCCTGGCCGTACTGCGGCGCATGGAACTCGACCTGACACGGTTCGCCGCCCTGTCCGTCGCCGAGCAGGAGGCGGTCTTCGGGCGGCGCCGGGACAGCGGCGTGCCCCTCTCCGGCGGCACCGTCGCCTCGGGCCCGGAACTCGGCGCCAAGACGCCCGACGGCCGCTATCTCGTCCCGGTGGACGCCCACGTCCGCAGGGCGAACCCCACCGTGGTCGGCGTCGGCCATATGCTCCGCCGTTCCTACAGCACCGACGAGCCCGCCCCCGGCCTGCTCTTCATCAGCTTCCAGAACGACCTGCGGACCTTCACGGCCACGCTCAGCCGCATGGACGCCTCCGACGCGCTGCTGCCCTTCACCACCACGACCGCCAGTGCGACCTTTCTGATCCTCCCGGGCTTCGACCCACAACACCCGCTCGGTTCCGATCTGTTCGGCTGACTCCCCCGTGTCCACGCCGGATGCCGCACGCCGCCGCGGAGCCGAAGACCGCCGGACGGGCCCTACGGTGGATCAGCCGCGTGCGACCGCGATCGAGCCCTGGAGACGCTCGCCCGCCTCATAGATCATGTACGGCACCCCACGGTCGGTTCCGAAGCTCGGCGAGGCGCTGCGCCCGTTGTCCGGCGCGCTGTTGGCCGAGTCGTAGAAGAGACCGAGGTGTTCACGGCGGCTGAAGTCGTTGCCGACCTCGGTGATCAGCAGGTTGCCGCCGTTCTCCTTGCTGGTGTTGTAGACGACATACGTACTGCCGTTCCGGCTCAGCAGGTGCGGGCCGCCGATGTTGTTCGCCCCGACGTCGGAGTGGCGGACGAGCGGCTGCTGGTCGAACGTCCAGTCACGGCCGTCCTTCGACCAGCCCCAGGCGATATCACGGTGGTTGGACTGGTTGTTGAGCATGAAGAGCATCACATAGCGCGCGCCACGCGAGGGCAGGTCGTGCCGGAAAACGCGTGCGTACGAGGTTTCGGTGCTGCCCGCGGGCATCATCGCGGTGGTGAGCACCACCTTGTCGTAGGTGAAGGTGATGCCGTCCTTGGAACGGGCGAGCCGAGTCGTGCCGTTCTCGCCGTGGAAGTAGAGCCACAGCTCCCTGACGTCCTCGTTCCACAGGACGTGTGGCGAGGCGACATGGGAGACCGTGTAGTGCGGCTGCCAGTTGTTGGAGACGATCGGGTTCGCGGTGTACTCCGTGAACGGCCCCTCCAGCGAGTCGCCGTAGGCCAGGCAGATACCGCCGGGCGCGTCGTGCGGGCCGTAGTAGAGGTAGTAACGGCCCAGCGGATTGGCCAACTTGTCGTAGACGCCCCGGACGCACGGGAAGATGATCTCCCCGGTGGGGTTGTACTTGAGCTGAGAGGGCGTCAGAAGCGTCTTCAGATAGCGGTAGTCGGGGAATCCACCGGGCGCCGCGGCGACGGCGGGTGCCCCGGCCGAGGCGGGGGCGGCGGTCGCGCCGCCCGCTGTCGCGCCGGTGGCCGCGACCCCGGACGCGACCGCGGCGGCCCCGGCCGCCGCGCGCAGGAATACGCGCCGGCCGGGGTTCCGCGGCTCACGCGTGTCGTGCCGCTGCTTCGGGTCGCTGTCGTGCTCTGTCATGTCGTGCTGTGTCATGTCGTGCTCCGTCCCGGGAGTGAGCGAGAGATCACAGATAGCTGGCGGCGGTGACGCAGAAGCCGCCGAGGGCGACGGCCCAGACATAGGGCAGGGTCCGCAGCATCACCTGCTGCGGGGTGACTCCGGCGTACTGCGCGCTCCACACGGTCTGGGTGCTGGTCGGGTCCGCCACACCGAAGACCTGGTTGTACGAGGTGGCCAGGCCAAGCACCGCGACGGCCGGGTAGATGCCGGCGGCGATAAGGACACCGGCGATGCCCGCGCCGAGGCCGTAGACGTTCAGCGGACCCCGGTAGAGGCAGAGCGGCACGAGCAGGGTGAAGACCACGACGAACAGCACCGGGTTCTGCGGGCTGACCGCCTTGATCAGCGGCTCCAGCGCCGCCACGGCGCCGGGCAGCTTCACCGCGGCGAGCAGCACGCCGATCGCGATGAAGAGGACGATCGGCGCCGCCGCGATCTCGAAGGAGCCGTACAGGGTGCGCAGCAGCCGCTTGCCCATCTCGCCCGGCCGGGTGGTGGTGACCAGCGCGTACAGGACGCCGGCCAGCATCGACGGCAGGATCGCGACATCGAGACCGAGGGCGAGGATCAGCGGTACGAGCGGGGTGAGCAGCGCGTACCACGGGGCGTCGCCGAGCTGCTCACGGCGCGAAGTGGGCTTCGCCGGAGCGGACTTGAGCGACCACGCGTGTTCGACCCCGCGTCGTCGTGTCTCGATGAGGACGAAGAGGACGGCGGCGGCCAGCGCGAAGGGGAACAGCTTCATCATGAAGCCGCGCACGGTGTCCACGGGAAGTTCGAGCGCGGTGGAGAAGAACTGCCAGATGGGCAGCTCGAAGGGCATACCGGCGGCTATGCCCATCAGGATCGTGCCGGCCGCGGTGACCTTGGGGATACCGACGGCGATCATGGCGGGGATGCCGATGATGCCGGCCAGCATCGCGGCGGGCGCCGAGCCCGTGACCGTACCGACGAGGGTGGAGACGGCGAGGACGCCGAGCGCGACCACGACCGGTCGGTCGCCGCCGAACTCCACGATCTTGCGGACGAGGGTGCCCGCGATGCCGGTCTCGTCGAGGAGCCTCCCGAGCCAGGAGCCCAGCAGGATCGCGATCATCGTGGCGGCGAGGGCCGGCGCACCCTCCTGGACGACCGTGTCCAGGACGCTGTTCTCGCCGGTCAGCGGGGCGCCGGCGAGGAAAGCGATGGCGACGGCCAGGATGACGAGGGCGAAGGCGGTGGGGAGTCTGCGGGTGAGCATCGCGGCGACACCGGCCGCCATGACAAGAAGGATGACGACGCCCATGGCGTTACTTCTCTCTTCCGTACGGGGAGCCTTGCCGCGCGTCGGCGGCAGTGGCCAGGGCGGCCGTCAGCAGGAGGGGGCTGCGGCCGAGGCCGCAGACCGCGCGGGCGTAGGCGTGGGCGGCGATCTCGTCGGCGCCCGCGACATGGCCGTACAGGCGGTGGCGTCCCGCGCGCAGCACGACATGGCCGAGTGACCGCTTGAGGGCCGTCTTCGCCGGTCCGTGGTGGAGCTGGTCGTGCACGGCCTCGTGGGCGATCGCCGCCGCCCGTACCGACCCGGCCGGATACCAGTGGCGCCAGCCGAGGCGGTCGATCAGCCCGTCGGCGAGGGCCAGGGTGTCGGTGAACAGCTCGACGGTCGGGACCGGCCTGGAGGTGTAGCGGGCGAGGAGGCCCTTCGCCAGACCGTCGCCGCTCTCCACGACATGGGGCGCCTGGGCGACGGGGGCGAGTGCGGCGCCGAACTCGTCGGCGGTACGCGCCCATTGACGCAGCAGAGCCGGGTCGCGGCGCTCGTGCGTGGGGGTGTTCGCGAGCAGCCGGACGCCGAACTCGATGTCGTCCGTCGCTTCGAGTGCCTCGATCGCCGCGAGCGCGGCGCGGTCGAGCAGGGCCACTGTCATGAGCGCACCTCCAGCACGGCGATGACCGGCTCGTCGGCGGCGCGTGCGCGCAGTTCGCTGCGGGCGAGTGCGAGCAGCGGCTGCGGGTCGAGTACCCCGGAGAGATCGGCGATCCGGGAGCCGAGGAGCAGCCGCAGGGCGGGGGCACGGATACCGCCGTCGCCGTACGACGTGCCCTCCCGCACCAGCCCGGCGAGGACTTCGGGCGCGCGGTCGACGGTGGTGGCCTCGACGCGGGCGTCCGGCGCGTGGAGCCGTACGACCCCGTCGGCGTCCACGACGCGCACCGGGTGGCGGTCCGGGCGGAACCTGCGGTGCACGTCGGTGCCGTACACGGTGTGCGCCGGGGTGCCCGCGAGCACGCGCACCGACGCCGGGTCGGTCTTGAGGCTGTCGGCGGCGGCGCGCAGCCGGTCGGCGTCGTCCGCCCGGTGGGCGCGGTCCTGCGTACGCAGCTCGGTGGCGCCGGTCGCGACGGCGCGCACGGTGCTGGTCTGCGGGTCGACGGTGACCTCCACCTCGACGCCGTCCGCGGCAGCGCCCTGGGCGACGACGGCGGCCTCGGCCTCGGCCCGTACGGCGAGGATCTGTTCCTGGCCGGCGCCGGGGATGATGCGTTCGGCCTGCTCGCGGATGAGGGCGAGGGCGACACCGATGGGGCTGATGACCTCGTTGTGGCGCGCGATCCTGCCCTCCTGTCCGGTGACGGCCGCGAGGTGCGGGGTGACGGCTGCCGCGCCTCCGCCACCGCCGACGAGCACGGCGGTGTCCTTGTCCAGGCGGTAGTCACGGATCATCGCGTCGACCACGGACCTCACCTGGCCGGTGCCGGCGTCCAGGACTCGGGCCGCCGCCGTGGCGATGTCCGTGCCGAGCGCGGCGGCCAGGGGCGCGATCGCGGCCTCGGCCACGGCCGGGTCGCTGTGGGCGAAGTCCCCTTCGGGTACCCGGCCCAGCGCGTTGGCCGCGCAGGTCATGGTGATCGCGAAACGTCCGCCGGCGGCGTCGAGCACCGCGTAGTCGGCCGGGTCGTCGTCCATCGGCCGGACCGTGCTGACCTTGGCGTCCCGCAGGTCGTCCAGGGTCGCGAAGCAGGCGTACGGCAACCCCGCGATATGCGCGCTGCGCGGTCCCACGCCGGTGACCTTGCCGCCGCCGACGCGGACCATCGAGCCGCCGCCGACACCGACGGTCCTGACGTCGAGCGCCGACAGGTATGACGTCTTGCCGAGGATGGTGGCGTGCCGGACGGCGACCTTGCCGCGCCGTACGACGCTGATGTCGGTGGACGTGCCGCCGGTCTCCAGGAACAGGCCCTCGCTGACGCGCTCCTGCATGAGCGCGCCTGCGACACCGGCCGCCGGTCCTGACAGCACGGTGAGCAGTGGCCTGCGCCGCATCTCGTCCAGCGACATCACTCCCCCGTCGCAGCGCATCACCATCAGTGGCGCGGTCACGCCCGCCTTGGTGATGGACGCGTCGACCAGGTCGGCCGTGGCGAGCATGCGCGGCAGGATCGCGGCGTTCACGACGGCGGTCCTGGTCCGTTTGTGGAGCCCGTACAGCGAGGTGATCTCGTGCGCGGCGGTCGTCGGCAGACCGCGCTCCTTGGCCACCGCGACGACCGCGTCCTCGCCTTCGGGACGGTCGACGCTGAACGGCTGGCTGACGACGACGACATGGGCCCCCTCCCGGACGACCGCGTCGACGGCGGCACGTACGGCGGGCGCGTCGTCCGGGTCGGCGACATGGGCGTAGACGAGCGGTAGCCGCTTGCCGGGGGTGAGTTCGAGCTTCCGGAAGGCGGCCAGCCCGCGGGTGAACCCGGCGCTCGGACCGGTGCCGACTCCGATCAGACCGACGGTGGCGACGTCGCCCTCCAGCAGGGCATTGGTAGCCTGGGTGGTGCCGTGGGCCAGGAAGGCCACGTCCTCCGGGGCGTGTCCGGTCTGCTCCAGCAGACGGTCGAGAGCTTCCACGATGCCGTGGGCGACACCGTTCTCGTGATGGTGGCTGGTGGGGACCTTCACCTGCCCCAGGAGTCGCAGGGTCGTGGCGTCTACGGCCACGGCGTCGGTGAAGGTTCCGCCCACGTCGATGCCGACGCGGATGCGGTGGGTGTTCATGGCTTGGGCACCTCCTTGTGCACAGTTGGCATGGCGCGGGCGGTGGGCCGGGCGGGGCAGGTGGAGCTGCTCCTGCCCGGCTGTCCGCCGCCGTTGTTCCGTCGGGCGGTGTCAGTAGCCCCGTACGTCGGGCCAGTGGCGCTGCACTCCTTCGCGGTCGAGCAGCCGGGCGAATTGGTCGAACCGCTTGTCCTCGGCCTGGACCTGACGCGGTTCGACGCCTTCGGCGACGCAGTGCGCGGCCAGCGCGCCCGCGACCTCGCCGATGTTCCACTCCACCGGGTGGAGCCGGTAGCAGCCGTTGGTGATGTGGGTGGTGCCGATGTTCTTTCCGGCGGGCAGCAGATTGCGGACGCGGCGCGGTACGAGGGCGCCGAGGGGGATCTCGAAGGGCACCGAGCCGATGTCGATGTAGTTGTCGCCGCCGGTCGAGGGGTGCAGGTCGATGCGGTAGTTGCCGATACCGACGGAGTCCCGGTAGCGGGTGCCGCCGTAGGGGCCGACGATGTCGATCGCCACATCGTGCTCGGTGACGGTGGTGACGGCCTTGATACGGCGTGACTCGCGTACGTACGGCGCCTTGGCGAGCCCGTCGACCGTGCCGGTGACATCGGGACGCAGCCGGAGTCCGGGGAATCCCGTACCGCCGTCGGCGCGCGGCGCCTCGGTCTGGAGCCAGTACAGGACCGAGAGCGAGAGCTGGCGCGCCTCGGCGAGCGCGGCGGCCGATGTCTCCTCTCCGGCGCCGATCAGGGGCTTCAACCAGTAATCGTTCAGGGGCCAGTTGACGAGGGTGATGTCGGAGTCGAAGGCGCCGGGCCGGTGCAGCTTGCGGGCCAGGATCCGGCGGAAGCCGAACAGCTCCTTGTCACCCGCGTCGGCCGACTGGTCGGCGGTGACATCGAGCGGGTCGAGGTCCGGGTTGGGGACGAAGGTGCGCGGTACGGCCTCCAGGGTGCGGGGGTCGGGCGCGAGGAAACCAAGCAGCGGTCCCGGCCAGAAGTCCGGCCGGTAGGCGCGCCAGAAGTCGTAGTCGGCCGGCCGGTCGATGGTGTGGTCCTCGCCCTCGTGGTGGGAGAGCGCGAAACACACCGTGATCCCCTGCTGGTTGAGGGGCGCCGCCACTTCGGGGGCGTGCGGCTCGTCGAACTCGCTCCGCGCCTCGGCGCCGATGGTGTGCTCGACCCCGGCGAGTTCGAGCAGCTCGCCGGTCTCGGTCGCGTCGATGACGTAACGAGCACTGACCGTACGACGGCTGCCGTCCCGCAGATCGGTGAGCGTGACGGACCGTACGGTGTCGTCGTCGCCCGACTCGGCGGCGACCGGGCGGTGTTCGGTCAGAAGCGTGAGCCGGCCCGAGGAGCGGTGCGGAGCGAGCATCGCCTCCAGGACGGCGAGGGCGACGCGCGGCTCGTGGCAGAGCTTGCTGACGCGGCCCGCGCCCGGATTGAGATCGGTGAGGGCCAGCGCCTCGGAGCGCAGCGGATACCACCGGCGGTAGTGGTCCCTGATGGACTCGCGCAGCGTGCGGTACGAGGCTGTGGTGCCGAACTGCTCGACCCACGGGTGCTCGTCCGGCGGGACGGCCTGTGAGGTGAGCTGGCCGCCGATCCAGTCCGTCTCCTCGGTGAGGACGACGGTGCGTCCGGCCCGGCAGGCGGCGAGGGCGGCGGCCACGCCGCCGAGCCCGGAGCCCACGATGAGGATGTCGGGTGAGGATGTCACGGATCTCCTTGAGGTGCTGTGTCCGCTCGGTGCGGTTGGCGCTTGGTTCGCGGTGGGTGGCGCTTGGTTCGCGGTGGGTGCGCGGGTGGCCGGACCCCCGGCGTCGGGGCGGTGCCGGACGGCCGGCCGGTCAGTGGTGGCCGGGTGGCGGGCCCGCCGTCGTACCGGGTCGGAAGGCACAGGCCACCAGCGGTTCCACCGCCTGCTCCCCCGCCACCAGCGCGGCGAGCATCCGCACCGCGGCGGCGCCCAACTGCGGCCGGGGGATGTCGAATCCGGTGGGCGTCGGTCCGTCCGACAGGTCCGGCGGCAGGCTGCCGAGCAGCGCGAGCGACGCGTCGCGCGGGCAGTCGATGCCCACGAAGTGCGCGGCGCCGTGCAGCGCGCGCCAGGCGTCGCCGGTATCGGTCTCCTCGGCGACGAACGCGGTGACGCCGTCGTCGAGCCAGCCGCGCAGCCGCTCGGCCGTGAGGTCGTGCTCCGGGTCGGCGGAGCGGAAGACCGCGGCGGGGCCGCCGGGCAGGCCGGCCTCCTCCAGACCTTTGAGGAAGCCGTGTTCACGGTCGGTGGAGGCGGCGGCCTCGTCGTCCTCCCGTACCAGCACGATCCGCCGGTGGCCGAGCCCGGCGAGATGCGTGACGACCTCCTGGCTGGCGCTGACGTAGTCGGCGCCGACCCATGCCAGTCCCTCCAGCTCGTCCCTGCGTCCGAGGTGGACCACGGGGAAGCCGTCGGCGACCAGGCGCAGCAGTTCGTGGGCGGGCGCGTGCCGGCCGAGGAAGAGGCAGCCGTCGGCGAGCCGTACCCGGTTGAGGGCGCCCGGTCCGGCGGCCCCCGCGCCGCCCGTGCTGGAGCCGGTGAAGAGCACCAGGTCGTAGCCGCGCGCCGCGGCTTCCCGCTCGACGCCGACGAGGAAGGGGTAGTACGAGTGCTGCACGTCGGTCGGGAAGGTGGATGTGAAGCTGAAGACCCCGAGCAGATTGTTTCGCGCGGCGGCGAGCCGGCTGGCCGCCGGGTCGGGGACATAGCCGAGGCTGCGTACGGCGTCGAGCACCTTCCGCCGGGTCTCCTCGGAGATCGTCGCGCCCTGCTTCCGGGCCCCGAGTACCAGCGAGACCGTGGCCTGCGAGACCCCGGCGAGCCTGGCGACCTCGGCCTGGCGCGGTCGCGACGTACGGCCCGTGGGTGCGGGGGTCCGGCCTGGCCTGGCCCGCTTCCTGGGTTCCTCCACCGTGTTCCTCCGGATCGTTAATGCGTATTAGTAATGCGCATTAACGAGTACTGTGGACCTCCGGCGCACGCCGGTCAAGAGATTGCCCAGTACTTCTTCCGCGGCTCCGCTACGGCCGGGCGTCGCCCTTCCTTCGGCATCAGCGGGAAGACATGCACGAACATGGTCCACGCGTTCGAGGTCGAAGCGGCTGGTTGTGGAGGTCTTCCGGGGACTGACGGGAAGTTCGCGGCCATGACAAGAGGGCTCGCTACGCTGCGGCGGTTCGTGGAACTCCGTGACCGGGAGAGAAATGTGAGCAAGCACCGCCTCAATCGCCGAACCTTCCTGAAAGCCGCCGGTGGAGTCACCGCGGCCACAGCACTGAGCGTTGGGCCCTTAGCCGCGACCGCGTCGGCGGCCGAAACGGCCGACGACGGCTTCGGGCTGACCATCAAGGAGCGCAACGAGAACGACCCCCGCATGTGGTACTACCGGTTCGCGACCAACGCGATCGGCTGGAACCCCGCCGTCAACGTCCTGCTGCCCGACGACTACCACACCAGCGGACGCACCTACCCCGTCCTCTACCTGTTCCACGGCGGCGGTCCCGGCCAGGACTTCATCACCTTCGACCGCGACCTCAGGATCCGTGACGTGACCGCCGGAAAGCCGCTCATCGTCGTGATGCCCGACGGCGGACAGGCGGGCTGGTACTCCAATCCCGTCAACTCCAACACCGGCCCCGGAACTGGGAGACCTTCCACATCGATCAGTTGCTCCGCTGGATCGACGCGAACTTCCGGACGTACGCGGAGTACGACGGCCGCGCCGTCTCCGGGTTCTCGATGGGCGGCTTCGGCGCGCTGAAGTACGCGGCCAAGTACTACGGGCACTTCGCCTCCGTGAGCGCCCACTCCGGCCCGCCCAGCCTGCGCCGCGACAACGGCGCGGTCGCCCACTGGGCCAACGTGACGTCCGCGGCTCTGGACCTGGCCGGCGGCTCGATCTACGGCATGCCCTTGTGGGACGAGGCCAGGGTCACCGCCGACAACCCGGTCCAGAACATCGAGCGCTATCGCGACAAGCGCGTCTATCTGGTGGCCGGCACCAGCCCCGACCCGATCAACTGGTTCGACACGATGAACGAGGGCCATGTACTCGCCGGCCAGCGCGAATTCCGGGACCTTCTCGGCCGTGCCGGCATCCCGCACGAGTGGCGCGAGGAACCCGGCGGCCACTTCGTACGCCCCGAGCGGCTGACGGACGACATCAACGGAGTCATCGCCCGCCTGCGCAAGGCGGCGTAGTCCGCCTCCGGTAGTCACCGGTCCGGCCGGGCCGGGCCCCGTCGGGCCCGGCGGCCGTCAGGGAGTCGTGGTGGAGACGACGTACACCCGGGGGAAGCCTGGTTCTGTCAGGTCCACCACGACGTCCTGACTGGGCCGCGGGCTCTTCTGGTGGTGGCTGGTGCCCGCCCAGTCGTGGCCGGGGAGATCGAAGTTCCAGCCGACCGTACGGCGGTCGCGCGGCGTGATCGTGATGGCGTCGTCCTTGAGCGCGGAGCGGCTGGTGCCCATCTCGGTCAGGAAGGTGTCGAGCCGTCCCGAGGTGACATCGAACTGGACGTACAGCCGGCTGGTCTTCCAGTTGCTCGTCTCGAAGTAGCGCACCCGGGTGGCGCCCAGCGGTATCGGCACCTCGAAGATGCGGCGCTTCATCTTGGACGGGCGCAGCTGCTGGAGACCGGTGGCCGACGACTCGGCCTCCTTGTTCCGGCCGCTCTCGCGGCTCTGCCCGGCCGAGATGACCAGATAGCCCGCCGGGATACCGATGAGCAGCACGATGACGATGGCCGTCAGCCAGCGGCGGCGGTTGCGGTGCCCGCGGTCCTCGGGCGGCTTACCGCCCTCGTCACGCACCGGCACGGGTAGCTCGATGGTCATGAGGGCGGTTCCTGGGTCGTACGGGGCTCCTGCGTCGGGCGGGCGGTGCGGATGGCCTGCGCGTATCTCTCGTACCGCTCATGGCGCTCCACCCGGCGGCGGTTGGCGCGGCGGAAGCGCCGGGCCACCAGCCGGGCGAGATCGGCGGCGCCGACCATGCCCGCCTCGGGGCCGAGCTGCGCCTTGGTGATCCGTGCCTCGGGGCGGTAGCCGCGGCCGGTGAGATGGCGGCGGAAGGCGTCGCGGGCGGGGCCGATCAGCAGATCGTCGGCGGCGCTGACCCCGCCGCCGATGACGAAGCAGGACGGGTCGAGCGCGGCGGCGAGGTTGGCGATGCCGACACCGAGCCACTGGCCGATGTCCTGGAACAGCTCGATACACATGGCGTCGCCCTCGCGGGCGAGTTCGGTGATCAGCGGTCCCGTGATGTCCTGGACGTTGCCCTTGACGCGGTCGATGATGTTGTACGCGACCGGGGAGTCGGCGGCGGCCAGCTCCCTGGCCTCCCGTACGAGGGCGTTGCCGGAGCTGTACTGCTCCCAGCAGCCGCGGTTGCCGCACGGGCAGCGATGGCCGCCGGGCACGACCTGCATATGGCCGAACTCGCCGGCGACGCCGAACTTGCCGCGCTTGACCCGGCCGTCCTCCAGGATGGCGCCGCCGATACCGGTGCCGAGCGTGATCATGACGAGATGGTCCTCGCCGCGCCCGGCGCCGAAGCGCCACTCCGCCCAGGCCGCGGCGTTGGCGTCGTTGTCCACCATCACCGGGACGGCGAGCCGCGAGGAGATCGCGTCCCTGAGGGGTTCGTCGCGCCAGGCGAGGTGCGGCGCGAACAGCACGCGGGAGCGGTCGGCGTCGACCCAGCCGGCCGCGCCGATGCCGACGGCGTGCACATCGTGGCGGTCGGAGAGGTCGAGGACCAGCTCGACGATGGTGTCCTCGACGACCCGGGGGCTCTTGGACTTGTCCGGCGTCTCGGTCCTGAGCTTCTCCAGGATGTTGCCGTCCGGATCGACGACGCCGGCCATCACCTTCGTACCGCCGATGTCGATGCCGACGGTCGGGACCCGGGGCGCGGTGAGGAGGGAGCGGCGCTCACGGGTGCCGACGGTCCGCAGGACGGTGGCGCGGGCGGTGCCGCGGTGTGCGAAGTCGCGGTATGTGCTCATCGGCCCGGCTCCCCGGACTCGTCCGTCGGCGCGAGCGGCTCCGGTTCGCCGTGCCGGGTGAGTGGGCGGCTGCGTACGCGCACGAGTCGTGTCGTCCCTGCGGGGTCGGGGGCCGCCGGGCCCGGACGGGCGGCGGCGGCGGACGGTGTCCGCCGTGCCAGATTCTGCCATCCGTGGCGGGTTGGATGGCTGTGCGGCCCGGCGGGGGCCGTACGGTGAGCCCTGTGTCCCAGGTCAGTCCCTGTCGGCCGGTCCGTTGACGGAGCGTGCGCCGGGGTGGCCGCCGACGCGGATGGGCGCGGGGGCGCGCTCCAGTTCATGGCTCAGCTCCTCCAGCTCGGAACCGCCCGCCATCTGCCGCGTCAGCTCATCCAGGGTGATCGAGTCCTTGGTGTGGCTGCCCGCCATCACGCCCCGCTTGAGCAGGACGAAACGGTCACCGACCAGATACGCGTGGTGCGGGTTGTGGGTGATGAGTACCACTCCGAGTCCCGCGTCACGTGCGGCGGCCACGTACTTGAGCACCACCCCGGACTGCTTCACCCCGAGCGCCGCGGTCGGCTCGTCCAGGACGAGGACCTTCGCGCCGAAGTAGACGGCTCGGGCGATGGCCACACACTGGCGCTCACCACCGGACAGCGTGCCGATCGGCTGGTCGACATCGCGCAGATCGATGCCCATCCGCAGCAGCTCGGCGCGGGTGGTCTCACGCATCAGGGCGACATCGAGCCGTTTGAAGGGGCCGGAGCCCCTGGTGGGCTCGGAGCCGAGGAAGAAGTTCCGCCAGACAGGCATCAGCGGTACGACGGCGAGGTCCTGGTAGACCGTGGCGATCCCGCGGTCCAGGGCCTCGCGCGGGGAGGCCAGGGTGGTCTTCTCGCCCTCGATCAGCAAGTCGCCCGAGTCATGCCGGTGCAGCCCGGCGATGATCTTGATGAGGGTGGACTTGCCCGCGCCGTTGTCGCCGAGCACACAGCTGATCCCGCCCGCGTGAACCTCCAGCGAGACACCTTCCAGGGCGCGGATATTGCCGTAGTACTTACTGACGTTGTCGAGTTCGACCAGCGCGCCGCTCGTGGTGCCCGCCGTGGCGCCGCCCGCCGTCGTGTCGTCCGTCATCGTGTCGCCTCCGCACGCTTGCGCACCCACGCGTTGAGCAGGGTGGCCAGAAGGAGCATCGCTCCGAGGAAGAACTTGAACCAGTCCGGGTTCCACTCCGCGTAGACGATGCCCTTGCTGGTCATGCCGAAGATGAACGCGCCGACCGCCGAGCCGATCGCGGAGCCGTAGCCGCCGGTGATCAGACAGCCGCCGATGACGGCCGCGATGATGTAGATCAGCTCGTTGCCGACGCCCTCGCCGGACTGGACGACATCGAACGAGAACAGCAGGTGCTGGCCCGCGATCCAGGCGCAGAAGGCCACGCCCATGTACAGCGCGATCTTCGTCTTCAGGACCGGGACACCGACCGCGCGGGCGGCGTCGGCGTTACCGCCCACCGCGAAGATCCAGTTGCCGAAGCGGGTACGCAGCAGGATCCAGGTGGCGAGCGCGACCAGACCGGCCCACCACAGGATGGTGACCTTCAGCTCGACACCGCCGACGGTGAGCTGGGAGGCGAAGAGCTTCCTGGCGGAGGGGAAGCCCTCCATGTCACCGATGCTCTTGGTCGAGACCGTGTCGCTGATCAGCTTCGTCACCCCGAGATTGAGGCCGGTGAGCATCAGGAAGGTGCCGAGCGTGATGATGAAGCTCGGCAGCTTCGTACGGGTCAGCATGACGCCGTTGAATACCCCGAAGGCCAGCGTGACCAGCAGCGACACCAGGACGCCCACCCACACGTTCGCGGTCATCTGGAAGCTGAACATCGACGAGACCAGCGCGGAGCTGGTCACCATCACACCGGCGGACAGGTCGAACTCGCCGCCGATCATCAGCAGCGCCACCGGGACGGCCATGATCCCGATCGTGGAGGCCGCGTACAGGACGGTGCCGAAGCTGGACAGCTGGAGGAACGAGTCCGCGACGAACGAGAAGAAGAGGAAGACGGCGAACGCGCCGACGACCGAGCCCAGCTCGGGCCGGCCGAGCAGCTTGCGCAGCGGGGAGGCGTGCAGCAGCCGCTCGTCGGCGCCCCCGGGCCCGCCGGGGCGGTCGTTGACCGGTGGGGCGGTCGTGGTCATCGGGTGCCCCGCTTCGTGTACGCGGCGAGCGCGCCGGCGTCCTTCTCCGTGATGATCTGCGGGCCGGTCAGTACGGGGCGTCCGCCGCCGAGGACATCGGCGTTGTACCGGTAGAGCCAGAGCAGGTCCACGGCCTCGTACCCCTGGAGGTAGGGCTGCTGGTCGACGGCGAAGCCGAGCGCGCCGGAGGTGAGCGAGGAGGCGACCTTGGCATTGAGGTCGAAGGTGTCGATCTCGGCCCGGCTGCCCGCGGACTCCTTGGCCTTGACGGCGGTGTCCGCGAAGGGGGCGCCCAGGGTGACGACGGCGTCGATGCTCTTGTCGGTCTGGAGCTTGGCCTCGATGGACGCCTGGACGTCGGGCATGTTCGTACCGTCGACGTAGAGGTTCTGGAGCTCTCCGTCGAAGGTCTTCTTCGCTCCGGCGCAGCGCTGCTCATGGCCGACGTTGCCCTGCTCGTGGATGACGCAGAGGGCCTTCTTCTTGCCGCGCTTGTCCAGCTCGTCGCCGACGGCCTCGCCCGCGATGGTCTCGTCCTGGCCGATATGGCTGAGCGCGCCGAAGGACGCGGACTCCGCCGCGCCGGAGTTGACGGTGATCACCGGTATACCGGCCTTGACCGCCTTCTCCACGACGGCCTTCATGGCGTCGGGCTTGGCGAGCGTGACGATCAGTCCGTCGACCTTCTTGTCGATGTAGGACTGCACGAGCTGGGCCTGCTGCTGGCCCTCGTCGCTGTTGGCGTAGAGGAACTTGATGTTGTCCTTGACGGCCGCCTGCTTGGCACCGCTCTGGACGATGTCCCAGAAGGTGTCGCCGCTGCCCGAGTGGGTGACCATGGCCACCGTCCACTCGGGGGTGTCCACCGCGGCCCGCCCCTCGGCCGCGGCCTGCTTGGCCCGGTCCTCCGCGCGCTTGCCGCCGGTGCTGCTGCATCCCGCGAGTACCGAGGCCGCGAGTACCGCCGCCAGCACCGCGCTCGTCGCGCGCACCCCTGTCCGAACCCTTGCCACGACGCCGCGCCCTTCTTGCCGTACTCCTCGGTGTGGCCGGGACCCGTTCGGTCCCGGCGACGCCCAAGTATCGGTCATGCCCGCCCGGCGGCCGGTCGGCGGGTACCGGGGCGGGTGCGCTCCTGGGCGAGCCGGGCCCGCTTCCCGCCCGCCGTTTCCGGTGGTTCGCGTCCTGCGAGGGGTTCGCGCCATGGATCCGCCTTCTGTCCCGGCCGCCCCGTTGCGGCTGGGGGGAGTTCTAGCCGGGCCCCCGGGGAGGCGTCAATACTTTGTCCGTACATTCTTACGAAGCGACGGCAGCGCCCGGGCCGTTACGGGCGGACGAGCAGCTGGAACTCGAAGGAGTACCGGGAGGCGCGGTAGATGTGCGAACCGAACTCCACGGCCCGTCCGGTGTCGTCGAAGGTGGTGCGCTCCATCGTGAGCAGCGGGGCGCCGGCGGGCTCGCCGAGCCGCTCGGACTCCTCGGCGGTGGCGGCCCGCGCCCCGACCGTCTGCCGGGCGCTGTGCAGGGTGATCCCGGCGGAGCGCATCATCCGGTAGAGACCGGTCATCTCCAGACGCGCGGTGTCGCACTCGAACATTCCGATCGGCAGATGGTTGCGCAGATACGCCATCGGCTCGTCGTGCGCGTACCGCAGCCGTTCGACGAGCCGTACCTCCGCGCCCTCCGCCACCCCCAGCGCGGCGGCGACCTCGGCCGTGGCCGGCTCGACGGTGTTGCGCAGCACGCGGGTGGCCGGGCGCTGGCCGGCCGCCTCCAGATCGTCGTAGAGGCTGCTCAGCTCCAGCGGGCGCTTGACCTGGCTGTGGACGACCTGGGTGCCGACGCCCCGGCGGCGCACCAGCAGCCCCTTGTCGACCAGGGACTGGATGGCCTGCCGGACGGTGGGCCTGGACAGTCCGAGCCGGCCCGCCAGCTCGATCTCGTTGCCGAGCAGGCTGCCCGGCGCCAGTCCGCCCCGCTCGATGGCCGCCTCCAGCTGCTGTGCGAGCTGGAAGTAGAGGGGCACCGGGCTGGTGCGGTCGACGCTGAGCTGGAGCGGCGTGGCGTGATCCGTCTCAGGTCCGGGCGTCTCCTGTCCGGGTTGGGCTGATCTCGGCTGCTGGGGCACGGGGTGAGCGTAACCGCACGGCATGTTGACGGGAAGTCGCTACGTTCGATTGTCAGGACAAACGCTTGACATGATGACCGGCCCCGGCCACCTTGGGGCCATGCGCATCGGACTCATCGGAACCGGCCGTATCGGCACCTTTCACGCGGATGTACTCAGCCGCCATCGCGACATCGGCTCGCTGGTGGTCGCGGACACCGACTCCGCCCGCGCGGCACAGGTCGCCGACCGTACGGGCGCGACGGCGGCCCCCTCCGTCGACGAGGTCTTCTCCTCCGGCGTGGACGCCGTGGTGATCGCCTCGGCCACCTCCTCCCACGCCGATCTGATCAGCCGCGCCGCACGGGCCGGGCTCCCCGCCTTCTGCGAGAAGCCGATCGCCCTGGACCTGCCGGGGACGCTGAGCGCGCTGCGCGCGGTGGAGTCGGCGGGCACGGTGCTCCAGCTGGGCTTCATGCGCCGCTTCGACGCGGGGTACGGCGCGGCGCGCGAGCTCGTACGGTCGGGCCGGCTCGGCCGGCTGCACACGGTACGGGCGATCACCTCCGACCCGGCGCCGCCGCCCGCCGCGTATCTGCCGCTCTCCGGCGGCCTGTACCGCGACTGTCTGGTGCATGACTTCGACATCATGCGCTGGGTGACCGGACGCGAGGTGGTGGAGGTGTACGCGACGGGTTCCGACGCGGGTCCCGCCATGTTCCGCGAGGCCGGTGATGTGGACACCGCCGCCGTGGTCCTCACCCTGGACGACGGGACGCTCGCGACCGCCACGGCCACCCGCAGCAACGGCGCGGGCTATGACGTACGGATGGAACTGGCGGGCGAACTGGACCAGTTCGCGGTCGGCCTCGACGACCGTACGCCGATCACCTCGGCCGAGCCGAAGGGCCCGCCGCCCCCCGACAACCCGTGGCCCGGCTTCCTGGAGCGGTTCGCCCCGGCGTACGAGGCCGAGCTGGACGCTTTCCTCCGGGTCGTCTCCGGCGAGCTGGAGAATCCGTGCGACGGCCGGGAGGCGTTGCACGCGCTGCGGATCGCGGAGGCGTGCGAGCTGTCCCGGCGCGAGCGGCGCCCGGTGCCGCTGTCAAAGATCCCCGCCCAGGAGGGCTGAGCGGGGAGCCGACCGCCCTCCCGTCCCTACCAGCGCACCGGCAGCCCCCGCACCCCGCGGATCAGCAGTCCTGGCAGCCAGTCGTAGGGCCCCGCCGCCGGGTCGAACGCCAGGTCCGGGCAGCGCTCCAGCAGCGTACGGATGGCGATCCTGCCCTCCAGCCGGGCGAGCGGTGCGCCCAGGCAGAAGTGGATGCCATGGCCGAAGGCGAGATGGCCCGAGCCGCGGCCGGGGGTGGTGGAGCGGCGGATGTCGAAGGTGTCCGGATCGGGGAAGCGGGCCGGATCGCGGTCCACGGAGGCCAGGGAGACCAGAACCGTCTCGTGGGCCGGTATCACCGTGTCGCCGTAGGTGACCTCCTCTGCGGTGAACCGTACGGTGCTGGTCTCCACCGGCCCCTCGAACCGCAGTGTCTCCTCGATCGCCCCGTCGAGCAGGCCGAAGTCGGCCCGTAGAGCCGCCAGTTGACCGGGGTTGCCGAGCAGCGTACGCGCCGCGTTCGCGATCAGATTGACGGTCGTCTCATGACCGGCGATCAGCAGGACGTAGGCCCAGGCCCGCAGTTCGGCGGCGGACAGCCGGTCGCCGTCCTCCGCGGAGGTGCGCAGCAGGGTGGAGAGCAGATCGTCGCGGGGCGCCGAGGTGCGCTTGTCCTCGATGAGCGCGTCGAGATACGCGCAGAGTTCGATGGTTTTGTCGCGCGGGCCGGTGGGTGTGGTCGGCGCGACGATCTCGTTCGTCCAGGCCCGGAAGGAGTCACGGTCCGCGTGCGGCACACCGAGCAGTTCGGAGATGACGGTGATGGGCAGCGGGAAGGCGAAGGCGTCGACCAGATCACCCTGTCCGGCCGGGATCATGGCGTCCAGCAGGTCGTCGGTGATCTGCTGGACGCGCGGACGCAGCTTCTCGACCCGGCGCGGGGTGAATTCGGGGGCGACCAGCTTCCGCAGCCTGGTGTGGTCGGGCGGGTCGAGGGTCAGTACGTGCGGGCCCATGATCGCCTCGTCGGTCGACTCGTATCCCATGAGGCCGAGCGACTTCGACAGCCGGGGATCGGCGAGGGCGAAGCGCCCCTCCTCGTAACCGACGATCAGCCAGAAGCGTTGGCCGTCCGGCATCCGTATCTCGTGGACGGGGCCGGTCTCGCGCATCTTCTCGTAGTACGGATAGGGATTGACGTTGAAGTCCGGTCCGTAATCTGCCAGTTCGATAGCCGCCATCGGATCAGGGTATGTCGCCGTTCCGGGCACCCTCCGTCCCGGTGGCCGGATCGGCGTCATGCACCAACAGGGCGATCTGGACACGGTTGTTGAGGCCGAGCTTGGCCAGAATGCGGGAGACATGGGCCTTGACGGTGGGGACGCTCATATAGAGCCCGGCGGCGATCTCGGCGTTGGACTGGCCGCGGCCCACGGCGAGCGCGACCTCCCGCTCGCGCTCGGCGAGAGAGCCGAGCCGGTCCGACACGGTGTCCCTCCTGGCGCCGGTGGTCGCTCCGGCCACATGGGTCATGAGCTGGCGGGTAACCGCCGGTGAGAGCACCGGATCCCCGGCGGCCACCCGCCGTACGGCGGTGACGATCTCGGCGGGCGGGGTGTCCTTGAGAACGAATCCGGCCGCTCCGGCGCGCATCGCCCGCAGCACCTGTTCATCCGCGTGGAACGTGGTCAGGACCAGCACCTCCGGGGCGCCCTGGCGGCGGCGCAGCGTCTCCGTGGCCGTCAGACCGTCCACGCCGGGCATCCGGATGTCCATCAGCACCACATCGGGCGCGGTCCGTTCGATCAGCGCCGGGACCTCGGCGCCGTCGGCGGCCTCTCCGACGATCTCGATGTCGTCGGCGCCACCGAGCATGAAGGTCAGTCCCGTGCGGACAAGCGGGTCGTCGTCGACGATGATCAGCCGGATACTCATGAGGCCCACGGTAGCCAAGCGCGGACGGCGAATCCGCCGTCACCGGTCGCGCCGTGCTCGAACCGGCCGCCGGCCAGCAGCGCGCGCTCGGTCAGCCCGATCAGCCCCTGGCCGGAACCCGGCACCTTCGGGACCTCGCCCCGCGGCGCGTGGTTGCGCACCTCGACGGTGAGCCCGTCCCCCGGTCCCCCGGTCACCTCGACGGTGGCCTGCGTGCCCGGCGCGTGTTTACGGGCGTTGGTCAGGCCCTCCTGGGCGATGCGGTACGCGGTACGGCCCGTGGCGGCCGGCACCGCCGACGGGTCGTCGATCCGGCTGTCCAGGGTCACCCTCATCCCGGCCTCACGCGACTCGGCGACCAGCGCGTCCAGGGTGGCCAGTGTGGGCTGCGGCCGGTCGCCCTCGTCACCGGGCGCCCGCAGCACCCCGATGATCATGCGCAGATCCTGGAGCGCGTCGTGCGCGCTGTCCCGGATCACCCCGGCGGCCCTGGCCACCTCGGGCGGCGGCGCGTCCGGCCGGTACTCCAGAGCGCCCGCGTGGACGCTGAGCAGCGTCAGCCGGTGCGCGAGCACATCGTGCATCTCCCGCGCGATGGCCTCCCGGGCGAGCCGCTGCGCCTGCTCGGCCCGCAACTCCGCCTCGGCCTCCGCCCGCGTCGCCCGCTCGCGCAGCGCGACGACCAGCTGGCGCCTGGCCCGTACGAGCATGCCCCAGCCGGTGACCATCAGGACCAGCACGACGGTCGCGACGATCCCGGTCGTCAGGGACGTATCCGGATCGGGCCGTATCCACGCCTGTAGGCACCCGGCCACCAGGGACAGCCCGCCGACGGCCGCGACGACCCGGAACGGCCGGTGCACGGCCACGCAGAAGAGCGCCACGAGCGCGGCCCCGCCGACGACGGGCGCCGCGATGTTGGCCACGGCGAGCACGAGCGCGAGCCCCACGGGCCAGCGGCGCCGCGTCCACAGCGCGCAGCAGGCCAGCACGCCCACGATCGTGTCGACGATGACGATGTTGTCCGAGTTACCGGCCCTCTCGCTGGCCTCCAGGGCAAGCAGCCCGATGCCGGCGGCGAGGAGAAACATCAGGGTGTCGATGATCCAGTCCCGCACGGTCCGCCGCGGCCGGGCTCTGCCGCGGTCGCCGGGCAGCTCGGGGCCTCGCGGGTCGATCATCTCCGAGGGGAGCAGCCAGGGGTAGTCCGTGCGTGTCATATCGACCAATTTACGCAGCGGAGGCGGGGGGCGAGCCCGGCGGCGGCCTGGAAGCTACCAAAGTCACGAGGACGTGAACGATGGTCGAGGCGATCCCTGGCGGGGCCGGTGCGTTTCGGCTGGGGCGGTGCGTTTCGGCTAGGGCGGTGCGTTTCGGCTAGGGCGGTGCGTTTCGGCTAGGGCCGGTGGTTGGGTGCGGGTCGGTCGTGGTGCCGGGGGCCGGGGCCCCCGGGTCGCACCCGCCCCCAACACCCCGCCGAGGCGGCGCTTGGAGGCGACCACCGGGGGGAGGGGGTCGGGGTCGTAGGAGGTGCGTGTCCGGACACTAAAGCGTGATTTGTGGCGCGCGAACGCCCGCATCCCGACTGTGGCCCGGTACGCGCCGTAAATCATGCCGTCCGGACATGTACCTCCGGAGGCCCCGGCCCCCGGCACCACAACGCACCCCCGCGCCACGACCCCCCGCCGGAGGCGCCCCGCACCTACCGCTCCCGCAAACGCGCCGCTCCCCCCTCCGTCAGCCCCCCGAACACCCGCAGCCTCGAAATCCCCCCGTCCGGAAAGATGTCCAGCCGCACATCCGTCGCCACCACCGCCGCCTCCAGCACGAACCGGTGGTTCGTATCCGGCTGCAGCCTCGTCCGGGGCAGGATCTCCGTCCACGCCCCCGTCGATCCGTCCCGTACCGACAGCGTCGCCCACCCCGCCGCGTTGCCCTTCAGATACGCCGTGTCGATCTCGACCGCGCGGATCTCGGCCTGCTCCACCAGCCGGTAGCGGATCCAGTCGTTCCCCTTGTCCCGGCGGCGCCGGGTCTCCCAGCCGTCGTCCATCTTGTGGGAGCGGCCCGGCCGGATGGTGTTCGTGGCGGGCGAGTAGAAGCGGTCGGAGGCGTCCTCCACCCGGCCGCCGTTCTCCAGCGCGACGAGGTCGAACGTACCGAGGACTCCGAGCCACGCCGGGTCGGGCGCGACCTCGCCGTGGACCCGGAGACGGGCGATCCCGCCGTCGGGGTGCTGGTTCACGCGTAGGTGGGTGAAGCGTTGTTCGACGTCGACCGCGAAGCCGTTCGCGGCGTGGCCGCCGATGGCCGTACGGGGCACCAGGACCGTCCACTTCACACCGTCGCCGAGCAGTTCCTCGGGTGACGGGGAGCCCGGCAGCGAGGTGCCCTCCACCGAGACCGCTCGGGGGTAGTTGCCGCGGAAGTGGGCGGTGTCGACGACGATCCCCCGGATCACCCCGGGCGCGCCGAGCCTGACCAGTGCCCAGTCGTGGTCCTCGTCGGTGGGGTGCGGCCGGTCGGCGCCGGTGCCGCGGCGGCGGCGGGTCTCCCAGCCGTCCATGATCTTGCCCTTGTGCCCGAAGCGCTCCGGGTCGAACTCCGCCGCTCCTGGCTTCAGCAGATTCTCGCGGTCGGCGAAGAACTCGTCGTTGGCCGCCATCACCCCGGCCCCGAGCCGGCGGTCGGCGAGATCGACGAGCTGGGCGAAGGGGAAGTCGCTGGTGCGGTAGTCGGCGTACGGGTCGCCGCCGGCGTACGGGCGGGCATCGCCGGTGAACAGGGCTTCGGGCACGGTCAGTTGTTCCTTTCGAGCAGTCGGCCGGTGGGTTCCGTGAGCGCGCCGTCGTAGATCCGGGTGCCGCGCAGCCAGGTCGATCGGACCACGCCGTAGAGCGTCCTGCCCGCGTACGCCGTCACCTGATTGCGGTGGTGGAGGCGGGCCGGGTCGACGGTGAAGGTCTCGTCGGGCGCGAGGACCGCGAAGTCGGCGTCGCGTCCCGCTTCGATGGCACCCTTGCGGGTCAGTCCGGCGAGCGCGGCGGGGGCCGTGGACATCCAGCGGACGATGTCCTCCAGCGGCCGGCCGCGTCGGTGGGCCTCGGTCCAGATCGCGGGCAGGCCCAGTTGGAGCGAGGAGATACCGCCCCAGGCGGTCGCGAAGTCGGAGGTCTTGAGATCGGTGGTGCAGGGCGAGTGGTCGGAGACGACACAGTCGATGGTGCCGTCGATGAGGCCCTGCCAGAGCGCGTCCCGGTTCGCTGCCTCGCGGATCGGCGGGCAGCACTTGAACTCCGTCGCTCCGTCCGGGACGTCCTCGGCGGTGAGGGTCAGGAAGTGCGGACACGACTCGACGGTGATCCGTACTCCGTCCCGCTTGGCCTCGGCGATCAGCGGCAGCGCGTCGGACGACGACAGATGCAGTACGTGGACCCGGGCGTCGAGCCGCCGGGCCTGGGCGATCAGGGTCGTGATCGCCGTGTTCTCGGCGGCGCGCGGCCGGGACGCCAGGAAGTCGGCGTAGGCGGGGCCGCTTCGCCGGGGCGCGGCCGACAGTTCGTGGGGGTCCTCGGCGTGCACGATCAGCAGTCCGCCGAAGCCGGTGATCTCGGCGAGCGCGCGGCCGAGTTGTGCCTGGTCCAGTTCGGGGAACTCGTCGACGCCGGAGGGCGACAGGAAGCTCTTGAAGCCGAAGACCCCGGCGTCGTGCAGCGGGCGCAGATCCTTGAGGTTGTCCGGGACGGCGCCGCCCCAGAAGCCGACGTCGACATGGGCCTTCGTACGGGCCACCGCGCGCTTGGTGCGCAGATGGGCGGCCGTGGTGGTGGGCGGCAGGGAGTTCAGCGGCATGTCGAGG
Organism: Streptomyces sp. NPDC051662; assembly: GCF_040681655.1. Classification (NCBI taxonomy): domain Bacteria; kingdom Bacillati; phylum Actinomycetota; class Actinomycetes; order Kitasatosporales; family Streptomycetaceae; genus Streptomyces; species Streptomyces sp. NPDC051662. Next base: position 402,668 of record NZ_JBFAZD010000001.1, read on the forward strand.
AGCGTGGTGATCCCGCCGGCCGCCGCCGCGCGGGTGGCGGTCCAGAAGCCCTCCCACTCGGCGCGCCCCGGGTCGTTCACATGGACGTGGGTGTCGACGAGACCGGGGAGTACGGCGTCGTCCCCGAGGTCCGCCAGCCGGGAGCCGGGCGGCACCCGCGCGTCGTACGGCAGGACGGCCGCGATCCTTCCGTCGGCGACGGCGATCGAGGCCGCCCGCGCCCCCTCCGGGGTGATGACGCGCGTCGAGCGCAGTACCAGGCTCACATCGGACACCGGTGCCCCTCACTGAGCGAGATTCAACGAACTGTTGAAGGAGTCTTCACTCCGGATCCTGGCCAGTCAAGACCGGCCCGAGCTTGATTGTTTCCACAGAGTGAAAACTTGATTTCGCCAGATAGAATGAATGAATCGCACACACGTGACCGCGGACAGCCGGACAGAAACGTCCTGACCGGCAGATACGCTCCACGATTGATCAGGTACCCGGTCGCACGGCCCGGTAGGCTGCTTGCCTGCCCCGCCCGCCTCGAAAGGACCGTTGACGTGCCGTCGTCCAGCGCCAGCACCACCGACGCCACCAAATCCGCCCCCGCCAGCGGTGGCGTCCAGTCCCTTGAGCGCGCCTTCGACCTGCTCGAACGAATGGCGGACGCGGGCGGCGAGGTCGGGCTCAGCGAGCTCTCGGCGAGCAGCGGGCTGCCGCTGCCGACCATCCACCGGCTCATGCGCACGCTGGTGGCCTGCGGCTATGTGCGTCAGCAGACCAATCGCCGGTACGCGCTCGGCCCCCGGCTGATCCGGCTCGGTGAGTCGGCGTCACGGCTGCTCGGCACCTGGGCGAGGCCCTATCTGGCCCGGCTGGTCGAGGAGACCGGCGAGACGGCGAACATGGCGCTGCTCGACGGCGACGAGATCGTGTATGTCGCGCAGGTCCCCTCGAAGCACTCGATGCGGATGTTCACCGAGGTCGGCAGACGGGTGCTGCCGCACTCCACGGGCGTGGGCAAGGCGCTGCTCGCGCACACCTCGCCGGAGGAGGTCCGCGCGCTGCTGTCCCGTACGGGGATGCCGGCCGCCACCGAGAAGACGATCACGACACCCGACGGCTTCCTGGACGCCCTGGAGCTGGTGCGCCGAGCGGGGTACGCGGTCGACGACAACGAGCAGGAGATCGGCGTCCGCTGTCTGGCGGTTCCGGTCCCCGACTCCCCCACGGCCGCGGCCATCTCCATCTCGGGTCCGGCGGGCCGGGTGACGGAGGAGGCCACACAGCGGATCGTGCCGGTGCTCCAGGAGGTCGCGCGCGATCTCTCCGAGGCGCTGGCGAACACGGCACAGACGCAGCCACACGCCTGAGCCCGTCAAGGGCGGGGCGCGTCAGGGCGGGGCGTCAGGGGCGGGGCGCGTCCCCGAAGAGGTCGACCGCGGCCCGTACCCCCAGCAGCGCCTGGCCCAGCGCGCTGACCGAACCGATCGAGCCCACGATCAGCAGCAGCGAACGGCGCATACGGGACGCCTCGGGGGCGCCGCTCGCCACCATCTCGGCGAGGGCGGCCAGCTCGTCCTCCGCGATGGCGCGGTCCCTGAACTCGGCCTGATACCCGGCCAGTTCACGCCTGAGCCGGGACACCGCGGCACGCAGCTCCGCGATCCTCGGGTCCTCGCCCTTCTCTGCCACCGGCGTCTGCTCCACGCTCCGCAACAAAGCTGTCCCCCTTGCACCTCGCCCGCACACACCGTTGTGCCGGGCCCATTCCTGTACCGGTATACGCCAAAAGGCCGACTCCTCGGACGGTGGTCAAGCGCCAAGGTTCGCGGGCAAGTTAACGCCATTACGCGCGGTACGCGCCACTCCACGGACCGAAGTGCGACGGAATGAGGTACGCAGTACCCATGCCAGGCACACCGAACGACATGAACCCGCCCGCCCCGCCCCCTCCCGTGATCGCCGGACTGCTGCTCGCCGCGGGTGGCGGGCGCAGACTCGGCGGGCGGCCCAAGGCGTTGCTGACACATCGGGGGCGGCCCCTGGTCGAGCACGGCGCGCGGGCGCTGCGCGAGGGGGGCTGCGGGCCGGTGCGGGTGGTGCTGGGGGCGGCGGCCGGGGAGGTACGGAGCCGGGCCGAGTTGCCGGGCTGTGTGCTGGTCGACAATCCGCGGTGGGCCGAGGGCATGGGGTCCTCGCTGCGCGCGGGGCTCGCCTCGCTGGCGGACACGGACGCGGACGCGGTGGCCGTACTACTGGTGGATCAGCCGGGAATCGGTGCGGCGGCGGTGGCCCGGGTGGTGGGCGCGTACCGCACCCCGGATTCGCTGGTGGCGGCCTCGTACGACGGGACGCGCGGCCATCCCGTGCTGTTCGGCGCCCGCCGATGGGCGGAGATCGCGGCGGACGCGGAGGGCGATCGCGGGGCACGCGCCTATCTGCGGGCACATGAGAGCGAGATCGTGCGGGTGGAGTGCGGGGATGTCGCGCGGGCGTATGACATCGACACGGAGGAAGATCTGTCGCACCTTGAGTGAGGGCGGTGGCACTCGGAGCCACGGTCCCTCGACCCGGAGAATCTCGATATCAACAAACCATTGAACTTCCACCATGAGGAAACTACTATCCACAGGTCAGAAGCGCCCGACCCCCCGAACGGCGCCCGCGACCGTACCCCCTGCCACGGCACTCCGTGCCGTCCCGGGCCGGCCGGCGGTCCCGGGCACCGCCCGTGAAGGAGTGACAGCTCATGTCCGCACCAGCGCCCTCCCCGCTGGCCGTCGTCGACGCCGAACCGCTGCCCCGGCAGGACGAAGTGCTCACCGACGCGGCCCTCACCTTCGTGGCGGAGCTGCACCGGCGCTTCACCCCCCGCCGTGACGAGCTCCTCGCCCGCCGCGCCGAGCGCCGCGCCGAGATCGCCCGTACCTCCAGCCTGGACTTCCTGCCGGAGACCGCGGCGATCCGCGAGGACGACAGCTGGCGGGTCGCGCCGTCGCCGGTCGCGCTGGACGACCGCCGGGTGGAGATCACCGGTCCGACCGACCGGAAGATGACCATCAACGCGCTCAACTCCGGTGCGCGGATCTGGCTCGCCGACTTCGAGGACGCCTCCGCCCCCACCTGGGAGAATGTGATCCTCGGCCAGCTCAATCTGAGCGACGCGTACCAGCGCCGTATCGACTTCACCGACCCGCGCTCCGGCAAGTCGTACGCCCTCAAGGACGCCGGTGAACTCGCGACCGTCGTGATGCGCCCCCGTGGCTGGCATCTGGCGGAGCGTCATCTCCAGCTGAACGGCGAGCAGGTGCCCGGCGCGCTGGTCGACTTCGGGCTGTACTTCTTCCACAACGCCAAGCGCCTGATCGAGCTGGGCAAGGGCCCCTACTTCTACCTCCCGAAGACGGAATCGCATCTGGAGGCCCGCCTCTGGAACGATGTCTTCGTCTTCGCCCAGGACTATCTGGGCATCGAGCAGGGGACCGTCCGCGCGACGGTGCTGATCGAGACGATCACCGCCGCGTACGAGATGGAGGAGATCCTCTACGAGCTGCGCGACCACGCCTCCGGGCTGAACGCGGGCCGCTGGGACTATCTCTTCTCGATCGTCAAGAACTTCCGTGACGGTGGCGCCAAGTTCGTCCTGCCGGACCGCAACGCGGTCACGATGACGGCGCCGTTCATGCGCGCGTACACCGAACTGCTCGTCCGCACCTGCCACAAGCGCGGCGCCCACGCGATCGGTGGCATGGCCGCCTTCATCCCGTCCCGGCACGACGCCGAGGTCAACAAGGTCGCCTTCGAGAAGGTCAAGGCGGACAAGGACCGCGAGGCGCACGACGGCTTCGACGGCTCCTGGGTCGCCCACCCCGACCTGGTCCCGATCGCGATGGCCTCCTTCGACGCGGTCCTCGGCGACCGCCCGAACCAGAAGGACCGGCTGCGCGAGGACGTCTCCGTCGCCGCGGGCGATCTGATCGCCGTCGACTCGCTCGACGCACGGCCCACCTACGAGGGCCTGCGCAACGCCGTCCAGGTCGGCATCCGCTATATCGAGGCGTGGCTGCGCGGGATGGGCGCAGTCGCGATCTTCAATCTGATGGAGGACGCGGCGACCGCGGAGATCTCGCGTTCGCAGATCTGGCAGTGGATCAACGCGGGCGTCGAGTTCGACCACGACGGCCGCACCGTACGCGCCACCCCGGAACTGGCCCGCGGCCTCGCCGCCGACGAACTCGCCGCGATCCGCGCCGAGATCGGCGAGGAGGCCTTCACCGCCGGCCGCTGGCAGCAGGCCCACGATCTGCTGCTGACGGTCGCGCTGGACGACGACTACGCGGACTTCCTCACGCTCCCGGCGTACGAGCAGCTGCGGGGCTGACACCTCCCCGGGCGGGAACCGCCCCCGGCGCCCCGCACGGCGCCGGGGGCTTTCGCGTGCCCGGCGCCCCCGGTCCCGATCGCGGTCTCAGCGGTCCCTGGGTGACGGAAGCCTCGGTACGCTCGCGATCAGCCGTCGTGAGTAGGGGTGCGAGGGCGAGCCCAGGACCGACGCGGTGTCGCCCTGCTCCACGACCCTCCCGTGTTCCAGCACCGCCGTCCGCTCGCACAGCGCCGCCACCACCGACAGGTCGTGCGAGACCATCGCGATGGTCAGCCCCCGCGTCTCCTTCAGCTCGATGAGCAGGTCGACGATCCTGACCCGGGTGGTGACATCGAGCGCGCTGACCGGCTCGTCGGCGAGCAGCACGCGGGGCTCGCACACCGTGGCCCTGGCGATGGCGATGCGCTGGCGCTGGCCGCCGGAGAACTCGTGCGGGTAACGGCGGGCCGCGTCGGCGGGAAGGCCGACCGCCTCCAGCGCGGCGGCGACCCGGGGGTCCTCCTCCCCACGGGCCACCGGCCGGCTCAGACCGAGCGAGCGCAGCGGCTCCGCGACGATGCCGCTGACCCGCTGCCGGGGGTCGAGCGAGGAGTACGGGTCCTGGAACACGCTCTGCACGCCACGCCGGAAGCGGCGCATCAGCGCGCGGTCGCGGAGCCTGAGCTCGTCCCCGTCGAACAGGATCCGCCCGCTGGTGGGGCGGGCGAGGCCGAGCAGCAGCCGCAGCACCGTGGTTTTGCCGGCGCCGGACTCGCCGACCAGCCCGAGGCTGTGGCCCGCGGTGATGTCGAGGGAGACACCGTGCAGTACGGGAGGCGCGCCCCGGTAGGCGAACCCCGCGTCCCGCGCGGCCAGGATCGAGGGGCCCGCGGCCCGGTGGTCCGGGGCGGGTGCCGGGGTGGCCGGGCTCTGAGTGGTCATCGGACGATCCGTTCCAGAGCGCTTTCGAGGTGCCTGGCACTGTCCACCAGGTCCCGGGTGTACGGGTGCCGGGGGCGCCGCACGATGTCGTCCACACTGCCGGACTCGACGGCCGACCCGTCCTTGAGCACCAGGACATGATCGGTCACGGACGAGACCACCGCCAGGTCATGACTGACGAACAGCAGCGCCATGCCGCGCTCGGCGACCAGCCCGTCCAGCAGCGCGAGCACATCGGACTGGACCGTGACATCGAGGGCGGTGGTCGGCTCGTCCGCGATCAGCAGGGCCGGTTCGCAGGCCAGCGCCATGGCTAGGGCGACCCGCTGACGCTGTCCGCCGGAGATCTCGTGCGGATAGGCGCGGGTGATCCGCTCGGGGTCGGGGAGCCGTACCTGATCGAGGGCTTCCGCCACCGCGCGGCGCAGCGCCGGTCCGCGCAGCCCGCGCCACCGGCGCAGCGGTTCGGCGATCTGGCGGCCGACGCGCATCAGCGGGTCGAGTGCGGTGAGGGGTTCCTGGAAGACGACGGTGGCGGCCCGGCCGCGCAGACCGGTCAGCCGCCGCTCGCTCGCGCCGACGACTTCGGTGCCCGGTGCGTCCGGGGCCGTCCTCAGAACGATGCTGCCCGAGGCGTTCATACCGGGCGGCAGCAGGCCGAGCACGGCGAGCGCGGTGAGGGACTTGCCCGAGCCGGACTCGCCGACCAGCCCGAGCCGGGAGCCCGCGTCGATCGAGAAGGACAGGCCGGAGACCAGGGTCCGGCCCTGGTCGGTGCGGATCGTCAGTCCGTTGACATCGAGCACCCGGGGATCGTGCGCGTTCATCGGGTCCTCCGCCGGGTGGGGTCGAGGGTGTCGCGCAGTCCGTCGGCGATCAGATTGACGCCCACGACCAGCATGACCAGCAGTACTCCGGGGGCGATGACCCCGGTGGGTGCGGTGAACACGGTCGCCTGCGCCTCCTGGAGCATGCGCCCCCAGGACGCGTTCGGCGGCGGGGCGCCGAGCCCGAGGAACGACAGACTCGCCTCGGCCATGACGGCGAGGCCGAACTGCTGGGCGAGGTTCACCACCAGGGTGGGCCAGATATTGGGCAGCACATGGCCGGTGATCACCCGGGGCCAGGAGGTGCCCGAGGTGCGCGCCGCCGTGATGTAGTCCTGCGCCAGCACCCGTTTGACCAGGATCCGGGTCAGCCGGGCCACCACGGCCGTCATCGCGAGACCGATGGCGAGGATCGCGGAGCTGAGCGAGGCGGAGCGGGCCGCCACCATCAGCATCGCCAGCAGAAGGGTGGGGAAGGCGATCAGAACGTCCAGCAGGGTGGAGAGGGTGTCGTCGAGCCAGCGGGTGGCGAAGCCCGCGGCGAGACCGAAGCAGACTCCGAGCACCGCCCCGATCGTGATCGCGCCGAGGCCGGCCTCCAGCGCGATGCGCGCGCCCGCCATGAGCTGGGTCAGCAGATCGCGGCCGAGCTTGTCGGTGCCGAGCAGATGCGGCAGTCCGGGCGGCGTGAGCCGGCCGCCCGTGGTGTCCTCGGGGGCGTACGGGACCCAGAACAGCGAGACCAGCGCGGTGACGACGATCAGTCCGAGCAGAACGCAGCCGCTCACCAGGGCCGGGGAGCGACGTCGCCGGGTGGCCGGGGACGACTTCGCGCTCTCGGCGGCGGGGGTGGCCGCCGGGACGGGGTCGGCCGCCTCGCCCGCGCCGGGGTTCAGGTCGGTTCGCTCGCTCATCGTGTGCCTCCCGACAGCCGGCCGCGCAGCCGGGGATCGATCAGCCGCTGCGCGAGGTCACTGAGGAACCCGATGACCAGCACCGCGAAGGTGCTCACGAAGAGGACGCCCTGGACCGTGGGGTAGTCGTGCTGGGCGACGGCCTGGGCGAGCAGGCTGCCGAGGCCCGGCAGCGCGAACACCGTCTCGACCACCACCGCGCCCAGCAGGGTGGTGGCGAGTTCGATTCCGAGGACGGAGACGACCGGTACGGCGCCGTTCCGCATGCCGTGCCGCCACATCGCCCGGTTGAACGACGACCCCAGGGCCCTCGCGGTACGGAGATAGTCGCTGCCGAGGACATCCAGCGCGGCGGACCGTACGTACCGGATGAGGGAGGCGGACATCACCAGCGCCACGGTGATCACCGGCAGGGCCAGTGAGGTGAGCGCCTCCCCCGGCCGCGCCCAGCCGTCCTGCGGAAACCCTCCGGCGGGCAGTACTCCGAGGCGCAGCGCGAAGACGGTGATGAGGATCATCCCGATCCAGAAGACCGGTACGGCGATCCCCAGTTGGGAGATCCCGCTGATCAGCGTCCCGTACCAGGTGGCCGACCGGTGGGCGGCGACAAAGCCGACGGGGACGGCGATCACCACGGCCAGCAGGAAGGAGAGCAGCGTCAGCGGGACGGTGACATCGAGCCGGGAGGTGATCTCCGGGCCGACGGGGAGTGTGCTGACGAACGAGTTCCCCAGATCGAAGGTGGCCAGTTGCTGGAGCCACTGGATGAATTGTTCCGGTACGGGACGGTCCGAGCCGATCTCATGGCGGGCGGCGGCGATCTGCTCCGGGCTCGCGCCGACCGAGAGCAGGGAGTTCGCGGGGTCGCCCGGGAGCAGCCGCAGCAGCAGGAAGAGCACCACGCTGGCCAGGAACAGTGAGCCGGCCAGAAAGGCCAGCCGTCGCAGCAGGTAGGAGATCATCAGGCAGGGGGACCGATCGACGGAAGCGGGGACTGGCCGTGCGGGTCCGGCGAGGATGTGGAGACCGGGCCCGCACGGCGGGGTGAGGCGTCAGCTCGGCTGGAGCTTCGGCCCGGGGTGGGGCGTCAGCTCTTCTTGATGCCGTAGGCGTGGAACTGCGAGTTGAGACCGTTGAGCGGGTAGCCCGACAGCTTGGTGTTGGCCACCACGATCTGCGGGTAGAGGTAGAGCCAGTCGCTCGCCGCGTCCTCGGCGATCTGCCGGTTGACCTTCTTCAGCAGGTCCGTCTGCTGGTCGGTGGTGTCCGACTGCTCGGCCTGCTTCACCCACGCGGTGACCTGCTTGTTGTCATAGCCCCAGTAGAAGTCCGGGTCGCCGTACCAGACGATGTCGCGGTCGTTGACATGCTCCTGGAGCGTCGCTCTGAAGTCGTGGTTCTTGTAGACCTTGGTGTACCACTCGTCCGGCGTGATGACATTGATGTCGACCTTGATTCCGACCTTGGCCAGCTCCGACTTGATGAAGGTGGCGGCCGTCGGGTGCGGGTCGTAGTTGGGGGTGTCGAGCGTGAAGCTGAAGCCCTTGGGGTAGCCGGCCTCGGCGAGCTGCTTCTTGGCGAGCGTCACATCGTACGGATTGACCTTGGTGAGGTCCTCGTACCAGGGATCGGTGGGCGGGACCATCGAGCCGATCAGTGTGCCGTGGTCGCCCCAGACCGACTGGAGCAGCTTCTTGTTGTCGATCGCGGAGCTGACGGCCTTGCGCACCTTGACGTTGTCGAACGGCTTGACCCGGTCGTTGAAGGCCAGCAGCAGCTTGGTGGTCGAGTTCCCGTCGTTGACCTTGTAGTTCGGGTTGTTCTTGAACTGGTCGAGGGCGTCCGGGCTCTGCTCGCTGGTCACCACGTCCACGGCGTTGGTGAGCAGCGCGTTGTTGAGGGCGGTCGCGTCCTTGTAGTAGTGGAAGACGACCTTCGCGTTGGTCGCCGCCGTACCCCAGTACCCGGGGAAGCGTGCCAGGCTGAGCGCGGAGCCCCGGGTCCACTTGTCCAGGGTGTAGGGGCCGGTGCCGTCCTCCGAGGTCTTGAGGTCCTTGGCCGCGGAGTTGACCACCCACACATAACTGAGGTTGTAGACGAACGAGATCGACTTGGACGACAGGGTCACCTTGACGGTGGCCGGGTCCGGGGTCGTGATCGACTTGACCATGTCGAAGCTGCTCTTGCGCGCCGACTGGGAGTTCTCGGCCCGGACCTTCTCGATGCTGTGCTTCACATCCGCGGAGGTGAGCGCCTTGCCCGAGTGGAACGTCACACCGTCGCGCAGGGTGAAGGTGTAGGTGAGGCCGTCCGGGCTGACGGTGTAGTCCTTGGCGAGCTGCTTCTCGACCTTGCCGCTGTCGGTGAGCTTGAACAGCCCCTCGTAGACATTGCCGTTGAGCGCCTCGGTCACGCCCTGCCCGCCGCCTCCGGTGTTGTCCAGATTCTGCGGTTCGTAGAGCGAGCCGATCCCGACGGTCGCGTTCTTGTCGTACGGGCCGGTGGGCGATTTGCTGTTGGTGCCGGTCCCGGAGCCGCAGGCGGTGAGGGCGAGGGACAGGGTGACCACCAGGGTGCCGCCGAGCAGCGGTACGGACTTTCTCATCACTTCTACTCCTGATCGACTGCCGGACGGGCCGCGGGGAGGGGCGGCGGGATCCGGCTGTGGTGCCTTGGGTGTGCTCAGTTGACCGGGTAGCCGTCGCGGAAGACCGGAAGCTTCTCGCCCGCCTCGACGGGGAGGTGCAGCCGGTTCTGCCGCGGCGGCAGTGGACAGTTGTACTGAGCGGAGAATCCGCACGGCGGCACGAACGCGCGGTTGAAGTCCAGTACGACCGTTTCGCCGTCGGCCTCGCGCGGGACGAACAGGAAGCGGCCGGCGCCGTAGGTGTCGCCGCCGTTCGTCGGGTCACCGAAGACCAGGAGGAGTGTCCCGTCGTCGTCGAAGGCCGACAGTGTGTAGTCCACGCCGTCCAGTGTGACGTGAATATCGCCGGGGACAACCAGTTCGCGGCTGCCTCCGCTGTCGCGAATGTGCTCGAACGGCACCCGGCGGTCGGTGGATACCGGCGTGAAGGTGGCCTCGACCACCCAGTCCGGATGGAACGGATATGAAGCGATATGCGAGAAATGCCGGATGGCCGGAGCGTCCGCGTCCCAGAAGCGCAGCGCCTCTTCCGGCTCGCCGGTATGGAGGTTGGTGCGCCGCACGGTGGTGAGGGTCACACCGTCAGGGACCGCGATTCCGGCCTGCTCCTCGGCGGCGTCCACCCCGGGATCCAGCCACCGGGTCTCCACCAGCGCCAAGTTGCCGACGGGGCCGGTCACGGCGGCGTGCCGCGCGGCGTGCCAGGACTCCAGCGCCGCCCGGGCCTCCTCGGCCGGCTGTGTGGTGGCCGCGATCGGCCCGGAAGAACGGGTATGCACGGACATGCGGGACTCGCTCCGGTCTGAGGGAATGGTTCGATCCCGCGCGGCGTCGCAGTGGGGTCTGGAACGACTGGATCGTACATACGTAGGGTTATTTCCAGCCATGATTGACCATCCTTCGAGACAGGTTGTCTCTCGCCCGGGACAACGGGGTGTAACCGCGCGCCCGGTCGATGTGTTCCGGAGCGATGAGTTTTGGTGGCGGGGCCGGTCTCCCCGGTATGGACACAGAGACCGAGACCGAACTCTTCGACCTGGGCCCCGCTTGCCACGAGGTGGCGCGGTTGCTGGACGGAATCAAGGATGATCAGCTCGCCGGCCCGACGCCCTGTCCCGACTACGCGGTACGGGAGGTGCTGGCGCATCTCGTCGGGCTGACGGTGGCGTTCCGCGACGCCGCGGCGAAGAAGTCCGGGCCGACGACGGACACATCACCGGACGCGACCCTCCCCGTACTGCCCGACGACTGGCGTGAGGTGCTCCCCCGGCAGTTGGACGAACTGGCCGAATCCTGGCGCTCGCCCGCCGCCTGGGAGGGCGGCACCCGGGTCGGCGGTATCGATCTGCCGGGCGCGGTGGCCGGGCTGGTGGCTCTCAATGAAGTGCAGATCCACGGCTGGGACCTGGCGCGCGCCACGGGCCAGGCGTACGCCCCCGCCGAGGCGTCGCTCCGGGCGTCGCTCGCGGTGCTGGCACCGCCCCCGGCGGCCGGATCCGGCGGGTCCGGTGATTCTGGCGACTCCGGCCCGGCTCCGGACAGCGTGTTCGGGCCACCGGTCGACGTCCCCGAGGATGCCCCGCTGCTTGACCGGGTCATCGGCCTGAGCGGTCGCCGCCCCGACTGGCGGCCCGGGGAGTGAGCGGGGCCGGCCGCCCGAGGGTCCGGGGGGCTCTGCGGTCGGCCGGCCCGGAACCGACGCCCGGGTCGTCCGCGGGCCTGACCGCACGCGGTCGGTCGGCGGCGGCCGGGGCGTCGGTGCGCGGGGGGGGGCGGTGCGCGGGGCATCGGCGCGCGGGGGGTCGGTGCGCGGGGCGTCGGTGGCCGTACGGCCCGCGGGAGCGGATCCGGGAGACCGCGGGCGGACCCCGTAACCTCTTCCTGTGCCAGCCTCCCGCCCGCATCGCGTCGCCGTCCTTGTGCTTGAGGGTGCGAAACCGCTCGATGTCGGCATTCCCGCGCAGGTCTTCACGACCCGCGCGAGCATGCCGTACGAGGTGCGGGTGTGCGGGGCGACACCCGGTCTCGTGACCGGCGGCGATGGCCTCGCGTACTACGTCGCCCACGGCCTCGACACGCTCGCGTGGGCCGACATCGTCTTCGTCCCCGGCTACCGGTTCCCGGACCGCGACGACCCGCCGCAGGCCGTCGTCGACGCACTGATCGCCGCCCATGCCAGGGGCGCGCGGCTCGCCGCCATCTCGACGGGTGCCTTCGCGCTCGCCGCCACGGGCCTGCTCGACGGCAGGCGCGCCACGACACACTGGCACTACACGCGGGCACTCATGGCCAGGCATCCGCTCGTCCAGGTCGACGAGAACGTGCTGTTCGTCGACGAGGGCAGTGTGCTCACCTCGGCAGGCGCCGCCTCCGGCATCGACCTGTGCCTGCACATCCTGCGCGGCGACCTCGGGGTGGCCGCGTCCAACCACGCGGCGCGGCGTCTCGTTGCCGCCCCCTACCGCAGCGGCGGCCAGGCCCAGTACGTGCCGCGCAGCGTCCCCGAGCCGCTCGGCGAGCGGTTCGCCGCCACCCGCGAGTGGGCGCTGTACCGGCTGGGCGAGCCCCTCACCCTCGACGTACTGGCGCGGCAGGCCGGGGTCTCGCCGCGCACGTTCTCCCGGCGCTTTGTCGAGGAGACCGGTTACACGCCGATGCAATGGGTGATGCGCGCCCGTATCGACCTGGCCCGCGAACTGCTTGAGCGCTCTCAGCGCGGCATCGAACAGATCGCCGCCGACGTCGGGCTCGGCACCGGCGCGAACCTGCGCCTGCACTTCCAGCGCATCCTCGGCACCACACCGAGCGAGTACCGGCGCACCTTCACCCGGGGCGAGTGACCCGCCCCGCGCCGCCTGGCGGGATCTGGCGGGATCCTTTTGAACCATGGCGATCCCGCCACTGTCAGCGGCGGGAGCCACGGGCGAGCCTGGTGCCGAAGGAAAGGGACATTCACTCATGACTCGCATCGCCATCAACGGATTCGGCCGCATCGGACGCAATGTGCTGCGCGCACTGCTGGAGCGCGACAGCGCCCTGGAGATCGTCGCTGTCAACGACCTGACGGAGCCCGCCACTCTCGCCCGGCTGCTCGCCTACGACAGCACGGCCGGCCGGCTCGGGCGCCCGGTGACCGTAGACGGGGACGTCCTCGTCGTCGACGGCCATCGGATCACGGTGCTGGCCGAGCGCGAACCGGCGCGGCTGCCGTGGGCCGAGCTCGGCGTCGACATCGTCCTGGAAGCCACCGGCCGCTTCACCTCGGCCGAGGCAGCCCGCGCCCACCTCGACGCGGGCGCGAGGAAGGTACTCGTCAGCGCGCCGTCGGACGGCGCCGACGTCACGCTCGCGTTCGGGGTCAACACCGACGCCTACGACCCGGCCGCGCACACGATCGTCTCGAACGCCTCCTGCACCACCAACGCGCTCGCGCCGCTGGCCGCGGTCCTCGACGAACTCGCCGGTATCGAGCACGGGTTCATGACGACGGTGCACGCCTACACCCAGGAGCAGAACCTTCAGGACGGTCCGCACCGCGACGCCCGTCGCGCCCGGGCCGCCGGCGTCAATATCGTGCCGACCACGACCGGCGCCGCCAAGGCGATCGGCCTGGTGCTGCCGAACCTCGACGGCAAGCTGTCGGGCGACTCGATCCGGGTACCGGTGCCGGTGGGCTCGATCGTCGAACTCAACACGACCGTCGCCCGCGATGTGACACGCGACGATGTGCTGGCGGCGTACCGCACCGCGGCGGAGGGGCCGCTCGCCGGTGTCCTGGAGTACTCGGAGGACCCGCTCGTGTCGTCCGACATCACGGGCAATCCCGCCTCGTCGATCTTCGACTCGGCCCTCACCCGCGTCGAGGGCCGCCATGTCAAGGTGGTCGCGTGGTACGACAACGAGTGGGGCTTCTCGAACCGCGTGATCGACACGCTTGAGCTCCTCGCCACCGGCTGACCGGACGCCGGGGTGGTACCCCGTCCAAGGAGGCGGGTACGGAACCGGACGTGCCGGCTCCGTACCCGCCGTCCATGTCCGTCCATGTCTATGTCACGGTCCGCGCCGACGCCACCGGCGCCACCGGCTCCGCCTCCGCCCGCCTCTCCTCCGAACTCCGGCTCGCGCCCAGGTGGTTGAAGGCCAGGTTGAGGACGATCGCCACCACACACCCCGTGCTGATGCCCGAGTCGAGCACCACCAGCAGGTCCTTGGGGAAGGCGTGGTAGAAGTCCGGCGCGGCGATCGGAATCAGCCCGACGCCCACGGCCGCCGCGACGATCAGCGCGTTCTCGCCCCTCTCCAGCGCGGCCGTGGCCAGGGTCTGGATTCCGCTCGCGGCGACGGAGCCGAACAGGACGATCCCCGCGCCGCCGAGCACGGGCAGCGGTACGAGCGCGATCACGGACGCCAGCACGGGACAGAGCCCCAGCAGCACCAGAATCCCACCGCCCGTGGCGACGACGAAGCGGCTGCGGACCTTGGTCATCGCGACGAGACCGATGTTCTGCGCGAAGGCGCTGCACATGAAGCCGTTGAAGAGCGGGCTGAGCGCGCTGCCGAGGGTGTCGGCGCGCAGCCCGCCCTCGATGGTCCGCTCGTCCGCGGGCCGGCCCACGATCCTGCCCAGCGCGAGCATGTCGGCCGTGGACTCGGTCATACACACGAGCATCACGAGGCACATGGAGATGATGGCCGCGATCTCGAACTGCGGGGCGCCGAAGTGGAACGGGGTCGGGAAGCCGACGAGACCGGCGCCTTTGATCGCGTCGAAGCCGGTCATGCCCATCGGGACGGCGATGGCCGTACCGATGACCAGACCGATGAGGATCGCGATCTGCTGGAGGAACCCGCGCAGCAGCTTCCGCAGCACCAGCACGATGACCAGGGTGAGGGCGGCCATCCCGATGTTGCGCGTCGAACCGTAGTCGCCGGCCGTGGTGTCGCCGCCCTGGGACCAGGTGAAGGCGACCGGCAGCAGCGAGACACCGATCAGGGTGATGACGGTGCCGGTGACGACGGGCGGGAAGAAGCGGACGAGTTTCGAGAAGTACGGGGTGAGGAGAAAGCCCAGCACACTGGCGACGAGGATCGCGCCGAAGATGACGGCGAGTCCGTCGGCGCCCCGGTCCTTGCCGATGGCGATCATCGGGGTCACACCGGCGAAGGAGACGCCGTTGACGAAGGGGAGCCGGGCGCCGATCCGCCAGAAGCCGAGGGTCTGGAGCAGGGTGGCGATTCCGGCGGTGAAGAGGCTCGCGCCCATCAGGAAGGCGGTCTCTTCGGGGGCGAGGCCCAGCGCGGGCCCCACGATCATGGGCGGGGCCACCACACCCGCGTACATCGCGGCCACATGCTGGAGGCCGCTGGTGAACATCCTGGCGGGCGGGAGCTTTTCGTCGACCGGGTGCTTCCGGTGGGGATCGACGTCAACTTCCCTATCGGGTATGGACGTTGGCGGTGACTCGGGCTCTATGTCGGGTTCGGTCGGCACGGCGGTTCCTCCGGTCGGTTACGCGCCGACGGCGGCGCGGGTGTCAGGGAGGTGTTACGAGGTGGGTACACCTGTCTGCGCGTGCGGGCACGAGACACATGTCGCCGTCCCGGGAGGTGCGGTACCGGCAGCGTGCGGTACGGCACCTCCCGGGCACGGCTGCCACGGACCCGCTCGGGTCCCTGGCCTCCGGTCGTGGGCCGTCCCCCGCGACCGGATGTCCTGGAGTGTGTTCCGGCGGGATCAGCCCTGTTCGGCGATCCGCGCGAGACGCTGGGCCTCGCTCCGTGTGTGGCGGGCGATGGCGTCCTCGTCCACCGTGGTCAGATGGCCGTCCTCCACCACGGGCCGGCCGTTGACGAGGGAGAGTGTGACGGGGGCGGCGGCGCCGAAGATCAGCGCGGTCACCGGGTCCGCGATGGAGGCGTGGGCGAGGGTGTCCAGCTTCCAGAGGACGAGGTCGGCGAGCTTCCCCGGCTCGATGGAGCCGATCTGGTCGGCGCGGCCGAGGACTTGGGCACCGCCGTACGTACCGAGCCGCAGCGCCTGGCGGGCGTTGAGCGCGGACTCGCGGTGTGCGCTCAGACGGTTGATGAGCAGCGCGTTGCGCAGTTCGGTGTGGAGTTCGCCGGACTCGTTGGAGGCGGTGCCGTCGACACCGAGGCCGACCGGTACACCGGCCCTGAGCATGTCCGGGACCCGGGCGATCCCGGCGGCGAGCCGGGCGTTGGACGAGGGGCAGTGGGCGACGCCCGTGCCGGTACGTCCGAAGGCCTCGATGTCGGAGTCGTTCATATGGACGCAGTGGGCCATCCACACATCGGAGCCGAGCCAGCCCGTCGACTCGAAGTAGTCGGTGGGACCCATCCCGAACAGCTCCTTGCAGAACTGTGCCTCCTCCACCGTCTCGCTGCCGTGGGTGTGCAGCCTGACGCCCGTGCGGCGCGCCAACTCGGCGCCCTGCCTGAGCAGTTCGGTGGTGACGGAGAAGGGCGAGCACGGCGCCACGGCGATCTGGGTCATCGCGTCGAAGGAGGCGTCGTGGTGGTTCTCGATGGTTTTCTCGGTGGCGGCGAGGGCGCTGTCGAGGGACTCGACGGCGAAGTCCGGGGGCAGCCCGCCGTCCGATGTGCCGCGGTCCATGGAGCCGCGGGCGAGGGTGAACCGTACGCCCATCTCCGCCGCGGCCCCGATGATCGCACCGGACAGGTCGCCCGTGCCGTGCGGATAGACGTAGTGGTGGTCCATCGCGGTGGTGACACCGCCCCGGACCATCATCGCCAGGGAACCCTGCGCGGCGGCGCGGACCATCGGCTCGTCGAGCCGTGCCCAGGTCGGATAGAGCGCGACCAGCCAGTTGAACAGGTTGTGGTCGGTGGCGAGTCCGCGGGTGAGCCACTGGTAGAAGTGGTGGTGCGTGTTGACCAGGCCGGGGGTGACGAGATGCCCGGTGCCGTCGATACGGCGGACCACGTTCCCGGGCGCCTGGCGGGCCGGGGCCGGGCCCGCGCCGACCGACTCGATCCGGTTGTCCGCGACCACGACATGTCCCGAGGCGTACTCGGTGTCGTGCGCGTCCACCGTCGCGATGGCGCAGTTCTCGATGACGATGCGCGAAGCAGCCATGGCGGTTCCTCTTCCTGGGTTCGGGCCGGCGACGGGTCGGAGGTTGGTCAGAGGTTGGTCAGATCGACCGGGATCTGCGGCTCGGTTCCGTCCCGCAGGACGGTCGCCTCGATCAGCCCGTAGGGGCGGTCCGCCGCGAAGTAGACCTCGTTGTCGTTCTTCAGTCCGAACGGCTCCAGATCCACCAGGAAATGGTGCTTGTTCGGCAGCGAGAACCGGATCTCGTCGATCTCGTCACGGCTGTCGATGATCCTCGAACCCATCTGGTA
Organism: Streptomyces sp. NPDC051662; assembly: GCF_040681655.1. NCBI lineage: Bacteria > Bacillati > Actinomycetota > Actinomycetes > Kitasatosporales > Streptomycetaceae > Streptomyces > Streptomyces sp. NPDC051662. The sequence continues at coordinate 419,735 of NZ_JBFAZD010000001.1, forward strand.
CAGGGTCTGCTGGAGGGAGAGCGAGTGGGTCTCGGCGAAGGCCTGGAGCAGATGCTTCCTGGCCTGCTCATAGGACTGGTCCCAGTCCGGCATCCGGGTGTCGTCGCCCGACCAGCGGTAACGCCACTTGGCGGACACCTCGGTGGCGAGAACACGGTCGTACGCCTCTTTGAGCGTCGTGTACTTGTCCTTGGCGTAACCCCAGAATTCGGAGTCCGTCGAGTTCAGCACGGTCAGATCCGTCAGACCGGAGATGACCTGCCAGCGCTCACCGTCGAAGGTGATCTGGGTGAGCCGGGTCTCCTGGCCCTTGCGGACGAAGGAGTGCTTGACCTCGTCCGCGCCGGTGAACCGGGAGTCGCCGTCCGAGGTCTCGATACGCTCCCAGGCGTACTCCTCGATCCGGATACGCGCCTGCCGGATCGGCTCCTGGCTGGTGACGAAGTGCCGGGCGAGATGGATACCGAACTGCTCGGCCGATTCGACGCCGTGTTCCTTGGCGAACGCGTAGACCGTGTTCTTGGTGGTGTCGGTCGGCAGTACATGTGCGTTGGAGCCCGAGTAGTGGACGTCCTCCATCTCGCCGGAGAGCGCGATGGAGACATTGAGGTCCTTGATGTGGTGGGTGTCGCCGTCCCGCGTGATCCTGACAACGCGGTTCTCCGCCTTGCCGTACTGGTTCTGTCCGAGAATCACAGGGCGGCCCGGGCGGGGCTGATCGGTCATGTCTGCTAGCTCCCTCGGTATACGGAGTAGCCGAACGGGTTGAGCAGCAGCGGTACGTGATAGTGCTCGCCCGGGGTGACGGCGAAGGTGATCGCCACCTCCGGGAAGAACACACCGCTGTCCCTCGCGCGGGGGGCGTCCTGCTGCGCCTCGGCTTCTCGCCTGCTGTTGAAGTACGCCTCTGTCTCGAAGTCGAGACGTACCTGTGTGGTGCCCTCCGGCAGGTCCGGCAGGTCCTCGCAGCGTCCGTCTCCGTCGGTACGCGAACCGCCGAGCGCCGCCCACCGCGCGCCGGGGCCGCCGCGGGCCGCGAGCGAGATGGCGACGCCCTTCGCGGGGCGTCCGATGCTGGTGTCCAGGATGTGCGTGGACACCGAGGCCGTGGTGGCGGTGCTCATGAGTCGTCGTCCTCCGCTACGAGACGGGTCAGCCGGATCCGGTTGATCTTGCCGAGTTCGGTGCGCACGATCGCACGCTCCCGTTCCGGTGTGTGGCCCATCCGGGTCTTCAGCGCGTCGCGCATCCGCTCACCGGTGGCTCCGGTGGCGCAGATCAGGAAGACATGTCCGAACCGCTCCTGGTAGGCCAGATTCAGTTCGAGCAGCTCGGCCTTCAGCTCCTCCGGGGCACCGGCCATCCCCCGCTGTTCACGGGCGGAGACCGGGTCCCCCGGCTTCGGCCGGCCGATCGGCGGGTGTCCCGCCAGCGCCTCGGCCAGCTCCGCGCCGTCCAGCTCGGATGTCGCGGTGTCGCTGGCGGCGAGGAGAGCGTTCAGGTCGGCGTACGGGCGCCGGGCGAGGAGCTTGGTCCCCCACGCCCGGCCGGCGCACACCTCGTGCAGTGCGGCCAGCGCCACACTGTCGGGTGAGGTGTTGAACCGGGTGAGACCCGGTCGCGGTGTCGACGTCACGGGAGCCTCCGTGGCTGTGCTGGGCGGGCTTCGCATAGCTAACGCCCTCGACAACACCGCGTCAACAGTTTGTTGAAATCTCGTATACGGAAACCCGCGGCAGGGGCCTACTCGCCCTTGGCCGCGCTTCCCCGCGTGCTTTCGCGCGCGTTTTCCCTGTTGAGGTAGTTGTAGACGGTGAAGCGGCTGACGCCGAGGGCGCTCGCCACCGTCTCGACGCCGTGCCGCACGGAGAAGGCACCGCGTGCCTCCAGTATCCGGACGACCGACTGCTTGGTCTTGCGGTCCAGTTCGGCGAGCGGCATACCGTGCCGGCGTTCCAGCGCGGCCAGGATGTGGTCCAGCGAGTCGGACAACTGGGGCAGCCGCACGGCGAGCAGCTCCTCACCCTCCCAGGCGAGCACGACATCGTCGGGCTGGGCCTCGCCGGGGGCCATCAGCTCACCGCCCATGGCGTCGACCAGCGGCTTGACCGCCGCGACGAACGGGTGGTCCAGCGGCTCGGCCATCAGCCGTTCCCCCCGTCCCCGGCCGCCCGGCCACCCTCGGTCACAGGACCGTCCTCGACCACATTGACCTGGAGGGAGACCCGGGTCGCCCCGGCGGCCAGCGACCGGCGCAGCAGTATGCCGACCGCGCTCAGCACCGCGTCCGCGCCGCCTTCCGCCGTATTGCCGAACGGGCCGACGTCCACGGCGTCCAGGTCGGCGCCCTGGACGACCTCGCGGGCCACCAGCGCGTGGGCGGGCGCCTTGTCCAGGTCGAAGGGCTCGGTCGTGAACTCCACTCGCAATCGCACTGCGCCCCCACAAAACATCGGCTCCGACCCGCACGTTCCCTCAGACCTCCGGCCGAGAGGGCACATCCGGGGCACACCTGGGGCAGATTCTGCGCGCCGGTGTGCTCCAGTCGACACGACCTTAACGGACCCGCTCCCGCCCACGGAGCCACACGGACACGCCGCCGAAACGAAGCGCGCGGGTGACGAATTACGGGAGCCCCCCTTGACAGCCCCCGAGCCATCCAGGCAGTCTTCCATCAAGCAGAATATGACTTCCGCGATACGGAAGGAGCGCCTGACTCCTCATGGCCCCTCACTTCACGAACGGGCGCGGCACCGAGCAGCGCTTCGATGTGAACCTGTCCATCCTCTTCACCGAGCTCCCGCTGCTGGAGCGCCCCGCCGCCGCGGCCACGGCCGGTTTCGACGCGGTCGAGCTGTGGTGGCCCTGGACCGACACCCCCACCCCGCCACAGGCCGAGCTCGACGCCCTGGGGCAGGCGCTCGACGACGCGGGCACCCAGCTGGTGGGGCTGAACTTCTACGCCGGACAGCTGCCGGGGCCGGACCGCGGGGCGCTCTCCGTGCCCGGTGAGGAGTCCGACCGGTTCGTCGCCAATATCGAGGTCGCGGCCGACTTCGCCGCCGCCACCGGGTGCAAGGCCCTCAACGCGCTGTACGGCAACCGCGTCGAGGGCGTCGATCCCCGGGCACAGGACGAACTGGCCCTGGAGAACCTCGTACAGGCGGCCCACGCGGCCGACCGGATCGGGGCCGTCCTGCTGATCGAGGCGCTCAACAAGCCGGAGTCCCCTCTCTACCCCCTGGTGAGCGCTCCGTCCGCGATCGAGGTCGTGAACAAGGTCAACTCCGCCACCGGTCTCGGCAACGCCTCGTTCCTGCTCGATCTCTACCACCTGTCGATGAACGGCGAGGACCTGAACGAGGTCATCGACCGGTACGCCGACAGGACCGGCCACGTACAGATCGCCGACAACCCGGGCCGTGGCGCGCCGGGTACCGGATCGCTGCCGCTCGAAGACCTCCTCGGCAGGCTGCGGAAGGCCGGCTACACCGGCTGGGTCGGCCTGGAGTACAAGCCGGGCGACCGGCCGAGCGCCGAGTCCTTCGACTGGCTCGCGGGGGCCTGACCGGCCCGACAGGGCCTGGGTCCCCCGACCACCGGCCCGCCAACCGACCGTATTCACGCGCGTGTTGCGATGTGCGCGGGTAGTGAAAGAGGCACCCTGATGAGTAATCTCCCCACGATCGCGTGGATCGGTCTCGGCATCATGGGTTCCCCCATGTCCGAGAATCTGATCAAGGCCGGCTACTCCGTGACCGGCTTCACGCTGGAGCGGGACAAGCTGGACCGGCTGGCCGCGGCCGGTGGTACGGCCGCGGGCTCGATCGCCGAGGCCGTACGGGACGCCGATGTGATCGTCACGATGGTGCCCGCCTCCCCGCAGGTCGAGGCCATCGCGTACGGAGAGAACGGCATCCTCGCGAACGCCCGGTCCGGCGCGCTGCTGATCGATATGTCGTCCATCACCCCGCAGACGTCGGTGGAGCTGGCGAAGAACGCGGCCGAGAAGGGCATCCGCGTCCTGGACGCCCCGGTCTCCGGCGGCGAGGCCGGCGCCATCGAGGCGGTCCTCTCCATCATGGTCGGCGGTGAACAGGCCGACTTCGACGCGGCCAAGCCGCTGCTGGACGCACTCGGCAAGACCATCGTGCTGTGCGGGCCGCACGGCTCGGGGCAGACGGTGAAGGCCGCCAACCAGCTGATCGTGGCGGTGAACATCCAGGCGTGCGCCGAGGCCGTGGTCTTCCTGGAGAAGTCGGGCGTGGACCTCGCCGCGGCGCTGGACGTCCTCAACGGCGGGCTGGCCGGGTCGACCGTGCTGACCCGTAAGAAGGACAACTTCCTCAACCGCGACTTCAAGCCCGGCTTCCGGATCGATCTGCACCACAAGGACATGGGCATCGTCACCGACGCCGCCCGCAATGTGGGCGCCGCGCTCCCCGTGGGCGCCGTTGTCGCCCAACTCGTCGCCTCCCTGCGCGCGCAGGGCGACGGCGGGCTCGACCACTCCGCGCTGCTGCGCTCGGTCGAGCGTCTGTCCGGCAGCGAGGTCTGAGTCCGGCTCCCCCCTGATCTCCGGGCAGCGGTGGCGCTGACACCTGTCCTGTCGCGCCCAGGCGTCGCCGCCGCCCGGAACCCACCAGTGAACCACCCGGCCACGCACGGGAGATGACGGGAGGTCAGCTCCCGTGCGTCGTCCCGCACCACCGGTCCCGTATGAGGGGTGGCCGGCGGTACGGGCAGCGAGAGGACCGCGGCGGCGAGCGCGCCAGTGCGGTGGTGAAGGGAACGGCGGCCTTCCCGACCCGAGGGAAGGCTCCTGTCTCCCGACGCCGCCGCCGCGGTCCCCTCTGCCCCAACACCCCGCGCACGGCGTGGAGTACGGATCATTCCCGTGCTCCACGCTTTTTCGCGTGCCCGGTACCGGGGCAGGCGGTCACCGCTGGTGGGCCGGGGGAGAAGCCGGGGCCGGACCCCGGCGGCCACGGCTGAGGGCCCCGCCCCGGATCGCTCCGGGACGGGGCCCTCGCTGCCGCCGGGTCAGGGTCAGGTCAGCGGCAGGATCTCCGTGGGCGCGTGCCACGGCTCGGTGGCGAGGTCCTCGAACTCGTTCACGCTCGCGATGTCGGTGCCGCTCATCGCGATATTGGTGACACGTTCGAGGATCGCCTCGACGATCACGGGGACACGGAACTCGGCCGCCAGCTTCTTGGCCTGCTCGAAGGCCGGCAGCAGCTGGTCGGGCTCGGTGACCCGGATCGCCTTGCAGCCCAGCCCCTCGGCGACCTTCACATGGTCGACGCCGTAGACGCCCAGCTCGGGTGAGTTGAGGTTCTCGAACTCCAGGTTGACCTGGAAGTCGATGTCGAAATTGCGCTGTGCCTGGCGGATCAGGCCCAGATACGAGTTGTTCACCAGCACATGCACATACGGGATGCGGTGCTGTGCGCCGACCGCCAGCTCTTCGAGCATGAACTGGAAGTCGTAGTCGCCGGAGAGCGCGACGACCGTGGCCTCGGGGTCGGCGGTGGCCACCCCCAGCGCGGCCGGGATGGTCCAGCCGAGCGGGCCCGCCTGGCCGCAGTTGATCCAGTGGCGCGGCTTGTAGACGTGCAGCATCTGCGCACCGGCGATCTGGGAGAGGCCGATGGTGGTGACATACCGGGTCTCGGGACCGAAGGCGCGGTTCATCTCCTCGTAGACGCGTTGCGGCTTGAGCGGTACGTCGTCGAAGTGGGTACGCCGGTGCAGTGTGGCCTTGCGCTCCTGTGCCGAGGCGGCCCAGGCCGCGCGGTCGGGCAGCTCACCCGCGACCTTCAGCTCCTTCGCCACCTCGACGAAGAGCGCGAGCGCGGCTTTGGCGTCCGAGGCGATGCCATAGTCCGGGGGGAAGATCTTGCCGATCTGGGTGGGCTCGATGTCGACATGGACGAAGGTGCGTCCGCGCCGGTAGACATCGAGCTTGCCGGTGTGGCGGTTGGCCCAGCGGTTGCCGATGCCGAGGACGAAGTCGGACTCCAGGAACGTGGCGTTGCCGTAGCGGTGCGAGGTCTGGAGCCCCACCATCCCGGCGTTCAGGGCGTGGTCGTCGGCGATGGCGCCCCAGCCCATCAGGGTCGGTACGACCGGAGTGCCGGTGAGTTCGGCGAACTCGACCAGCAGCTCGGAGGCGTCGGCGTTGATGATGCCGCCGCCGGCGACGATCAGCGGGCGCTCGGACGCGTTCAGCATCCTGACGGCCTTCTCGACCTGGGCGCGGGTGGCGGCCGGCCGGTAGACCGGCAGCGGCTCATAGGTCTCCGGGTCGAACTCGATCTCGGTGAGCTGGACATCGAGCGGCAGGTCGATGAGGACCGGCCCCGGGCGCCCGGAGCGCATGAGGTGGAACGCCTGCTGGAAGACGCCGGGGACCTGCGCGGCCTCCAGGACGGTCGTCGCGGCCTTGGTGACCGGCCGCGCGATGGAGGAGATGTCGACGGCCTGGAAGTCCTCCTTGTGGATCACCGCGGTCGGCGCCTGGCCGGTGATGCAGAGGATCGGAATGGAGTCACCGATCGCGGAGTACAGGCCGGTGATCATGTCCGTGCCCGCGGGCCCGGACGTACCGACACAGACACCGATGTTGCCCGGGTGCGTACGCGTGTATCCCTCGGCCATGTGCGAGGCGCCCTCGACATGGCGGGCGAGCGTGTGATGAACCCCGCCGGCCGCCTTGAGGGCGGCGTAGAAGGGGTTGATCGCGGCGCCGGGCACACCGAACGCGTTGCTGACGCCTTCGCGCTTGAGGATCTCAACTGCCGCTCGGGCAGCGGTCATTCGAGGCATGAAGTGCTCCTGCTTCGGCCGGCGGATCAGGGCTCTGTCGCGCCACCTGAGAGCACTAATTCCGTGATGCGGAAGTGTAATTCTGTTATACGGAATCAATTTAAGGTCCGCGCGGTGTGACGTCAAGGGATGGGCGAAGCCCCTCCCCAACACCCCGCCTTTCGAGGACGATGAAGGGGAGATCGCGATGGGGAGAGGGCGTTGATGGGTGAGGGCGTTTCGGTGTGCTGCCCGTCGTGCGGCAGCCGCCATATGCTGACGGCGTCGGTCTATCCCTGCGTGTGCGGGGCCGCGGTGGCACCGGCACTGTCCGGGGACGCCCGCGTGGAGGCGGTCACCCGGCGCGCCTGGGCGGACGAGTGGGTGACGGTCCGCTGTACGGCCTGCGCGCGCGAGGACCAGTGGCCGCGGCCGGAGCTGGGCTGCCCGTGCGGAGCGATGCTGCGGATCGCGGTGGAGCCGGACCCGTCCGAGCCCCTCACACCCGAGCTCTTCGCACCCGGGCCCTTCCCGCCCGGACCCTTCCCGCCCGGATCGGTGGCGGCCGAGCCGGTGGCGGCCGAGGAACCGGCTCCCGAGCGGCCCTCGCATATCCCACTGCCCCGGACCGCCGCCTCGCCGCGCCCCGGGTTCCGCCCGGTGACGATCCGTACGGCGCGGGACGCGGTGACGACGGCCGCGCTCTATCTGCGCTGGCTCGGTTTCAAGAGCGTCGTCGAGTCCGGGGAGCCGTCGGATTCCGGTATCAGGACGCCCGGTTTCAGTACACCCGGCGTCGGTCTGCGCGGCCCCGATGTGATCGCCCAGGTCGACCCGACCACCAGCCCCGCGTCCCTCCGCTCCGTCGAGTGCCTCTGGCTCAACGGTATGAACGCGTCGGCGACGAGCGTCTACTTCTCCCTCGCGGGGTACGCGGACGACGCCCGCGCCCGCGCGGACGACCTCGGTCTCCCGCTCTTCGTCCTCGACCTCACGGGCGCGCCCCAGCCCGTCAACGGCCCGGCGGACGAACTGGTCTCGTCCGGGGCGTGACACCGGGAGGAGCGGCGAGAACGGCTCACGCCATAATCACTTCATGCGCATCCGTCCCGCCACCCCCGCCGACCTCCCCCTTCTCCAGGACATCGAACGGGCGGCGGGCGAGCCGTTCCGTGGACTGGGGATGGCCGCGATCGCCGATGACGCGCCGCCCGCCCTCGATCTGCTGGAGCGGTACCGGCGGGCGGGCCACGCCTGGGTGACGGACGACGGGACGGGCAGGCCCGTCGCATATCTGCTCCACGACACCGTCGACCACGCGGCCCATGTCGAACAGGTCTCGGTCCATCCGGACGCCGCCCGCCGGGGCGTCGGCCGCGCGCTTCTCGGCCATCTCGGCGAGCGGGCCGTGGACGCGGGACTGCCCGCCCTCACCCTCACGACGTTCGCCGAGGTCGCCTGGAACGCCCCGTACTACGCGCGGCTCGGCTTCCGCACCCTCGCGGAGGACGAACTCACCGACGGGCTGCGGGAGATCCGCCGTACGGAAGCCGAACACGGTCTGGACCGCTGGCCGCGCGTCTGTATGCGGCGCGATCTCTGACGTACCCGCCGGGGGACGGCGGAGACCCTCGGCCCCCGAGGAACCGGTCAGGACCCAGAGGAACCGGTCAGGACCCAGAGGGCCCCGAGAACCGCCGGCGCAGCTCGATCTTCCGCACCTTCCCGCTCACCGTCATCGGGAACTCGGACAGGATCTCCACCCGGCGCGGGATCTTGTAGTGCGCGAGCCGTTCCCGGCAGTACGACACGATGTCCTCCAGGGCCGGTGGCGCGGCCGGGTCGCGCGGGATGACACAGGCCAGGATCTCCTCCCCGTACTTCTCGTCGGGGACACCGACCACCTGCACGTCCGCGACCTCCGGGTGGCCGTACAGGAACTCCTCGATCTCGCGGGGCGAGACATTCTCACCGCCCCTGATGATCATGTCCTTGATCCGGCCGACGATCTGCGCGTAGCCGTCCTCCCGTATCACCGCCAGATCGCCGGTACGCATCCAGCGGCCCGCGTCGATGACCTCGGCCGTGCGCTCGGGTTCGTTCCAGTAGCCGAGCATCACGCTGTAGCCCCGGGTGCACAGCTCGCCCGCGGTGCCGCGCGGCAGCGTCACCCCGCTGACCGGGTCGACCACCTTGACCTCGATATGCGGCAGAGCCCGGCCGACCGTGCCCGTACGGCGTTCCAGATCGTCGTCGCGCCGGGTCTGGGTGGAGACCGGGGACGTTTCGGTCATGCCGTAACAGATGGAGACCTCGGCCATGTTCATCTCGGCGACGACCCGTTTCATCACCTCCACCGGGCAGGGCGAGCCCGCCATGATGCCGGTGCGCAGCGAGGAGAGATCGTACGAGGCGAAGTCGGGGAGGTTCAGCTCCGCGATGAACATCGTCGGGACGCCGTACAGCGAGGTGCAGCGCTCCCGTTCGACCGCGCGCAGTGTGGCCGCCGCCTCGAACGACGGCGCCGGGATGACCACGCACGCGCCGTGGGAGGTGGCGCCGAGATTGCCCATGACCATGCCGAAGCAGTGGTAGAACGGCACCGGCAGACAGACCCGGTCGTGCTCCGTGTAGCCGACCGTCTCGCCCACGAAGTAGCCGTTGTTGAGGATGTTGTGGTGGGAGAGGGTGGCGCCCTTGGGAAAGCCGGTGGTGCCCGAGGTGTACTGGATGTTGATCGGGTCGTCGCAGGACAGCGCGGCCTCGCGCGCGGCGAGCTGATCATCCGTCACCTCGCCTGCCCGGTCCAGGAGTTCGTGCCAGCTCGGGTCACCGATGTAGTGCACGGAGCGCAGTTCGGGGCAGCGCGCGCGGACCTCCTCGACCAGGGCGCGGTAGTCGCTGGTCCGGTGGGTGAGGGAGGCGACGAGCACGGAGATCCCGGACTGGCGGAGCACGAACTCCACCTCGTGCGCGCGATAGGCCGGGTTGACGTTCACCATGATCGCGCCGATCCGGGCGGTGGCGTACTGCACGAGCAGCCACTCGGGGCAGTTGACCGCCCAGATCCCCACCCGGTCGCCCTTCGCCACGCCGTGCCCGAGCAGCGCCCGCGCCAGTTCACCGACCGCCGCGCCGAACTCCGCGTAGGTCCAGCGCCGCCCGGACGGTACGTCGACCAGTGCCTCCCGGTCCGGGAAGGCCGCGATCGCCCGGTCGAGGTTGGCGCCGATCGTGTCGCCGAGGAGCGGGATCGTGCCGGTGCCATGGGTGTACGAGCTCATCGGCGCGGCGGCCTCCGTCGTCATCGCAGGTCCCCCTCGTCGTACTCGGCGTCGGATCCCTCGGCCGTACGCTCCCGCAGTTCGATCCGGCGGATCTTCCCGGACACGGTCTTGGGCAGTTCGGCGAACTCCAGCCGGCGCACCCGCTTGTACGGCGCGAGGACCGCCCGGGAGTGGGCGAAGATGACCTTCGCCGTGTCGGGGCCCGGCTCCCAGCCCTCGGCGAGGACGACATACGCCTTCGGTACGGCGAGCCGCAGGGGATCGGGCGCGGGGACGACCGCGGCCTCGGCGACCGCCTCGTGCTCCAGCAGCGCGCTCTCCAGCTCGAACGGCGAGATCTTGTAGTCGCTCGCCTTGAAGACATCGTCGCTACGGCCGATATAGGTGATGTAGCCGTCGGCGTCGCGCGCGCCGATGTCACCGGTCCGGTAGTAGCCGCCGGCCATCGCCTCCGCCGTACGGTCGGGGTCGCCGTGGTAGCCCGTCATCAGCCCGACCGGACGGGCGGAGAGATCGAGGGCGATCTCGCCCTCCCGCGCGCCGGGCGCTCCGGTGACCGGATCGAGCAGTTCGACCGCGAAACCGGGTGTCGGCCGTCCCATGGACCCGGACTTGAGCAGCTGGCCCGGCGAATTGGCGACCTGTACGGCCGTCTCCGTCTGGCCGAAGCCGTCCCTGATCGTCACACCCCACGCACGCCTGACGGTCTCGATGACCTCGGGGTTGAGCGGTTCGCCCGCCGCGACAGCCTCGCGCGGCGGGGTACGCAGCTGGGACAGATCGGCCTGGATCAGCATCCGCCAGACCGTGGGCGGGGCGCAGAAGCTGGTGACGCCCGCCGTGTCCATCTCCGCCATCAGCCTGGCCGGGTCGAAGCGCGTGTAGTTGTGGAGGAAGACGGTCGCCTCGGCGTTCCAGGGGGCGAAGAGATTGGACCAGGCGTGCTTGGCCCAGCCCGGTGAGGCGATGTTCAGATGGACATCGCCCGGCTTGAGCCCGATCCAGTACATCGTCGCGAGATGGCCGATCGGATACGAGACATGTGTGTGCTCGACCAGCTTGGGGCGGGCGGTCGTGCCGGAGGTGAAGTAGAGCATCAGCGGATCGTCCGCGTGGGTGGCGCCGTCCGGCTCGAAGGCGGCGGACCGGTCGTACGCGTCCTCGTACCGGAGCCAGCCCCCAGGGGCGCCGTCAGGACCGGCGCCCACCACGATCCTGCTGAAGCCGCCCGGGATCCCGTCGAACTTCCCGGTGTCCTCGGCGCGGACGATCACATGCGCGGCCCGGCCGCGCTCGACGCGGTCGCGCAGATCGACGGGGCCGAGGAGCGGGGTCGCGGGGATGACGACGGCCCGCAGCTTCATCGCGGCGAGCGCGGTCTCCCAGAGCTCGACCTGGTTGCCGAGCATGACGACGACACGGTCCTCGGCCCGTACGCCCTGCTCACGAAGCCAGTTGGCGGCGCGGTTGGAGCGGGCGGACATCTCGGCGAAGGTGACGCGGACACGGCTGCCGTCCTCCTCGACGATATGCAGGGCGACCCGGTCGTCGCCCCGCCCGTCCGTGCCCTCGGCGATCCGGTCGAACCAGTCCAGCGCCCAGTTGAAGCGCTCGGGACGCGGCCAGTCGAAGCCCGCGTACGCCGTCGCGTAATCCTCCCGGTGTGCCAGGAGGAAGTCCCGGGCCGCCCTGAACCGCTCGGTCGGACCGGTCGGATCGGTCGGATCGGTCGGGCCGTCGGCCGCCCTCGGCCTGCTTGCCGTCATATGTCCTCCTCATTGCCGGACCGCTCTCTGACATCGTGTAATCAGTGACATGGGTCTCACCACCCCCGGACGGGGGTGCTGGGCGGTGGCGACGGGAGGAAGAGGCGTGGCCGAACCGGTCGAGGCGGTGGAGATACGGGCCGCGCTGCTGCGGCTGCGCAGGACGACCGGGCTTCCGGTGGCGTTCGGCGGGCTGCTGCACGAGGCGGGACGGATGGACATCGCCGAGCTGAACGGCGCGTCGACGGGCGCGCTGCGGGGCCTGGCGATCTCCGCCGGCAATGGTCTGGGCGGCAAATCCATCGCCATGTCGCGGCCGTGCGCGGTGACCGACTACCGGGTGGCACGGCACATCAGCCATGAGTACGACGCGGCGGTGGCGGCGGAGGGCCTGCGCTCGGTGCTCGCGGTGCCGGTGGTCGTACGGCGCAGGGTGCGCGGGGTGCTGTACGGAGCCCTGCGCAGCGCGCTGCCGATCGGTGAGCGCACGTTCGACGCGGCGGTCGCCGCCGCGCGGGACGTGGAACAGGCGCTGGTCGTACGGGACGAGGTACGGCGGCTGCTCACCGTGAGCCGCGAGCCCACGCCCGGCCCGGCGGCCTGGGAGGAGGTCCGCGCGGCCCACGGTGAACTGCGGGCGCTGGCGCCACGTGTCGTCGACGTGGAGTTGCGTGCGGAACTGCTCGGCGTCTGCGGGCGGCTGGCGGGCGCGTCGGACCCGAGGGGCGCGTCCGCACCGGCGGGCACCGCGCCGCGCCAGGCCCCGGTCGCGCTGGCGCCGCGCGAGGTGGATGTCCTGACCTGCGTCGCGTCCGGGGCGACCAACGCGACGGCGGCCGAGCTGCTCGGTCTGCGGCCGGAGACGGTGAAGGGATATCTGCGCTCGGCGATGCGCAAGCTGGGCACGCACACCCGGCTGGAGTCGGTGGTGGCGGCGCGCCGGGCGGGGCTGCTGCCCTGAGCTCCCCCGTGGACACCGCACGGACACGCGCGCCCCGGCCATGCCGGCGCCCGCGGGCCCGGTACGCGGTGATCTCCGTCCGAGCGGGCGCGGGGCCGATCCGCCCCGAGGTGACCCGGGGTGCTGCCAGGATCGCGTCAAAATGGGGTCTCCCCAGGTCAACGCCGCGTTATGGCTCGGCCATCTCGCCCTGTCCTGGGCATAGCTTCCAGGTGTCGGAGCGTATCGACGGCCCCGACGGCTCAGATCAGCGATCGACTCCCCTGGGAGGACACCATGGAGCGCCTCGTAACCGAGGACGCGGGCGACGGTTCCGATACCGCCCCGGCCGCGGACCCCGACGCCGACCCCGACGAACCCGGGACGGCCAGGCCGCTGTACGTACCCGTACGGCTCGGCTCGGCCGGCGGCCGACAGCTGCGGTTCGCGCGCACGCCGCTCGGCGCGCGGACCGCGATCGGCTTCACCAGCAGCCTGCGGCTGACCGCCGTCCTCGGTGAGGGACAGGCGTGGATCAGGCTCGCGGAGCCCGCGCTGCGCGCGCTCGCCGAACCGCTCGGCGCGGTCCTCGTCACCGTGGACCCTCAGCTGACCGCCCCCGCCCCCGCCCTCGGCGGGCGGCCCGCGCCGACCGGGCCCTGTGCCCGGCGCGCCCTGGAGATGCCGGAGGCGATGGCCGTATGACCGCCGAACCTCTGCTGCTGGTCAGCGGGTTGCACACACCGACGGTCTGGCCCGCGTCCGCCGTCCTCGCCCCCGGAGGTGATATCGCGGTGGCCGGAGTCCGTCTCACGGAGCTGGCCGATCGCTACGGCACCCCCGCCTACATCCTGGACGAGGACGAGGTACGGGCCCGTGCGCGGGCCTGGCGGCAGGCGCTGCCCGACGCCGAGGTCGTCTACGCCGCCAAGGCGTTCCTGTGCCGCGCCGTCGTCGACTGGATGGAGCAGGAGGGCCTCGGCCTCGATGTCTGCTCGGCGGGCGAACTGGAGCTGGCCGCCACGCGGGGCTTCCCGCCCGACCGGATCGTGCTGCACGGCAACGCCAAGTCGCCGCAGGACCTGAGCACCGCGCTGCGCCTGGGGGTCGGCCGCGTCGTCATCGACTCGGCCTGCGAGACGGCCCGGCTGGCGGCGCGGGTCCAGGGACCGGACGCGCAGCAGGTGATGGTCCGCGTACTGCCCGGGATCGAGGCGGGCGCGCACCCCAAGATCCGTACGGGAGCGGACGGCCAGAAGTTCGGGCTGTCCCTCGCGGACGGGAGCGCGGAGGACACGATCGCCCGCGTCCTCGGTCAGTCCCGGCTCGAACTCGTGGGCCTGCACTGCCATCTGGGCTCGCAGATCACCGAGCCAGGCCCGTACGCCGAGGCGGTACGGCGGCTGGTGGCGTTCCTGGCGGCCCTCCGTGACCGGTACGGGGTGACTCTGCCGGAACTGGATCTGGGCGGCGGTTTCGCGGTGGCGTATCTGCCGGGCGATCCGGCACCGACCCCCGCGGAGTACGGCGCGCTGATCACCGGCACGCTGGCGAGCGCCTGCGCCGAGCACGGACTGCCGGTCCCGCGGCTGACGGTGGAGCCGGGCCGCTCGATCATCGCCCCGGCCGGGATCGCCCTCTATCACGTGCTGTCGGTGAAACGCACCGCGGGCCGGGTCTTCGTCGCCGTCGACGGCGGAATGAGCGACAACCCGCGGCCCGCCCTGTACGGGGCGCGCTATACGGTCCGCCGGGTGGGCCGCGCCTCCGACGCGCCGATGCGCGCGGCGACGGTGGTCGGCCGACACTGCGAGGCGGGCGATGTGCTCGCGGAGTCGGTGGAGCTGCCGGAGGACATCAGGCCCGGGGACATACTGGCGGTGCCCGCGGCCGGGGCGTACCAGGTGTCGATGGCGTCGGGCTACAACATGACGGGCCGCCCGCCCGTGGTGGCGGTCTCCGGGGGGAGATCGCGGCTGCTGGTGCGCCGGGAGAACTTCGAGGATCTGCGCGCCCGGGATGTCGGCCTCTGACGCGTTGCCCGCCGTACGGGCGGAAAACCCGGCGACACGCGGGCGCCCGGTTTGTTAGCTTCCGGACCATGTAGCCGCTCACCGAGGACGAGATCCGCGGATCGTTCGTCAACTGTTCCAAGGGCGAGGCCCGCAGAATGAATCTCCCCCGCGAGCTGTCCGACCTGCCCTGGGCCGATCTCGACTTTCTGGGCTGGCGCGATCCCGGCGCTCCCGACCGTGGCTATCTCGTGGCGGAGCGCGCGGGCGCGTGGGTGGGCATTACGCTGCGTGCCCCGTCGTCCGGGCGGAAGAGCTTCCTCAAGTCGAGCATCTGCTCGATCTGTGTCACCCCGCACGCCGCCTCCGGGATAGATCTGATGACCGCGCCCAAGGTCGGCGTGGCGGGCCGGCAGGGTAATTCCGTCGGTATGTACATGTGCGCGGACCTGGCGTGTCCGCTGTACGTCCGGGGCAGGAAGAAGTCCCTCGGGCGGCGGCTGGAGGAGTCCCTCACCCAGGAGGAGCGGCTGGACAGGGCGCGGACGAATCTGGACCGCTTCCTGGACAAGCTGTACGAGGGCGCGACGACGGCGCTCTGACGGCGGCGCCCGAGGAGTCGGTACCCGAGGTGTCGTTACGTGGACGGCGGTCCGGGTCTCCCCGGACCGCCGTCCGCTCATGCCGTACGCGCCCCGGCCTTCGGGTGTCGGACGCTCAGACGCCCCGCGGCCCCGCCGGCCGACGGGACGGGCGCGCGAGGGTGTAGCCGGCGATGCCCGCGAGCGCGCCGAGCACACCGCCGGCCGCGGTCCAGATCCAGCGGTCCGTCCACCAGCCCGAGGACCAGCCGTCCTCGGGCTCGATGCCGGAGGCCGCCGGCCGCGCCGCGCCGCCGGGAGCGCTGTCGCCGCCGGTCCGGTCCCCGTCGTCGGCTGCCGCGACGGTGGTACGGCCCGGGGTCAGCGGGACGGTCAGCCGACCGCCGACCGCTGAGGCCCCGCCCTTGTCGGGCGTGGCGGCCTCGATCTCCGCGCGTACCGGCAGCCCGAGGTCCACCTCCTGCGCGTTCAGGACGGTCAGCCGTACGTAGTAGCTGCCCGGCAGCGGATCGTTGGACCACGGCTCCGCCCAGGCCCGTACGGTACGCAGCGTGCAGCGCAGCTCGACCGTGCGCGCGTCGGCCGCGAGCGCCTTGGTCTGGGCGCCGTACACGCACGGCTGGCGGCGGCGCAGTCCGTCGTAGACATCCACCTGCCAGGTCGTGGCGCCCTTCCTGGCAGCGGCGGACTCGGGGAGCGTGACCTTGGCGGTGACGGTCGGGCGCTGCCCGGCGTCCGCGGGAAACACCCAGTACAGGTAGTCGCCCGAGGAGCCGTCCGCCGTGGCCCGCTGGCCCGGCCGGAACGCGGTGGCCGTACGGAACGAGGTGCCCGCCTCGGTCGGCGCCTCCGCGCTGTCGGAGCTGTCGGAACCGTCCGACGAGCTGCCGGTGGTGGTCGGCGTCTCGTCGGCGACAGCGCTGCCCGCCGTACCGAGAAGCAGCACACCGGCCAGCAGGGAACCCGTGAACATACCGGTGATACGCATCAGTTGCTCCTCCAGACGAGACGCAGGCGCGAGAGCCAGCCCCCGAGCAGTCCGGCGACCAGTCCGGTCAGGGCCAGGGTGCCGAGCAGCCACCAGCCGCGGCCGAGACCGAACGCGGCGAGGTCGGACGGCTCGTCGGGCGAGTCGACCAGGTCGATGGTCAGCTCGACGGGCAGGCCGGGGGTGGTCTTGACGGAGGCGGGCGCGGAGAAGGCGTTGCTGACCTGGAGACAGACCGTCTCGGCGGCCGGCTTCACGTCGGTCTCGTCCTCGTCGTCGAGCGGCGGCTTCGGGTAGCGCAGCCCCGACGAGATCACGTCGGTGCGTCCGTCGCCCGCTTCCGAGCCGCGGACGATCTCCCTGCCGTGTACGGTCACGGCGCGCAGCAGCACGCCGTGGTCCGGGTTGACGGCGCGGTCGGCGCCGACGCTGACGGAGGCGCGCAGCTCCTGGCCGGGCAGCACGTCCACGCGGTACCAGCGGTGCTCGGAGAACTTCTCGCGGTCGCTGTACAGGCCGGGCTTGATCCGCGGGGCGTCGGCGCAGCGCGCGGCACCCTCGGTGGCCACCGGGGTGACGACGGGGTCGGCCGCGCGGTCCACCAACTGCTTGACGCGGCGGGAGAGTTCATCGGTGTGCTGGACGGAGGTGAAGGTACCGCCGGTGGCCTCGGCGATACAGGTCAGCTGCCGCCGGGTCTTGTCGTCGGGGACGAGGCCCAGGGTGTCGATGGTGAGATGGATTCCCTTGGCCGCGATCTCGCGCGCGACCTCACAGGGGTCGAGCGGGGCGCAGGTGTCCTCGCCGTCGGTGATGAGGACGATGCGGCGAGTGGCGTCGCCGTCGCCCTCCAGATCGTCGGCGGCGCCGAGGAGCGCGGGGCCGATGGGTGTCCAGCCGGTGGGGGCGAGGGTGGCCACCGCGGTCTTCGCCTCGGTGCGGTCCAGCGGGCCCACCGGGTAGAGCTGCTTGGTGTCCTTGCAGCCGACCTTGGTGTCCTTGCCGGGGTAGTTGGCGCCGAGGGTGCGGATACCCAGCTCCACTTCCCGCGGAACCGCGTCGAGCACCTCGTTGAACGCCTGTTTCGCGGCCGTCATCCGGGACTGGCCGTCGATGTCGCGGGTCCGCATCGAGCCGCTGACATCGAGGACCAGATCGACCTTCGGGGCCGGATTCCCGGTAGGTTCGTCGGCGGCGGCAGCGGCGGGAGGGAAGAGCCCTACGGCCAGGGTGGCCACCAGACCGCACACGGCGGCTGCCGGCCATTTACTTATGATCATCGCCGGATGATAGTGAGATCGGCCCCATGGCATCAAACGGAAACTGATGATCCGTCAGCTTCATAGCCGACCCCCCGAGGTGACGTCATGCACGGGAACACCGAACCGTCCGAGCCAATCACCGGGTCCGCCGGCGGACCGGACCGGCGCCGTCTGAACCGCCGCCGCTTCCTGGGCGCGGGGGCGCTCGCCGCCGCCTCGGTCGTCGCGGCGGCACCCGCCTCTTTCGCCGCCGCCACCGGTCCCGCCTCCGCCTCCGCCCGGCCGCTGTTCCTCGGCACGTACACCTCCGCCGAAGGAGGCGGCACCGGTGTCGGCCTGGCGACGTACGACACGGTGACGGGCACGATCTCGGGCACCGGTACGGTCACCGGCGTCGCGAACCCCTCGTATCTCGCCGTACATCCGGACGGCACCACGCTCTACACCGTCAATGAGCAACAGGACGGCGGCGTCACGGCGATCGCCCTGCCCGGGGCCGGGGGCGGGAACCCGACCGTGCTGGGTACGCGCGCCACGGGCGGCGCCGGGCCCACCCATCTGTCGGTGCACCCCGGCGGGCGCTGGCTGCTGAGCGCCAACTACACCTCGGGCAGTGTCGCCGTGCACCCCATCGGTGCCTCGGGCGCGCTGGGGGAACGTACGGACCTGGTCACCCACTCCGCGCCACCGCCGGGCCCCGGACAGCGGGGGCCGCACGCCCACCAGATCCTCACCTCACCGGACGGCGGCCATGTGCTCGCCGTCGACCTGGGCAATGACACCGTCTATACGTACCGCCTCGACACGTCGGCCGGGACACTGACCCAGGTCTCGTACGCGCGGCTGCGCCCAGGCGCGGGCCCCCGCCATCTCACCTTCCATCCGTCGGGTGCGTTCGCCTATCTGGCGAACGAGCTGGACAACACCGTCGTCGTCTGCGCGTACGACCGCGCCACCGGTGAACTCGCCCCCGGCGAACCGCAGTCCACCGGCGCGGGACAGCCGGGCGGCAACTTCCCAGCCCAGCTGGCCGTCACCGGCGACGGAGCCTTCGCGTATCTCGCCAACCGCGGTCACAACAGTCTGACCCGGTACGCCGTCGAGGCGTCCGGCGCGCGGCTGCGGCTGCTCGACACCGTGCCGGTCGGCGGCGACTTCCCCCGGCAGCTCGCCCTCTCCCCCGCCGGGAACCTGCTGTTCGCCGCGAATCAGCGGTCGAACTCCGTGACGGTCTTCCATGTCGACCCGAGCAGCGGCGAACTGCGCCCGGCGGGCGCGCCGTTCAGGTCGCCGGTGGCGGTCTGCGCGCTTCCGCTCTAGACCGAGAAGGAAAAGCAGCGTCCTCAGCCGTCGGCGGTCACGCGTCGCGCCACCGCGGCCAGATGCTCGCGCATGGCGATGACCGGACGTTCGGGGTCGCCGGACTCGAACGCCGCCAGGATCGCCGCGTGTTCGTCCACGGCCGACGCGATGCCCGCCGTGCCGACGTCGGCGGTCCCCCGCGACCGGTGCAGCCGGACGCTCAGGGACTCGGCGGTCCTGAGGAGGAAGCGGTTGCCCGAGGCCCGGATGATCGTGAGGTGGAACTCCCAGTCCGCCGCGGCGCATTCACGCAGACCGGAGAGGCCGGGCGGTCTGCCCTGGGCGCCCCGTGACGTCCGTACGCGACGGGCGCGGAGCACATGCTGTGCGTGCGCGGCCCGCAACTCGGGCACCAGGGCGTCGGCCCTGGAGACCGCGCGCTCCACGGCCGCGGTCTCCAGGATCGCGCGCATGTCGAACAACTCCGCGAGCTGCTCCGGTGACAGCGGCGGGGCGACGCGGTAGCCCTTGAGCGCCACCCGCGAGATCAGCCCCGTGTGTTCGAGCTGGACGAGCGCCTCGCGCACCGGGGTCGGCGACACCCCCAGCTCCCGGGCGAGGGAGTCGATACCGAGCGAACTCCCTTGCGGGGCCGAGCCGTCGAGCAATCTCTCCAGAATCGCGTCGTACACACCGTCGCGGAGGGACCGGCGAGGCACTACCGGCTTGCGGCCGACGGCCGGGGCGGCCGGAGCGGCCGGGGCACTGCTCTCGTTCCCGTTCATCTCGCTCGCCATCGTAGCCCGCGGTCCTCACCTCACCGGGCCTGCCGGGTGAGGCTTCGGGGCGCCTCCAATTGAAAAGATCCTATAGGGTCTATGATCCACATCCCGGTCCCGGCCACCTCTGACAGACCCGGAGACGACGATGTCCCACACCGCGCAGGACGGGCCCGAGGGGGTCCGGCCGTGACCGTGCTGACGAACGACCCGCGCGCCTTCGCCGACGAGGCCCTGGCCGGATTCGCCGCCGCACACGCCGAGGAGATCCGTACAGTGCACGGCGGCGTCGTCCGCGCCTCGGCCACCCCGCCGGGCCGGGTGGCCGTCGTCATCGGCGGTGGCACCGGCCACTACCCCGCGTTCGCCGGCTGGGTCGGACCCGGCTTCGCGCACGGCGCGGCCTGCGGCCATGTCTTCGCCTCCCCCTCCGCCTCACAGATCTGCTCGGTGGCACGGGCCGCCGACAACGGCGGCGGTGTGATCCTCGGCTTCGGCAACTACGCCGGAGACATCCTGCACTTCGGGCGTGCGGCCGAGCAGCTCCGCGCGGAGGGCATGACGATCAGGACCCTCACGGTCACCGACGACATCGCGTCGGGACCGGCCGACAACACCGCGCCGCGCCGGGGCATCGCGGGCGACTTCTCCGTACTGAAGATCCTCGGTGGCGCGGCCGAGGCCGGTTTCGGCATCGACGCGGCAGTACGGGCCGGCCGCAGGGCCAACGCCGCCACGCGCTCGCTCGGCCTCGCCTTCGGCGGCTGCTCCCTGCCGGGCGCGGACCGGCCGCTGTTCACCGTCCCCGCCGGGCGGATGAGCGTCGGCCTCGGTATCCATGGCGAACCGGGGATCGCGGAACTCCCCCTGCCCACCGCCGACCGGGCCGCCGACCTCCTGGTGGACAGAATCCTGGCGGAGCGGGGGGTGGCAGCCGCCGGTGTGGGCGGATCCGACCGGGTGGCGCTGCTGCTCAACGGTCTGGGCGGGACCAAGTACGAGGAGCTGTACGTCGTCCACCGCCGCGTGGCCGAGCGGCTGGCCGCCGAGGGGCTGACCGTCGTCGCGCCGGTGGTCGGCGAACAGGTCACCAGCCTCGGGATGGCCGGCCTCTCCCTCACCCTGACCTTCCTCGACGACGAACTGGAGGCGCTGTGGACGGCTCCGGCCGCCACCCCCGCCTTCCGCCGGGGCGTCCTGGCGCCCCGG
This sequence comes from Streptomyces sp. NPDC051662, assembly GCF_040681655.1. NCBI lineage: Bacteria > Bacillati > Actinomycetota > Actinomycetes > Kitasatosporales > Streptomycetaceae > Streptomyces > Streptomyces sp. NPDC051662. The sequence goes on from NZ_JBFAZD010000001.1 coordinate 440,689, forward strand.
CCACCGCGTACCGACGATCTGACCACCACGCACCGGATGCCACCGGTCGTACCGGGCGGCCCTCGTTCGCGGGCCCTGGGGGCGCGGCTGGCCGAGGCCCTGCTGACGGTGCGTGACACGGTGGTGGCCCATGAGACACGGCTCGGGGACCTCGACGCCGTGGCGGGCGACGGCGACCACGGCATCGGGATGCGGCGCGGGGCAGAGGCCGCCGCGGTCGCCGCGCGGGAGGCGGTCGCCCTCGGCGCCGGCGCCGGTACGGTGCTCGCGCACGCCGGCGCGGCCTGGTCGGAGCGGGCCGGCGGCACCTCCGGCGCGCTCTGGGGCGCGGCACTGACGTCTTTCGGCGCGGTGCTCGGCGACCACGACGGCACCGCGGCCGAACGGGACGCGAGGACGACCGGACGTGGCGCGGGTACGCCCGGACTCAACGGCGGTACGGCCGGACGCGACGGCGGTACGGCGGAGCGTGACGGCGCCCGGCTGACCCGTGCCGTACGGGCCGCCGTGGACGCGGTGCTGCGGATCGGCGGCGCGAGACCCGGCGACAAAACGCTGGTGGACGCGGCCGTGCCGTTCGCCGACCGGCTGGAGGCGGCGCTGCCGACGGCCGGGTTCGCCGCCGCGTGGGCACAGGCCGCGCGAGCCGCGGGTGAGGCCGCGGAGGCGACCGCCGCGATCGCCGCGCGCCTGGGCCGGGCCCGTACCCACGGGGTCCGGGGGCTCGGCTCACCCGACCCGGGGGCGATCTCGTTCGCCCTGATCGTGGCGGCTCTCACCCCCGGCTCCCCCGGCTCCCTCAACTCCCTCGACTCCCCGAACTCCCCCGAGGCCCGCGACTCCCCCGAGCCGACACACTGACGCCAAGGAGGTCCGCACCAGCTGCACCACCGCCCCGTCCCCGGTGATTGGATGGGCGCAGGCCCGCTCCCCGCTCCCGTCGGCGGCCCGGGCCCGGACTGGAGGTCGCACGATGGTGACGAAGGGCCGTACAGGTCAGCCCACCCTGGAAGAGGTCGCCGCGCTCGCGGGGGTCGGCCGGGGCACGGTGTCCCGTGTCGTCAACAACTCACCCGGGGTGAAGGACACCACGCGGCATCTGGTCGAGCAGGCCATCGCCCAGCTCGGCTACATACCCAACCGGGCCGCCCGCGCCCTGGCGGGCAGCCGTACCGACGCCGTGGCCCTGGTGATCCCCGAGACCGAGAAACGCTTCTTCGCCGAGCCGTACTTCTCCGAGGTCGTCCACGGCGTGGGCGACGGTCTCGCCGACACCGATCTCCAGCTGCTGCTGACCCTCGTCCGTACGGAGAAGGAGCGGCAGCGCTTCCTCCAGTACGCCCGCGCCCGCCGGATCGACGGGGTCCTCCTGGTCTCCGTCCACGACAGCGACACACTGCCCGATCTGCTGGCCGAGATGGAGATACCGACGGTCCTCGGCGGACGGAGATCCGGGGAGGAACCGGTGTCGTACGTCGACTCCGACAACGTCGGCGGGGCGCGGACCGCCGTACGCCATCTGGCCTCGTCAGGACGCCGGGCGATCGCCACCATCACCGGCCCGCTCGACATGTATGTGGCGCAGTGCCGCCTGCGCGGATACGAGGAAGGGGTTCGGGACCACGCCACCGGCCCCGCACCCTCCTGGATCGCGCACGGCGACTTCACCGAGGAGAGCGGGCGCCGCGCGATGGCGGAGCTGCTGCGCCTCCACCCGGATCTCGACGCGGTGTTCGCCGCCTCCGACCTGATGGCGGTGGGCGCCCTGCACACCCTGCGGGCGGCGGGCCGCCGGGTCCCGGAGGATGTGGCGGTGGTGGGCTTCGACGACTCCCCCCTCGCCCGCCACACGGACCCTCAACTGACCTCGGTGCGCCAGCCGGTGGAGGAGATGGGGCGCACGATGGCCCGGGTACTGCTGGAGACGATCAACGACTCCTCGGCGGCCTGGCAGCATGTGGTGCTGCGCACGGAACTGGTACGACGCTCCTCGGGGTGAACGGCTCCACGCTGCCGGGTGATGAGGCTCCCGCCCGACGTCGGCCAGAGCGGCGCATGACGGCACACCTAGCCGCGCAATGGCGGGCGTTCCTCCGGCGGGCGTCAGGAAGCGCTGCCGGGCCAGGGGACGTCGGTCTCGACGGGCGCGGTGTAGTCGATGCCCGGCACCGCGAGGCCGTAGAGACGCCGAACCTCGGCGTGGAACCAGTCGAGGTCGGCCAGTTCGGTGATCGTGTCGGTGGTGGCGGTGTTCCATCGCTCGGCGACCGCGGCCTGTACATCCGGGTCGAGTTCCCAGGTGTCGAGGCGTACGCGGCCCTCTCCGTCGAGGTCGAGCGGGCGTACCCCGGTGAGCCGGTCCCACAACTCGGTGAGCTGGGCGACCGGCGGTGTCATGGTGTCGCCGAGAACGCCGCGCAGCAGCCCGACATAGAGCGCGATGCCCGGGATGGCGGTGGAGGACTGGGTGACGGCGGCGCCGTTCACGGACGTCACCGCGCGCCCGCCGACGAGCTTGGCGAGACGGTCGTCGAGGGTGCGAGCGGTCTGTTCGAGGTGGGCCTTGGCGGCGCCGATGGTGCCCTGCCGGTAGATCGCCGCGGTCAGGGGGGAGCCGATATAGGACAGTGCGGCGGTGGTGAAGCCGGCGGCGAGGAGGTCGCGGTCGGCGAGATGATCGATCCACCGCTCCCAGTCGGAGCCGCCCATCACGGCGACTGTCTGGTCGATGTCGTCTCCTTCGGCCGGCTGGGTCTCGACTTCCCTCACCTCGGGGGCGCCCGGGTCGGTGAAGACGAGCGTCTTGGTGCGGTATGCCTCACCGACGGGTTTGAGGACCGACGCGTAGGTGGCTCCGGTGTCGGGGTCGGTACGGCGCGGGGCCGCCACGGAGTAGATGAGGTAGTCCAGGCGCCCGCCGAAACGCTGCCGGACGAGTTCGGAGACCTGCTCCTTCATGGCGTCCGAGAACGCGTCACCGTTGAGGAAGACCATCTCCCGGCCCTGCTCGCGGGCGAGCTCCGCGGTGGCCGCCGTGCGGTACCAGCCGGCCGTCGCGGTGAGCCGGCCCGGGGCCTTCTCGAAGCAGACTCCGATGCCACGGATGCCTGCTCGGGCCAGTCCCGCGATGGTGGCGGCCAGCCCGTACCCGGCGGAGGAACCGATGACGAGCGCCACCGGTGCGCTGTCCGGAGGGGTGATCGGGGCGGCGATCGGGGCGGGGACGGCCCGCCACATGTCCTGCACCAGCCGGGCACAGCCTGCCGGGTGGGAGTCGAGGAAGAGAAAGCCGCGGTTGCGTGGGGTGATGACGCGCTCGGTCATGGAGGCGAGAGCCCTTCAGGTCGTCGTGGCGAGGCGCGACGTCCGTCGGACCGCGCGCCGCGTCCCGCAAGTCTGCGCCGGTACGGACCTCCGGGGTCATCTCATCCGGGACAGTAACGCGCGGGCGATCTTGGAGGGTTTCCCTCAGGCGCACGCCGTCGTGAGTCGGACGCCGCCGCTCCGGACCGTATCCCGTCGGGGGGTACGGCCCGGAGCGGCAATCGTTCGCACTCAGAGCGAGCCGAGCCGCTCCAGGGGGAACGGCGGCTGCGCCAGTGGCCGTACCGCGAGCCGGGTGAGCGGCAGAACGTTGTCGTCGCCCGCCGTGCGGTTGGCGTGCAGTACGTCGCAGTGGACACAGCGGTGGACGAGTACCCATTCGCCGTCCCCGCGTACGGAGATGGCGAGCGGCTCCATCCGGGCACCGCAGTCGGCGGCCCGGTCGCCCGGGGTGTCGTCGACATGACGGCTCCACAGACAGTTCGGGCAGTGGTTGCGGTGGCCGGTGCCGGCCGCGGTCATCGGTACGTCGAGACCGCAGTGGAGACAGCGGAAGGACTCGGCGCGTGCTTCGAGGCGCGCGTCTGGAGGTGTTACGGGAGGTGTGGGACATCGTGAGAACGACTCCTGGTGTGACGCTCGGACGGTCGGGGGTGAACGCCGTCTCGTGCCAAGGGAGTTCGCTCCGGTCAGCGATGCCTGTCGGCCGTGCCTGTCAGCAGCGGTGCCGGGGAGACATCACGGAGCAGGAACTGCCTCGGTCATGAGAACGGTTCCGACCGGCCACAGGCATACAACACCACCTTGGGACATTCGTCAGGAGCGCAGGAGCGCAGGAGCGCGCGGTGAGCGCCCTCCGATGAAACAGGCGGCCGGGGCGGCGCGGCAACCGAATATCCGGATATCCGGAAGTCGGCCCCCGGCGCCGCGGTCAGGCGACGGACCCCATCGCCCGCGTCCTCGGCGCATCGTGGTGGATCGGGGTGTGCGCGCCCGTCAGCGGGACACCGCTGCCGCCCCGCCGGACCGCGACGATCTCCGCCGCGATCGACAGCGCGGTCTCCTCGGGCGTACGGGCCCCGAGGTCGAGCCCTATCGGCGAGTGCAGCCGGGCGAGTTCGCGCTCGGTGACACCGATCTCGCGCAGCCGTCTGTTGCGGTCCTCGTGGGTACGGCGGGAGCCCATCGCGCCGACGAAGGCGACGGGCAGCCTGAGTGCCAGTTCCAGCAGGGGCACATCGAACTTGGCGTCATGGGTGAGTACGCAGAGCGCCGTACGGCTGTCGACCGCCGTCGACGCCAGATAGCGGTGCGGCCAGTCGACCACGATCTCGTCGGCGTCCGGGAAGCGGTCCCGGGTGGCGAAGACGGGGCGCGCGTCGCAGACGGTCACGTGGTAGCCGAGGAACGCGCCGGCCCGCACCAGCGCGGCGGCGAAGTCGACGGCGCCGAAGACGATCATGCGCGGGGGCGGGACGCTCGACTCGACCAGGAGCGTCAGCGGCTGTCCGCACCGTACTCCCCGCTCCCCCAGGACGACCGTGCCGGTACGGCCCGTGTCCAGCAGGGCGCGGGCCTCGGCCGCCGCCGTACGGTCCAGCCGCGGGTGGCCGCCGAGGCCGCCCTCGTACGATCCGTCGGGGCGCACCAGCAGGGCGCGGCCCTTGAGTGCGTCGGGTCCTTCGGTGATCCGGGCGAGCGCCGCCGTCTCCCCCCGGGCGGCGGTGGACAGCGCCGACGCGAGCACCGCGCGCAGGGCGCTGCCCGCGGCGTCGGACCGTACCGGCGTCACCAGGATGTCGATGACACCGCCGCAGGTCAGCCCCACGGCGAAGGCGTCCTCGTCGCTGTAGCCGAACCGCTCCAGGACGGTGGTGCCGTCCTGGAGGGCCTGTTGGCACAGCTCGTACACGGCCCCTTCCACGCAGCCCCCGGAGACCGAGCCGATCGCCGTGCCCGCGCTGTCGACGGCGAGCGCGGCTCCCGGCCGGCGGGGCGCGCTGCCGCTGACCGCGACGACGGTGGCGACGGCGAAGTCGCGCCCCTGCTCGACCCACCGGTTCAGCTCCTCGGCGATGTCCAGCATGTCGGTCTCCTCAGGTCTGGTGGATGCGGTCGGGTGGACGCGGGTCGGATGCGGCCGGGACGTGTCAGGAGACGCCCAGCCAGGATTCGATCGGGTGGAGCGCGTAGAAGACGACGAAGATCACGGTGAGGCCCCACATCAGGGCCCCGATCTCCCGGGCCCTGCCCTGGGCCACCCGGATCGCGACATACGAGATGACGCCCGCCGCGACCCCGGCGGTGATGGAGTAGGTGAACGGCATCAGGATGACGGTCAGGAAGACCGGGATGGCGACGGCGCGGTCGCCCCAGTCCACCTGCCGGGCGTTCTGCGTCATCATCGCGCCGATGACGACCAGGGCCGCCGCCGCGACCTCGCCCGGGACGATCTGGGTGAGGGGGGTGAAGAAGAGACAGACGGCGAAGAGGAGGCCGGTGATGACGGAGGCGAAGCCGGTGCGCGCGCCCTCACCGACGCCCGTCGCGGACTCGACGAAGACGGTCTGGCCCGAGCCACCCGCGACCCCGCCGATGGCACCGCCCGCGCCGTCGATGAACAGCGCCTTGGACAGGCCCGGCATACGGCCCTTGTCGTCGGCGAGTCCGGCTTCCGTACCGACGCCGATGATGGTCGCCATCGCGTCGAAGAAACCCGCGAGTACGAGGGTGAAGACGATCATGCCGACGGTCATCGCGCCGACCTGTCCCCAGCCGCCGAACTCCACCTTTCCGAAGAGCGAGAAGTCGGGCATGGAGACGGCGCTGCCGGTCAGCTCCGGCGGACCGCTGTTCCACGCCTTGGGGCTGATGCCGCCCGCGGCGTTGAGGACGACGGCGATGACCGTGCCGATGACGATGCCGATCAGGATGGCGCCGGGCACTTCGCGGGCCTGAAGCATGAAGATCAGCAGCAGGGTGACGCAGAAGATGAGGACGGGCCAGCCGACGAGTTCACCCGCGGGGCCGAGCGAGACCGGGCCGCCGCCCCGCGAGGCGTGCACGAAACCCGCTTTCACGAGCCCGATCAGCGCGATGAACATACCGATGCCCATGGTGATCGCGTGCTTCAGCGCGAGCGGGATGGCGTTCATGATCATTTCCCGTAGGCCGGTGATCACCAAGAGGCAGATCACCACTCCGTACATCACGCACATGCCCATGGCCTGCGGCCACGTCATCACGGGCACGACCTGGCCGGCCACCACACCGGAGACGGAGAGCCCGGCGGCGAGCGCGAGGGGCACCTTGCCCAGGAAGCCCATCAGCAGGGTGGTCAGGGCGGCGGCGAAGGCGGTCGCGGTGATCAGGGCCTGCCGGCCGAGAGTGTCGCCCGCGGCGTCCCTGCCGGAGAGGATCAGCGGGTTGAGCAGCAGGATGTACGCCATGGCCATAAAGGTCGTGACGCCGCCGCGCAGCTCGCGCGCGACGGTCGAGCCGCGGTGGGATATGTGGAAGTACCGGTCGAGCCAGGACCTGCCGGCCGGGGGACGTGAGCCGGTGCCGGCGTCCTCGGCGGTGGTCCTGGACTCCACTGACGATCGGGTCATGTGTGCCTGCTCCCAAGGTTCAAAGGGGCACCCGCGAAGAGACTGGGACCGCGGGGTTTGGGATGGTGCGGGGGCTGCACGACCCGGGGGACGGCCCGAGACGAATCAAAGGCGCGGTAGCGAGTCGACCGCGCGGGACGGAGTTGACGGGGCGGAGTTGACGGGGCGGGACGGAACTGACGGGGCGTCGGATACGACGGTGTTTCAGGTGCCGGTGCCGGTGCCGGTGAGGTGCTCGGGGCGTACCGGCGTCCTGTTCAGCTCCAGACCCGTCGCGTTCCTGATGGCCGCCAGGACCGCGGGAGTCGACGAGAGGGTCGGAGCCTCGCCGATGCCGCGCAGTCCGTACGGCGCGTGTTCATCGGCCAGTTCGAGTACGTCGACGGGGATGGTCGGCGTATCGAGGATGGTGGGGATCAGATAGTCCGTGAAGGACGGGTTGCGCACCTTCGCGGTCACGGGATCGACGATGATCTCCTCCATCACCGCCACCCCCAGTCCCTGGGTGGTACCGCCCTGGATCTGGCCCAGCACGGAGAGCGGGTTGAGCGCTTTTCCGACATCCTGGGCGACGGCCAGTTCGACGACCTTGACCAGGCCCAGTTCCGTGTCGACCTCGACGACCGCGCGGTGTGCGGCGAACGAGTACTGGACATGGCCGTTGCCCTGTCCCGTCCGGAGATCGAAGGGCTGGGTCGGACGGTGGCGCCACTCCAGTTCCAGCTCCACCACCTCCTCCTCCAGGACATCCGCCAGATCGGCCAGGACCTCGCCGCCGTCGGTGACGACCTTGCCGCCTTCGAGCAGCAACTCGGCGGTGGCCCAGGCCGGGTGGTACGTACCGAACTTGCGCCGGCCGATCTCCAGGACCTTCTCCCGGACGTTCTCGCAGGCGTGCTTCACCGCTCCGCCCGTGACATACGTCTGACGGGACGCGGAGGTGGACCCCGCCGAACCGACCTGGGTGTCGGCCGGCTGGATGGTGACCCGCGTGACACCGAGTTCGGTACGGGCGATCTGGGCGTGTACGGTCACCCCGCCCTGGCCGACCTCCGCCATCGCGGTGTGGACGACGGCCACCGGCACCCCGTTGATCACTTCGAGCCGTACGCGCGCGGTGGAGTAGTCGTCGAAGCCCTCGGAGAAGCCGACGTTCTTGATGCCGACCGCGTAGCCGACACCCCGTACGACCCCTTCGCCGTGGGTGGTGTTGGAGAGCCCGCCTGGCAGTGCCCTCACGTCGGCCGCCTCACCGGCCACGAGCCACTGCTGTTCGGGCGGGAGCGGTCTGGCCTTGACCCGGCGCAGCAGTTCGGCGACGGGCGCCGGGGAGTCGACGCGCTGTCCGGTCGGCAGCAGCGTGCCCTGCTCCATGGCGTTGAGCCGGCGGAACTCCACCGGATCCAGGTCGAGCGCCGCCGCCAGCTTGTCCATCTGCGCCTCGTAGGCGAAGCACGCCTGGACCGCGCCGAAGCCGCGCATCGCGCCGCAGGGCGGGTTGTTGGTGTAGAGCGCGATCGCCTCGATGTCGACGTCCTCGACGACGTACGGGCCGACGGAGAGGGAGGAGGCGTTACCGACGACGGCGGGGGAGGCGGAGGCGTACGCGCCGCCGTCCAGCACGATCCGGCACCTCATATGGGTGATCTTGCCGTCGCGGGTCGCGCCGTGTTCGTACCAGAGCTTCGCGGGGTGCCGGTGCACATGGCCGAAGAAGGACTCGAACCGGTTGTAGACGATTTTCACCGGCTTGCCGGTGCGCAGCGCCAGCAGACAGGCGTGGATCTGCATGGAGAGGTCTTCCCGGCCGCCGAAGGCACCGCCGACGCCGGAGAGCGTCATCCGGACCTTGTCCTCGGGCAGACCGAGTACGGGTGCGATCTGGCGCAGATCGGAGTGGAGCCACTGGGTGGCGACATACAGATCGACGCCGCCGTCCTCGGCGGGCACCGCGAGGCCGGACTCGGGGCCGAGGAACGCCTGGTCCTGCATGCCGAAGACATAGTCGCCCGAGACGATCACATCGGCGCGCGCCGCCGCCGCGTCGGCGTCGCCGCGGACGATCGGCTGGCGGTGGACGATGTTCGGGTGCGGGACATGCCCGATGTGGTGGTCGTCGCGGTTCTCGTGGATCAGCGGGGCGCCGGGGGCGGTCGCGGATGCCTCGTCGGTGACGACCGGCAGTTCGGCGTAGTCGATCCGTATCTTGGCGGCGGCGCGGCGGGCGGTCTCGGGATGGTCGGCGGCCACAAGGGCGACCGGCTCGCCGTGGTGGCGGACCCTGCCATGGGCGAGGACGGGGGTGTCCTGGATCTCCAGACCGTAGTTCTTGACGGCCGTCGGGAGATCGTCATAGGTCAGTACGGCGTAGACACCGGGGGTCGCGAGCGCCTCGGCGGTGTCGATCGATCTGATCTCGGCGTGCGCCACGGTGGAGCGCAATGTATGTCCCCACAACATGTCTTCGTGCCACATGTCGGAGGAGTACGCGAACTCGCCGGTGACCTTGAGTATGCCGTCGGGACGGAGCGTCGACTCGCCTATGCCGCCCCTGGTCCCCGTGCCCTGGCTGATCGTGGTGGGGGCCCCGAGGGGAGCCCCGGCGCCGGAGGCGGCTCCATGGGGGAGGGAAGCTCCGCGGCCGGAGGGTGAACCAGTCGTGGCCATGCTCAGACCCCCTCTTCCTGACGGGCGGCCGCGAGGCGGACCGCGTCGAGGATCTTCTCGTAGCCGGTGCAGCGGCAGAGGTTGCCCGACAGCGCCTCGCGGATGTCCGCGTCGCTCGGGGAGGGGTTGTGCTCCAGCATCTCGTCGGCCGCCACCAGCAGGCCCGGGGTGCAGAAGCCGCACTGTACGGCGCCCGCGTCGATGAACGCCTGCTGGATCGGGGAGAGTTCGCCCGCCTCGCCAGTGCCCGGGTCGGTGCCGGAACCGGTGCCGGAACCGGTGCCCCCGGCCTGCCACTGCCGGGCGCGCTGAAGGCTCGTACCGCACGAGCCCGGGTCACGGCCGTCGCCGGGATGCCCGCCGTCGGCGGAACGCGCCGCGCCGCGGTGCCTGGCGTACTCCGCCAGACCCTCGACGGTGATGATCTCGCGGCCTTCGGCCTGACCGGCCGCCACCAGACAGGAACAGACCGGAACGCCATCGAGCCGTACCGTACAGGAGCCGCATTCACCCTGCTCACAGGCGTTCTTGGAGCCCGGGAGGCCCATGCGCTCGCGCAGTACGTAGAGCAGGCTCTCGCCCTCCCAGACGTCGTCGGCTTCCTGCCTGCGGCCGTTGACCGTGAAATTGACGCGCATGGTTACGCAGCTCCTTCGAGGGTCCGGCCGGTGCCGCCACCGTCCGCGCGGTACTGCTCCCAGGTCCAGCCGAGCTGGCGGCGGGCGAGGATGCCGACCGCGTGGCGGCGGTACTTCGCGGTACCGCGCACATCGTCGATGGGGTTGCAGGCGCCCGCGACGAGATCCGCGAACCGCTTGGCGACGGACGGCGTGATGATCTTGCCGCTGTCCCAGAAGCCGCCCTCGTCGAGCGCCGAGTTCAGAAACGATTCCGCGTCCCGCGCCCTTACGGGGGTGGGCGCCGCCGAGCCGATACCGGTCCGTACCGTCCGGGTCTCGGGATGCAGGGCCAGCCCGAACGCGCAGACCGCGATGACCATCGCGTTGCGGGTGCCGACCTTCGAGTACTGCTGCGGTCCGTCCGCCTTCCTGATGTGCACCGACTTGATCAGCTCGTCGGGTTCGAGTGCGTTGCGCTTCACGCCGGTGTAGAACGCGTCGATCGGGATACGGCGCGAGCCGCGTACCGACTCGACCTCGACCTCGGCCCCCGCCGCGAGCAGCGCCGGGTGCGCGTCACCGGCCGGGGACGCGGTGCCGAGGTTGCCCCCGACGCCTCCGCGGTTGCGTATCTGCGGCGAGGCGACGGTGTGCGAGGCGAGCGCGAGGCCCGGCAGCTCCGTCCGCAGGTGCTCCATGATGTGGGTGTACGGGACGGAGGCGCCCAACTGGACGTTCTCCTCGCCGACCACCCAGTCGCGCAGCTCGCCGATCCGGTTGAGATCGAGCAGGTATTCCGGCCGCCGATGATCGAAGTTGATCTCGACCATGACGTCCGTGCCACCCGCGATGGGCACAGCCGTGGGGTGCTCGGCCTTGGCGGCGAGCGCCTCCTCCCAGCTGGCGGGGCGAAGGAAGTCCATATGCGGCTCTCTTCTTGATCGTCTCGGTGATCGCTGTGATCGTGGTGATCGCTGTGATCGCTGGTGATCGCTGGGCTCCGGGGACGGCCGGTCTCACAAGTACACAAGCAGCGCTTCCGCCTGGTGCAGTCACCGAAACCATGAAGGAATTGGCTGGTCGCCTTCCGAGTCTTGTAGATTCGAACGAAAGGCGAATACCCGGTAACCGAAAGGTCTTCGTACCGAAACGCACGGTACGAAGGGACGAGATCAGAGATCGGCGGCGACGAGATGCGGCTGCGCGCACTGCTGGAAACCGACGCGCTGGGCCTGCGACTGCTCGGCGGCGAGGAAGAGCTCGACCGGACGGTCCGCGGGGTGATGACCACCGACCTGCGGGACCCGAGCCGCTATCTGTCGGGCGGAGAGCTGGTTCTCACCGGCCTCGCCTGGCGGCACTCCGCCGAGGACTCCGAACCGTTCGTCCGTATCCTCGCGGGCGCCGGGGTCGCCGGGCTCGCCGCGGGCGAGGCGGAGTGGGGCGCTGTCCCGAAGGACCTGGTCACGGCGTGTGAGCGGCACCGGCTGCCGCTCTTCACGGTGAACGAGGACGTGGCGTTCGCGACGATCACGGAGTATGTGGTGCGCCAGGTGTCCGGCGAGCGCGCCGGGGATCTGGCGGCGGTGGTCGACCGGCACCGCAGGCTGATGACCTCGGGCCCGGCGGGCGGCGGTCCCGAGGTGGTCCTCGACCTCCTCGGCTCCGACCTCGATCTGCGGGCCTGGGTGCTCTCCCCCACCGGGCGGCGGATCGCGGGCGCCGGTGCCTCGCTGTCACCGGCGAGAGCCGCCGCCCTGGCCGGCGAGCACCTTGCCGCGACCCGCGCGGGCCGCCACAGCCCCTATCGAACGACCGTCGAAGGAACGGCATACTCCCTCTTCCCCGTACGCAATGTGGGGCGTGGGACCACACCCACCGCCTTCCGGGATGTGCGCGAGACCGTGCTCTCCGACTGGCTGCTCGTGGTCGAGGCGGACGCGGGAGACTGGCCCGCGGCCCGGCTCGACCTGCTCCAGGGGGTGACGCAGCTGATCGCGGTGGAACGCGACCGGCGCGACGCGGCCCGTACGGTACGACGCCGACTGGCCCAGGAAGTCCTGGAGCTGGTGCAGACGGGCGCCGCCCCGGCCGAGATCGCCGCCCGGCTGCGTGTGGCCGCCCCGGTGCTGCTGCCGGGACTGGGCACGGCGCCGCACTGGCAGGTCGTGGTGGCCCGGGTGGAGTGGGCACGGAACGGCACGGGCACCGCCGGGAACGGTACGGCCGGCGCGGGCGGCACGGCCGGTACGGGGAGTACGGGCAGTACGGCGAGTACGACCGGCGCGGGCGCGGCGCTGGCCGAGGGCGGTCCGGTGGCCCAGGCACTGCTGGAGGAGATCCTGGTCGACCCCGCGTGGACGGGGGCGGGCACCGGGGCCGGGGCGGGGGCGGACGCCTCCGACCGGATCGCGGTGGCCCATACGGGTGATGAGGCGATCGCGCTGGTACCCCTGCCGTCGGTGTCCGCGGGTCCCCCGGCCGTCCCGGAAGCGGCCGGGGAGGCGTCGCCTGGCGCCGATTCCGGGGCGGAGAAGCCCCTGGACACCCCCGCGGCGGACCCCGGTATCCACGCGGACGCGCTGCTGGCCGCCGTACGGAACCCGCTGTCCGCGGGGCTCGCGGACGACGGCCGGCTGACGCTGGGCGTGAGCGCGGCGGTGCACTCGGCGGAGGGGCTGCGCGGCGCGCTGGAGGAAGCCCGTCACGCCCGTCGCGTGGCGGCGGCCAGACCGGGCCGGGTCTGCGCGGCGGGCCACCATGAACTGGCCTCGCACGTACTGCTGTTGCCGTTCGTCCCGGACGACGTACGGCGCGCCTTCACCGCGCGTCTGCTCGACCCGCTGCGCGACTACGACCGGCGCCACCGCGCGGAGCTGATCCCCACGCTGGAGGCGTTCCTCGACTGCGACGGCTCCTGGACACGGTGTGCGGCCCGATTGCATCTGCATGTCAACACGCTGCGTTACCGGGTGGGCAGGATCGAACAGCTGACGGGCCGTGACCTGGCACGCCTGGAGGACAAGCTGGACTTCTTCCTGGCGCTGCGGATGAGCTGAGACCGCGCTCAGGTCGTCGATGAGCTGAGACCACCCCCAGGTCGTCCGAGACCGCCTTCGGGTCATCGCGGCTTCACCGAGACGTCACCGGGTGCCAGTGGGACCGAGGTTGACGGCCATCACCCGGAACGGTCACCAGAAGATCCGCTCGCGCCGCGAGGTCGGGTCCCGGCGGGCCCGCCACGCCTCCCTCCGTACGAGTCGCCCCAGGTGAGGGGCCTCCTGGTGGTCCCCCGCGCCCCAGTCGGCCCCCTCGGACACCCCCGTCACCCGCGCCTCATCACCACCGCCGATGACCACGTGATTGTGAAATTTTTCACCTGACCTCTTGGCCCGGCGTGCCGATCCATGCTGAGATGCGTCCACACTCAACAGCACAATGGCGCGCTCGGGGAGGGCAATGTGGCGCATACCGCCATGTCTGGTTCCGGAACCACCGCTGGTGACGACCCTCTCCAGACAGCGGTATGGCGGCTGCGCTCGCGCGGCTGTTGGACCGACGCAGCGGCCCTGCTCGCACCGCACGGCTCCGTTCCCGCCCGGACACTCCAGCGGGCCGCGCTCCTCGTGGAGCGCTGTCTGTTCACGGGCGGTGGCTGGCCGGAGGCCGAGGACGCGCTCCGCGCGGCGGAGGCCACCGCGCGCGAGGACCACGAACGGGGCGCCGCCGCATGCGAACGCGGCCATCTCGCCTATGCCTCGACCGTCCTCGGCGTACGCGACCGGGCGGACGAGGCACGGTCGGCGCTGGGCCGGGCGGCGGCGCTGCTGGACCCGACGGCTCCCGGGCGCGCGCTGCTCGACTTCCGGCGCGGTCTGGTCGCCGAACACCTCTCGGACTCCCCGCAGTCGGCCCGCGCCGCCTACCGCCGCGCCCACGCCGCCGCCACCGCGCACGGCGAGACGCTTCTGCTCTCCTTCACCTGGCGCCATCTGGCCGGACTGGCCCTGCGGGAGGGGGAGTTGGCGGAGGCGCGGCACGGCTTCGGCGAGTCCCTGCGGATCCGGGAGGAGTTGGGCTATCTGGTGGGCACGGCCCCGGCCCTCGCGGCCCTGGCCGACGCGGAACCGGAACCGGAGGCGACCCGTCTCCGCGCCGAGGCCGGCCGTCTGTTCAGACTGCTGGGCGGAGTCCCCACCTGGCTCGCGGACCAGCTCGCCCCTCCGGCGACGGCGGCCCCCGCGGTCTGAGCGGTCTCAGCGGGCCCCGCGCTCTCAACGGACTCAGCGGTGAGAACGCCGTCGTGGGGCGTCCGATCGTCTGATCGGCCGTCCCACGGACGGGTGAGGGGGAAACGTTTCCGCAGCGGCTGTTCGAGTGAGACGACGCATACGCGCGTGACGAGGTGGCCAGACTGCCCCCGCTCCACCGCTCCGCCTCCTCTCTCCCCTCTGCTCCCCTTCTCTCCCCTCACACACCGAAAGAGGTTCCCGTGAAGAGTCTCGGAAGGGCGCTGGTCACCGCCGGTGCCGCCGCCGTTCTCTGTATCGGCTTCCCGCTCAACGCCCAAGCGGCCGAGGGGCTTTTCTTCTACACGTCGGAGTACGGCCCGATCGTCCTGGAGAACCCCACGGACGGACTGTGCTACAGCGTCGGACGCGCCCGGGACCCGCAGAACTCCACCGACCGTGTCGCGACCGTCTACAGCGAGAAGCGGTGCGAAGGCCGTGCCACCCGGATCAAACCGGGCGGAGAGGACTTCCTCGCCTTCGCCTCGGTGCAGTTCGGCCGCTGACCGCCGGGGCACGAGCGTTACAGACCGGACGGACCGGTCGGACCGGACGGCGTCGTCGGGGTGTCGCCGTGCCAGGAGTGCCACAGCTCGGCGTACGCGCCGCCCTCGCTGACCAGCGCCTCATGGGTGCCCAGTTCCGTCAGCAGGCCGTCGTCCATCACGGCCACCCGGTCCGCGTCGCGCGCCGTGTGAAGCCGGTGCGCGATGGCGATGACCGTACGGCCTTCGAGTACGGCGGCCAGGGCCCGTTCCGCGTGCCGCGCGGTCGACGGGTCCAGGAGCGCGGTCGCCTCATCGAGGATGACCGTATGCGGATCGGCCAGCACGACTCTGGCCAGGGCGAGTTGCTGCGACCGCGCGCCATCGACGGCGATCTCGCCGGACGTACCACCGGAGCCGGTGCCGGATCCCCCGGTGGGAACACCGAGCACCCCCGAGCCCAGTTCCGTGTCCAGGCCGTGCGGGAGGTCGTCGACCCAGTCCGCGCCGACGGCGTGGAGCGCCGCCCGTATCCGCTCGTCCGTGGCGGTGGGAGCGGCGATCAGCAGATTGTCACGGACGCTGTCGATGAAGACATGGTGTTCCTGGGTCACCAGCACCACCTGGCGGCGCAGTTCGGCGGGGTCGAGTGCGGCGATCGGCGCACCGCCGACCGTCACCGAACCGGTACGGGGCCGGTCGATGCCCGCGAGCAGCCGTCCCAGCGTGGACTTGCCTGCGCCGGAGCGGCCGACGACGGCGAGGCGTTCGCCCGGCCGTATGGACAGATCGACTCCGCGCAGGACATCGCGCCCGCCGTCGTACGCGAACCTCACGCCGGTGACCTCGATCAGGTCGCTGTCCGGGGCGGGCCCGGCCGGTGGCCGTGCCCGCGAGGTGTCCGCGTCGGCGTCCGCCTCGGCACCGGCGTCCGCGTCGGCGCCTGCCAGGCCCTCGATCCTGGCGAAGGAGGCGCCGCTGCTCTGGAGCTGCTCCACCCACTGGAGGATCGTGTCGAGCGGCTGCGCCAACTGCCGCAGATAGAGCGCGCAGGCGACCACCGTACCGAGACTCACCACGCCGTCGCCGGCCAGCGCGTAGCCGACCAGCAGGACCGCCACGACGGGGACGACGTATCCGATCTCGACGGACGGGAAGAGCACGCTGCGCAGGAACAGCGTCCGGTTACGCGTCCGCAGGCACTCCTCGATCGCCGCCTCGGAGGCGGCGACGCGGCGCTCCTGGAGTCCGAACGCCTCGACGGTACGGGCGGCCGAGGCGGTGGACGAAAGGACCTCCGCCACAACGGAGTTGGCCTCGCCCTCCGCCAGATAGTCGGTGTGCGCGTGACGCAGATACCAGCGGGTGACGACCCGGATACCGAGCAGTCCGAGCAGACCGCAGACGCCGAGCAGCGGGTCGAGGATGAAGACCGCGCCGAGGATGAACAGGGCCTGTACCGCCGCGATGAACACATCGGGTCCGGCGTCGCGCAGTGAGGTGCCGACGGCGGTGACATCGGTGGTGCCGCGTGTGGTCAGATCGCCCGTACCGGCGCGTTCGACGGTCGAGGCGGGCAGCGCGAGCGCCCGGCCGACAAGCCGCTCGCGGATACGGGCGGAGGTCCGCTCCCCGAAGCGGTGGCCGATGAGGCGTGCGTACCGCGCGAGCAGGAGCTGGGCCAGCGCGCACCCGAGGATGACGAGCGCGTACCGGTCGACGGCGGACACTCCGCCACCGGCCCGTACGGTGTTGATGATGCGGCCGAGCAGCCAGGGGCCGACGAGCCCGGCCGCCGCGGCCAGCGCGTTGAGGGTGATCGCGGCGGCGAAGGCGCGACCGTCCTGGCGGATCAGTTCGATCGCCGCACGCCGGACGTCGGACGGCTCGGCGACGGGCAGGTGGTGGGCGGGGGTCGCGGATTTCCGGCCGGTGCTGCTCATCGGGCGGCCTCCTCTTCCACACCGCGCGAGACGAGGGCCCGGTAGTCGGCCTGGTCGCGGAGCAGTTCCCGGTGGCTGCCGGTGGCGGCCACCCGCCCGTCGACCAGATAGTGCACGGTGTCGGCGCGCTCCAGTAGGAGCGGCGAGGTGGTGGTGACGAGGGTGGTACGGCCGGACCTGGCGGTACGCAGCCGGGAGGCGAGCGCGGCCTCGGTGTGCGCGTCGACCGCCGAGGTGGGATCGATGGCGATCAGTACCTCGGGATCGGCCAGCAGGGCCCGGATCAGCCGTACGCGCTGCCGCTGGCCACCGGAGAGATCGCGGCCCCCGGCGAGGACGCGCGAGTCGATGCCGTGCCGCCTGCCGTCCACGATGTCCTGCGCGGCGGCGGCCCTGACCGCCATGGTGATGGTTTCCTCGTCGCGCTCGCGGCGGCCCGAGACGGCGTCGCGCAGGGTCCCGGCGAAGAGGTCGGCCTCGTTGTCCGCGACCAGTACGCGCTCGCGGATCCGGGACAGGGCGATCGCGTCGAGACGTAGGGAGCCCCAGGTCGCGTCCGAGGGAACGAACCGGCCCAGCCGGTCGGCCACTTCCGTGGCGTCCGAGGGCCGGGCGCAGACGAGCGCGGTCAGCGTCCCCGGCGCTACGGAGACGCCGGAGGCCGGATCATTCAGCGGGGCGGGGTACGCGGGCGCGTCCCCGTCGGCCGGCTCCGTCTCCGGGCCGGCGAGTTCGGGTTCCAGATCGAGGAAGCGGATGACCCGGCGGGCGCTGACCAGGCCGCGGCTCAGGTCGTACCCGCCCTCGATGAAGAACGCCACGGGCACGACGAGGACCGCCACATACCCGTATACCGCCACCAACTCGCCCACGGTGATGGACCCTTGCGCGGCCAACCGGGCGGCGAGCCAGGTCACGGCGGCCAGGAACAGCGCGGGAAGTCCCAGGCCGAGAGCGTCGATCCAGCTGGTGACGGAGCCGACCCGGTATCCCTCTTCCTTGAGCCTCGCCGAATCGCGCCGGTAGCGCGCCGCGTACACGTCCTTGCCGCCGAGCCCGCTCAGCACGCGCAGCCCGCCGACGATGTCGACGAAGCGCGCGGTGAGGGCGCCCTGCCGCTCCCGGTACGCCGTCTCCACCCGCTGCAACCGGCCGAGCAGCGGACCGACCAGCACCGCGAGCAGCGGCACACCCAGCAGGACGACGGCGCCGAGGAGCGCGGAGACGGACAACAGGAGGACGGCCACGACGAGATACGCGACCACCGCGCCGACCCCGGGGCCGGTGATGGTCAGCGTCCGGCTCAGGGCACTGACATCGGCGATGCCGATCGTGACGACCTCCCCCGCCGTGACGCGTCGGGGGAGGGTGGCGCCCAGCCGGGTCGCCTGGCGGATCACGACGCGTACCGTACGGAAGGAGGCGTCCTGCCGGACCCTGGTCATGGTCCGGTGCCGCGCCATCCCGACCAGGGCGTTCGCCACCCCCACCGCGAACAGCGCCCCGACCCAGCCGAGGAACGCCGCCCGGTCGCCCGGCTCCAGACCGTCGTCGATCGCGCGCGAGAGCAGATACGGCGGCAGGGTCAGTCCGATCATCCAGACGCTGCCCCAGGTCGCCCCGGCGGCCACCCGCCCACGCTGGCTGGTGACGAGCCACCACAAGTACCGTCCGGCGCCGCGTCGGTCCGGAGTGCCGGGATGTACGTAAGAGTCCCCCATGCTTCGCACCCTAAGGGGCTGTCCCGTCCAGCGGATTCCGGCCCCTGCCCGGGCCCCTGTCCGGGCCGCGCCCGGACGCCGCCCCGGCCACTCCCGGGCCGCGCCGTACGGAGCCCACGGCCGCACGCCGCCGCGCGTACCGTCACGTCCTCCGCACGAGCTCACCACCGGCTCACCACGAACTACCCGGGTTGACGCCTCCGGTACACCCTCACCGGACGAGCAAAAGGAACACATCGCCCGCAATCCGGGCAATAATTCCCGCCCCGAGCCCCCTCGGGCGGACGAGGAAGGATCACCAACAACCCCAAAAGGGGAGGCTTGCTGAATTTCCGTCAGATGCCAGAAACAGAGCAGAACGACATGGACGTCCCCCCATCGTGTGGTGATAAGATCGCCAAGCTTGCCAAGCGGTGCCAAACCCGCTATGGCATAAAGGAAAAGTCAGCGCATCGGCCCAGAATTCCGCCACCCCCCGGGGGAGAACTATGCCATCAGCCGGGACTTCAAGGCAGTCCGGCAGGCGAGCATGCGCCGACCTATCCCATAATCAGTGACCGCGATATGTCTGTGACCGCGAGATCACTCGAACGTACCCTCCAGACATTCAGTACCTGGTGGCCCAGTCGCCCGAAGAGAGTCTTATGACGCAATACTTCCAGGATCCAGCGCTTTGGGGTCTGATCGCTGGTACTCCTGTCGCCGCGACCGCGATCATTCGCGGAAGAAAATCGATCGCCGAGCTACGGAAGGAGAAGCAGGAGCTCAAGGCCCATTACGCCACCCTTGAGGACCACTACGCGGAGGCCGTGGAAGAGGCCAAGGACAGGGCGGAAGAAGCCACCAAGACCGCGCTGAAGTCCGCCATGCGGACACTTCAGGGTCTCGCCAGTGAACAGCAGCTGGCCATCACCAAACTTCAGGACAAGTACGGCGAACTCCAGATCCTCCAGGACCTCCTGGACATCGACCACATGAATTCGCAGTTCGCCCGGCGCGCGCAGTCCATCGCCGTGCTCTGCGACGGATGGCTCGGCCGTCAGCGCGATCCCGCGTCGCTGTACGACGTGGTCCGCAGCGCGAAGGGCCGAATTCGCCACTTCACCCGGGTCGAGATCCGGGCCCAGAGTAATTTCGCGATTGTCAGCCGGGCCGTCGAGCCGGTCGCGCTCACCCTCGCCGAACTGCTGGACAACGCGACCAGTTACTCGGCGCCGGAAACCGTGATCGAGATCAATATCCGGCCCGTGCCCAAGGGCGTCTGCATCATCGTCGATGACGCCGGTGTCGGCATGAACGAGGAAGAGAAGGCCAGGGCCGCCAAGCTCCTGTCGAGCGAACGCTCCCCCGGCGTCTCCGGTCTCGGCAATCCGCCGCAGTTCGGCTTCACCGTGATCGGTGTGCTCGCCGCTCGCTATGGCTTCACCGTGTCCGTGGATTCCACCTCCCCCTACGGCGGTGTGCGCGCGGTGGTGCTGCTCCCCGACGAGCTGCTCACCGCCATGCCAGAGCCCGCGCCCGAGCCCAAGCCCGAGCCCAAGGAGTTCCCCGCTGTGGCCGCGTCCTCCCCGATGCCGCCCGAGGAGAATCCGGTGGCTCCCCCGACCACATTCGGCGGTCTTCCGAAACGTCGGCGGAGAGGCGCGATATCCATCGTGCCGACCGCGGACAGTTCGGAAGCCCCGGCTCGCTCCAGCGAACAAGCCGCCTCCGTCATGGGCGCGTTCCAACGGGGTACGCAGTCCGGCCGCCGTTCCACCAACGTAAGCAGCGAAGGGCATGAGACTCAGTGAATTACGACCTGTCATGGATGCTTGACAGTGCCCTTGAAGTGCCCGAAGCACGGCACGCGATCCTCGTCTCGGCCGATGGCCTGCTCATGGCCCGCTCGAAGGATGTCGGCAAGGATCACGCCGACACCGTCGCGGCGGCGATGAGCGGAATGCAGTCGCTCAGCCGTACGGTCGCCGAGTTCTGCGGCGGACCGCCGAACACGCGGCCGCAGTGGCACCAGACGCTGGTGGAGTTCGACCACGGCTGGGTCTTTCTCATATCCGCCGGCGAGGGCGCCTATCTCGCCGTTTCCGCGTCGCCCGAAGTCGACATGGCCGAGATCACCTTCCGTATGCAGCAGCTCGTCGGCCAGCTCGGCAAATCCCTGACCAGTCCCCCTCGCGAGATTGCTGATACCAAGGCATGAGCACATCAGATGAGCCGGATCAGGAACCAATAGCCCCGACATTAGTGCGACCGTATGTCATCACCAACGGCCGCAGTCTGCTCGGTGACCACGAGTTCTCCTTGATCACTCTGGTCACAGCGGCCGAGGACATACCCAGGGCGGGGAATCTCGATCCTGAGAAGCGCCGTCTGCTCGACCTGTGTTCGGGAGGTTATCTCTCGGTCGCCGAAATAGTCGGACACTCTCATCTTCCCGTGGGTGTCGTCAAAATCCTGCTGTCCGACCTCACGGAGGAGGGGTATCTCTTCACACGCGCCCCCATACCTGCCGCGAAACTTGTCGACCGGCAAATACTTGAGGAGGTGCTGAATGGCCTTCAAGCCCGCTTTGGATGACGGTGTCTATCTGCGCGAATCAGTGCAGACCGCTGCGAAGATCCTGGTGGTCGGGCATTTCGCCGTGGGCAAGACGACATTCATCGGGACCATGTCCGAGATCCCACCGCTGCGCACCGAAGAACTGATGACGCAGGCCGGCGAGGGAATCGACGACCTCAAGGGCACGCCCGGTAAGACCACGACGACGGTGGCCATGGACTTCGGCCGCCTCACCCTCAGCGACAGGCTGGTCCTCTATCTCTTCGGCACACCCGGACAGCAGCGCTTCGTCCAGGTGTGGGAAGACATGTCCCGAGGCGCCCTCGGGGCATTGGTATTGGTGGATCCCGAGCGCCTCGAAGAGTCCTTCCCCGTGATGGACCTGGTCGAACACTACGGAATTCCCTACACCATAGCGGTAAACCGATTCGACGACACATCGACCCATCAGGACGAGGAAATACGAGAGGCTCTCGACCTGCTCCCCGAGACGCCCCTCGTCAATTGTGACGCACGGGACCAGCGGTCGTCAGCGAACGCGCTCATCGTCCTCGTCCGTTACCTCCAGTCACGCCTTCGCTAGGAGTTCGGCATGCAATCTCATTCGGAGTACCAGGCCCCGCCACCTGGCTGCCCGGCGCACAACAGCGGTATGCGCGTGCCCCTGCACGGTCCCGAATTCGCTGCCGACCCGGATGCCTTCTACGAACATATGCGGCACTACGGCCCAGCCGCGCCGGTGGAGTTGGCTCCCGGGGTGGATGCCTCGCTCGTCACGGACTACGCGGCGGCGCTCCATGTGCTCCAGAACCCCGAGGCGTTCGCACGGGACTCGCGCCGCTGGCGCGCGCTCAACGAGGGCCGGGTGCCGATGGACAGCCCCGTGCTGCCCATGATGATGTACCGGCCGAACCCGATGTTCACCGACGGCGCCGAGCACTTGAGGCTCCGTCAGGCCGTGACGGAGAGCCTGGCCAAGATCGACACGCACCGGGTGACCCGGCATGTCGAGCGGGTCGCCTCGTATCTCATCAGCCAGTTCAGCGGCCGGGGCAAGGCCGATCTGATCGGCGACTACGCGCAGGTGCTGCCGCTGCTGGTCTTCAACGACCTCTTCGGCTGCCCGGCCGAGATCGGTGACCGGCTGGTCTTCGGGCTCTCCGGCATCTTCGACGGCATCGACGCGGAGAAGGCGAACGAGGTCCTGACCGAGGCGCTGAGCGAACTGGTCGCGCTCAAGCGGGCCAGGCCGGGCGAGGACGTCACCTCCTGGCTGATGCAGCATCCGGTCGGGCTCACCGACGAGGAGATGATCCATCAGATCCTGCTGCTCATCGGCGCGGGCACGGAACCCCTGTCGAATCTGATCGCCAACTCCCTGCGGGTGCTGCTGTCCGACGACAGGTACGCCGACGGACCGCACTCGGCCGGCCTGCTGGTCGAGGACGCCATCAACGACGTCCTGTGGAACAGCACCCCCATAGCCAACTACGCGGCGCACTACCCGCTGTACGACGTCGACCTCAACGGCAGCAAGCTGGACGCCGGTGATCCGGTGCTCATCAGCTTCGCCGCCGCCAACACCGACCCGAGCCTGTCCATGAGCCGGCAGACGCTGAGCAAGCGGGCGCATCTGGCCTGGGGTGCCGGTCCGCACGCCTGCCCGGCGAAGGACCCGGCGCTGCTCATCTCCGTACTGGCCATCGAGAAGCTGCTCAACGGCCTGCCGGACATCGAGCTCGCGGTGCCCGCGGACACGCTGCTCTCCCGGCCTGGTCCGTTCCACCGGGCGCTCACCGCGCTGCCGGCCCGTTTCACCCCGGTACGGAAAGAGAAGTCGGAATCCGTACCGTATCCGGCCAACGGCGGTCGTACCGCCGGAAACGCCCCTGCTCCGGCCCATCAGGCCAAGCCGCAGAAGGGTAGCTTCTGGAGTGGATTCCTCGCCTGGTGGAAGGTGTGAGATCCGCAACAAAGCGGGGCCCTTTACCTTCGCATGAACGTTCAACCGTAGGGGTAGACAGGGTGGGCGAATCTTACGTGATCCCTTGATAAGGAGTCGCTGTGGAGCCCTCCCTGACTACTTCGTCAGTAGATCGACGCGCTGTAGTCTCGATATTTTCCCGTCTGCGTACATCCAATGGCCAGTCGAATCCGCTGCCTCTCTACGCAGAACTCAGAGCAATGGGAGATATCATCCCCGCTCCCTGGGGCGGGCATCTGGTGACCTCGTACCACCTCTGTGACCAGGTACTGAGGAACAAGACCTGGCAGGTGCCCGACAGTGAGTGGCGCGCCAGGCAGGGCGCGGCGACCCGCTGGAACGCCTCCTCCTCGCAGGAAATGGGAAAGACCCTGCCGGCCCTGAATCCGCCGCACCACACCAGGGTGCGGCGTTCGGTCGGCAATACTTTCGACCGGAAATCTCTCGCGAATTCCAAGGGTTCGATCGAGAAAACCACGGAACAATTGCTCGACCGGCTCACCGAGAAATTGCGGAGCGGCCGGGCCGATTTCAGTTCGCTGGTCAGCGATGAATTGCCCATCATGACGATCGGCGAATGGCTCGGCCTGCCGCCCTCCGATTATCACCTGCTCCGTTCGCTCACCCGCGATCAGGTGTTCTCGCAGGAATTGCTGCCGACGCCGAGCCAGCTCTCGCGGTCGGACGCCGCCACCGCCCAATTGCGCGAGTACTTCACAGCGGTGATACGCGAACGCCGCCGCGCGCCGGGCGACGATCCGATCTCGGAGTGGCTGCGGACCTGGGACGATCTTGAGGACGACCAGGAGACGGCCGACGAGGCCGTGTACTTCCTCTCGTTCCTCTTCCTCCTGGCCGCGCCGGAGACGACGGCGACCCTCCTCTCGAACATGGTGTGGCTCCTGCTGAAGCACCCGCGCCAACTGCGCTGGCTGCGCACGCATCCCGAGCACATACCGGGCGCCGTCGAGGAGGTGCTCCGCTATGACTCGCCGAACCATGTGATCAGCAGGGTCGCCGGCGAGGACACCACCCTGGGCGGCGCGTACATCCAGCGTGACCAGATGGTGCATCTCATGGTCGGTGCGGCCAACCACGACCCCCAAGAGCACGCCGAGCCGGAGCTCTTCGACGTACGGCGCAAGGCCGCGCACCTCAGCTTCAGCGGCGGAATCCACTACTGCCTCGGCGCACCCCTGGCCCGGCTGGAGGCGACGACCGTACTGACCTCGTTGCTGCGGAGGCTGCCCGATCTCCGTCTCGACGGCGACCCGATATGGGCGCCTCGCGTGGGCTTCCGACGGATCATGGAACTCCCGGTGACCAGGGGCTGACCTGGCGTCAGGGAAAATTGAGACGTGTTGGCACAGTGAGAACCGACATATACACAGGGAACGGCGTGGTGGAAGACTTCAAGGCGCTCCGGGTCATTCAGGAAGGGCCCGTGCTGACGGTGGAGCTGAACTCTCCCGAAACCGGCAATGCCGTCTCGGGGACGCTCCTGGACGAACTGCTCTCCGTGCTGAGTGCCCTTCAGGACGACCCGGGAATCCGGGTGTTGATCCTCTCCGGCGTGGGAAACGACTTCTGCCTCGGCGGAGACCGCGCGGAATTCGCCGAGTTCCTGGCCGCGGACCCCAGTGGGGCGAGCCTTCGCACCCTGGGCAAGAAGGCACGCCGGGTCTGCGACGCGCTCGCGACGGCCGACGCGGTCACCATCGCCCGGCTGCACGGCGGTGTCATAGGCGCGGGGCTCGCTCTCGCCGTGTTCTGCGATCTGCGGGCAGGGGCGGACGACTGCCGTTTCCGTATGCCCGAACTCGCCCTGGGTATGCCTCCGGCGTGGGGAGGTGCCCTGCCCCGGCTGATACAGGAGGCGGGCGCGGCCAGGGTCCGTGAGCTGCTGTTGACCGGTAACAACTTCGACGCGGCGACGGCGGCGGAGCTGTCCGTCCTGCACAAGGTCGTCCCGGTGGACGAGCTGGACAACGCTGTCCAGCAGTGGGTCAGGCCGATGGTCCGCAGATCCCCGGCGGCTCTGCGGACCGCCAAGATGATGCTGAACGCGTACGGGGGCGCGAGCCGTCTCGCGGACAGCACCCTTCTCGACCCGGATCTGATGACCTCGGCGCTGGCAGCGGCGGCGGCTGCCTCCCGCCATCGCTGACATCGACGCGCCGGTGACATCGACGCGCCGGTGAGGCCGGCGCGTTGGTGAGGCCGGCGCGTTGGTGAGGCCGGGGAATCAGCGCGGGTTCAGCCGGCCGAGCCCGTGAAGTGCTCCCTCATCAGCGACTGCACCACCGGCAGGTCCCGCGCCATCAACGCGTCGAGCAGCGCGGAGTGTTCGGCCGCGTCCGCGACCAGATCGGCACGGCGTACGGCCGGGGCGCTGACCAGCGGCCACTGCGAGCGGCGGTGCAAATCGTCGGCCGCCATGACCAGTTGCTGGTTGCCCGAGAGAGCGAGCAGCGCGCGATGGAAGGCACGGTCGCACTCCGCGTACGCCGCGCGGTCCCCGACCGCGGCGGCGGCGCCGGTCGCCTCCGCCAACGGGACCAGTGCCGCCCACTGTTCGGCGGACACGGTACGGGCCAGCCGCAGCATCACCGGCACTTCGAGCAGGGCGCGCACCTCGGCGAGCTCGGCCAGTTCACCCGCGCTGCGCGCGATGACCCGGAAGCCGCGGTTGAGCACGACCTCGACGGCGCCTTCCAGCACGAGCTGCTGCATGGCTTCCCGTACAGGGGTGGCGGAGACGCCGAAGCGCTCGCCGAGCACGGGGGCGGAGTAAACCTCGCCCGGGGCCAGCTCACCGCTGACGAGCGCGGTGCGCAGGGCGTCGAGGATCTGCCCGCGTACGGAGTGACGGCGTACCGGCGGGGACGAGGGCGGAGGCGGGGCCGAGGCCGGGGACCGCGTGGGGCAACCCGACCGGTCGGGCTCACTGTGCGTGTGCTCACCACGCGCCTGCTCGGGCACCCGCCGGGACCCGGAGGCGGACGCCTCGGACGCTCCCGACGCCTCCGCCGCTCTCAGCGCCTCCGGCGCGTCCGTCGCGTACGGCCGGGGTACGGCGGCGTCGCGCGCTCTGCCTCGCTCCACTCCGGCCCACCTCCTTATCCGTGCACGATAGGCCGACCGGGCCATAGTTCAAACCTCGATCACATCGGATAAGGTAAGGCTTACCTGCAAACGATCCCGATTCGGTGGTCCCCTGCATGACCCTGCCCACGCTGCTGCCCGGCCTCCCCGCCTCGCCCGTGACGGACGCGTACGCCCGTCTGGCCGAGGTGTTCCCCGCGCTGAGCATCGACCAGCTCACCGAGAGTGAGCGGCCCCCGATGGGTGGCGGCTGGGTGAGCGCGGCGGATCTGGCGGCCGGGGGCGCTGCCCTCGACACGTTCCTCGCCTGGGACGAGGCACAGGTGCGCCGGGACTACGGGCAGGAGGCGCGCCCCGATGTGATCGCCGGCTTCGCCTTCCACCGGTACGCCTGGCCGGCCTGTCTGCTGATCACCATGCCCTGGTTCCTGCGCCGCAGGGTGCCCCGGCTGCCCGTCGAGGCCGTCTCCTTCCAGCGGGCGCTGGGCCGGATGACCGTACGGATCGACGAGTTCGCCTGTCTGCCGGACGACCCCGCCGCGACACTGCCCGGCGCCCGGGTCGTCCCGGACGAGGAGGCACTGCGCGCCGAGGTGCGGGCGGCCGTCGCCGACCATCTCGCACCGGTCCTCGACGGCTTCGCCCCCCGGCTGCGACGCGGCCGGCGGGCGCTGTGGGGGATGGCCACCGACGAGATCGTCGAGGGGCTGTGGTACATCGCCCATCTGCTGGGCGAGGAGCGGTACGCGATGGCGGAGCTTGAGCGGCTGATGCCGGGCACGACCGCGCCGTACGTCGGTGCGGCGGGTTTCCGTGAGCTGACCGGACCGGACGGCGAATCTTTGCCGACCCGTGACCGGGCCAGTTGCTGCCTCTTCTACACGCTGCGCCCCGAGGACACCTGCGTGACCTGCCCGCGTACCTGCGACAACAAGCGGGTCCGGAAGCTCGCCGCGAGCGTCTGACCCCGCGTCACCCTCGCTCCCACGCCACCCGCAGGGGTGATATTAATCGAACATGACAGCCACCTGCCGAACGGCGGTGTCAGCCGTTCGTGCCTCTTCACGTGCTGCACCGCCTCGTTGGTGTTCTCTTGTCCCAAAACCCCCTGAGCGTCACCGTACTTCCGCCAAAATGGCGACCCAAACGCCCTACTGCGATGCAAGGAACACCGCATGCGACTGACAGACATATCGCTGAACTGGCTGCTTCCCGGCGTCGTCCTGCTCGTCGGAATCCTGGTGGCCGTGGCGGTGTTCGCGCGCGGCAAGCGCGCGGCGGCTGACAAGGCCGCACCCGTCGAGGATTCGTGGGAACGCAGCGAGGAGCGCCGCAGACGGAAGGAAGCCATCTACGGCATCGCCTCCTACGCACTCCTCTTCTGCTGCGCGGCGGTCGCCGCCGCGCTCTCGTTCAAGGGCCTGGTCGGCTTCGGCCAGGAGAATCTCGGTCTCAGCGGCGGCTGGGAGTATCTCGTCCCGTTCGGTCTCGACGGCGCGGCGATGTTCTGCTCCGTGCTCGCGGTGCGCGAGGCCAGCCACGGCGACGCGGCCCTGGGTTCGCGACTGCTGGTGTGGACGTTCGCCGGCGCCGCCGCCTGGTTCAACTGGGTGCACGCGCCCACGGGCATCGGTCACGAAGGCGCTCCGCAGTTCTTCTCCGGTATGTCCCTCTCGGCCGCGGTGCTGTTCGACCGCGCGCTGAAGCAGACCCGCCGTGCGGCGCTGCGTGAGCAGGGTCTTGTCCCCCGTCCGCTGCCGCAGATCCGGATCGTACGGTGGCTGCGGGCACCCCGCGAGACCTTCGGTGCCTGGTCGCTGATGCTGCTTGAGGGCGTCCGTACGCTGGACGAGGCGGTCGACGAGGTCCGCGAGGACCGTCGCCAGAAGGAGCAGAACCGGCACCGCAGGCGGGAGCAGGAGAAGCTGGACCGGGCGCAGATCAAGGCGCTCAACCGCCAGCACCGGGCCTGGGGCCGAGGCCGAGGCGGCCGTCAGGTGGCCCTTCCCGCGGCGAACTCGGGATCGGGATCGCCGCAGGCCGTCGAGGCCGCAGCGGAGCCTGCCATAGTGGAGCCCGGACAGCTGAACCAGCACTCCCGGCTCTCCCTTCAGCCCGTGAAGTCCCCTGAGACTCCTCGTACGGTGGACCTGACCGCGGAGGACGACACCATGGCGCTGCCCAGGCTCGACTCCCTGGAGCGCAAACTCAAGGATCTGGAGAAGCAGTTCGGCTGACGCGGACGGTTCTGCTGACGCGCGGTCGGCGGAGCACCACGGGGAACAGCACTCGGACCGGTGTGACGGACAGCCGTCACGCCGGTCCGCTGTTTCGTCCATCCCCGATCCCGCTGATCGCGCACCCTTCCTCACCGTCGTTACGCCGCCTCGCCGTTGAGCTCGAACCAGACCACCTTGCCCACCGGCCTCGCCCGTATCCCCCAGTCGTCCGCGAGGCTCCGGACCAGCGCGAGCCCCCTGCCGTGCGTGGCGTCGTCGGGCACCGGCCGCTCCGGCGCGGGCGGTGCCGGGACGCCCGCGACGAAGTCCCGTACCTCCACGCGCAGCCGGGAGTCCGCGACGGTCGCGGTGACCACGGCGCCGTCGTCCGTATGCACCAGCGCGTTCGTCACCAGCTCGCTGATCAGCAGCTCCGCCACCGCCGCGCTGTCCCGCTCCTGCCAGTGCCGCAGCATCTCCCGCAACGCGTGGCGTACTTCGGGGACGGCCGCGAGATCGGCGCCCCCGACTCTGCGCCGTAGACCTCTCATCACTCTGTCCCCCCGCTCATTGACGTCCCTCTCCTCGCCGGTCCTGACCCACCCCACGTTCGTACGCGTACAGGAGATGCATTCCCCACCCGGAATGGACCACTCATGGTGTTCATCACCTGATCGTCGCGGTGGGGGCAGACGGCGCGCGACCGGTGCGCGAGGACTGTCCGGGGATGTGAGGGGGGAGTGAAACCGTGCGAGCCGATCCCGAGGAGCGAGGAGCACCGATGCACGACGACCGATCCCTGGTGGAAGGGCGGCTGGAGCGGGCGCTGCGCCAGTTCATCCGTCCCGCGCAGTACGCGGCGCGGGAGCCGCTCTCGCTCTCCGTCTGGCACGCGCCGGGCGAGCCGGTGCCGGTGGAGCGTGCGCTCCGGGGCACATACGAGCCGTTCACCACGGGTACGGAGTGGGGCTCGCCCTGGTCCACCCACTGGTTCCGGCTGGAGGGCGTGGTCCCCGAGGCCTGGGCCGGGCTTCCGGTGGAGGTGGTCATCGACCCGGGGTTCACCGGCGAGGGGCCCGGTTTCCAGGCAGAGGGGCTGGTGTACGACGCCTCGGGCGTCCCGCTCAAGGGCATCCATCCGCGCAACCGGTATATCCCGGTCGCGTCGCCCGCGGCCGGTGGTGAACCCGTCCAGCTGCTGCTGGAGGCCGCCGCCAACCCGGCCGTCCTGCATGACTTCCAGCCGACGTCCCTGGGTGACGTACTGACCGCGGGCGACCGGCCGCTCTACCGCTTCGCCGCCGCCGAGCTGGCCGTTCTGGACGAGGAGGTCTGGCATCTGATCCTCGACATCGAGGTGCTCACGGAGCTGATGCGCGAGCTGCCCGTGGACCGCTCGCGGCGCCATGAGATCCTGCGCGCCCTTGAGTCCATGCTCGACGCGCTCGATCTGCACGATGTGGCGGGCACGGCCGCCGCCGCGCGCGGTGAGCTGACGGAGGCGCTCTCCCGGCCCGCGTCCCCGAGTGCCCACCGGATCTCGGCGGCGGGGCACGCCCACATCGACTCGGCCTGGCTCTGGCCGCTGCGCGAGACCGTACGGAAGGCATCGCGGACCTTCGCCAATGTCACGGCGCTCGCCGCCGACTACCCGGAGCTGGTCTTCGCGTGTTCGCAGGCGCAGCAGTACGCCTGGGTGCGGGACCATCAGCCGCGTATCTGGGAGCGGATCAAGCAGGCGGTGGCGGACGGGACATGGGCGCCGGTGGGCTCCATGTGGGTGGAGTCCGACGCCAATATGCCGGGGGGTGAGGCGCTGGCGCGGCAGATCGTGCACGGCAAGCGCTTCTTCCAGGAGGAGCTGGGCGTCGAGACGGAGGAGATCTGGCTGCCGGACTCCTTCGGCTACACGGCGGCCTTCCCGCAGTTGGCGAAGCTCGCCGGGGTGAGGTGGTTCCTCACCCAGAAGCTCTCGTGGAACCAGACCAACAAGATGCCGCACCACTCCTTCTGGTGGGAGGGCATCGACGGCACGCGCGTCTTCACCCACTTCCCGCCGGTCGACACCTACAACTCGCAGTTCCACGGCTCCGAACTGGCCCACGCGGAGCGGAACTTCGCGGAGAAGGGGCGGGCGTCCCGGTCACTGGTGCCGTTCGGCTGGGGCGACGGCGGTGGCGGCCCCACCCGGGAGATGATGGAGCGGGCACGGCGGCTGAAGTCCCTGGAGGGCTCGCCCCGGGTCGAGATCGAGCCCCCGGCGGCCTTCTTCGCGGCGGCCGAGGAGGAGTACGGCGCGCGGGCCCCGGTCTGGTCGGGCGAGCTGTATCTGGAGCTGCACCGCGCCACCTACACCACCCAGGCCAAGACCAAGCAGGGCAACCGTCGCGCCGAACATCTGCTGCGGGAGGCCGAGTTGTGGGCGACGGCGGCGGCGCTGCACTCGGGGGGCCGCGCCGCTCCGTACGCGTATCCGTACGAGGAGCTGGACCGGATCTGGAAGACGGTGCTGCTGCACCAGTTCCATGACATCCTGCCGGGCTCGTCGATCGCCTGGGTGCACCGTGAGGCGCGCGCGACCTATGCGGCGGTCCAGGACGAGCTGACGGGCATCATCGATGACGCGCTGGCCGCGCTGGGCGGCCACGACAGCGCGGTGGGGGTCTGGAACGCGGCCCCGTACCCTCGGCGCGACGTTGTCGCGGCGCGCGCCTCCGATGTGGCGCGGGGCGTGCCGACCCAGCCGCTCGCCGACGGTGAGGTGCTCGCTCCGGCCCTCGTCAGGGCGTTGGCGCCGGGCACGTTCAGCACGCTCGCCCCGGCCCCCGTGGCGGCCGTACCGGCCGACGGCGGTTTCACCCTGCGCAATCAGCGGTTGGAAGTGGTCATCGACGCCGACGGGCTGCTGTCCTCCGTACGCGATCTCGTCGCGGACCGCGAGGTGCTGGCGCCCGGCGGCCGGGGCAATCTGCTGCAACTGCACCCCGACCACCCCAATCAGTGGGACGCCTGGGACATCGACCGGCACTACCGGCGCCGGCACACCGATCTGACCGCCGCGGACTCCGTCGAGCTGATCGAGGAGGGTCCGCTGAGGGCGGCGGTACGGGTGGTGCGGACGTTCGGATCGTCCCGGATCACGCAGGAGATCCGGCTCACCGCCGACACCCGGCGGGTCGATATCGTCACCGAGGTCGACTGGCAGGAGTCGGAGAAGGTCCTCAAGGCCGCGTTCCCGCTCGACGTACACGCCGAACGGTCCACCGCCGAGGTGCAGTTCGGCCATGTGCACCGGGCCACGCACGACAACACCGGCTGGGACGCCGCCCGGTTCGAGATCTGTGCGCACCGCTGGCTGCGGGTCGCGGAGCCCGGCTACGGCGTCGCGGTGCTCAATGACTCGACCTACGGTCACGACGTGACGCGGGCACCACACCGGGACGGTCTCGGCACGACGGTACGGCTGACGCTGCTGCGCGCCCCGCACAGCCCGGACCCGGAGACCGATCTGGGCACGCACCGCTTCCAGTACGCCCTGCTGCCGGGCGGAACGGTGGAGGAGACCGTGGAGGAGGGCCTGGCGCTCAATCTGCCGCTGCGCGTGGCACCGGCGCCGGAGCAACTGCCGTTGGTGAATGTCGACAATCCGGCGGTGACCGTGGAGGCGGTCAAGCTCGCCGAGGACCGGAGCGGGGATGTGATCGTACGGCTCTACGAGTCGGCCGGCGGCCGGGCCGGGGCGACGCTGCGGGTCGGCTTCCCGGTGATCGGCGCGCGGGTGACGGATCTGCTGGAACGGCCGCTGCACGACGCTGAGACGGACGAGGAGGGACTGCGACTGCGGCTGCGGCCGTTCCAGATCCTGACGCTGCGGCTCACGCCCGCGTAGCACGTGTACGGGACGGGACGGAGCCGACGGCGGTGACGCGCGTCGGCCCTTTCCTTGCCGTGGGGACCTTCGGGAGCCGTGCGCGGTCCCGGTCCCGCACGGTCCGCGCCGGGCGCGCTCACTCCTCCCAGACGCCGACCGCCGTGCGGTCGTCGGCGTAGCCCTTCACCCTCAGCCCGGTGTCCGCGAGGAACCCGGCAAGACCCGGTGGGGTGGTCGGCCCCCACCGGTCGGCCAGTTCGCGGGCGAGCGCGGGTTCGGCGCGCAGTGGTTCCGACAGCCCGGGGCCGCACAGCAGGAGGGTGTCGCCGGGCCGGGCTACCGAGGCGCGGAACCGGAACGGCTCGGGCGGCGGCGCGAGCGGCCCTTCGGCGTACGGAGAGGTGGCATGCGGGGAGGTGGCATGCGGGGACGCGTCGCGCCGGGACGTGTCGTATACGGACGGGGGTTTCGTGATCTCCAGGTCCATCGTCAGCCGGTCGCCCTCGGGCGTCTCGGCGGGCGGGGAACCGAAGCCGGCCACGGGCGGGCCGGCTGAGGCGCCTGGCTCGGCCACCGGCGGTTCCAGGTCCTGCCACGCGCCGTCCCTGAGCCGGAAGAGGCCGCCGTCACCGACCCCGAAGAACACGCGCGTACGGCAGTCGGGGTCGGCGGAGAGCAGCAGACAGCGCAGGCCGGCGGTGTACTGCCCGGGGCGCAGCCCCAGTTCGGCCGCGCGGGCCCGGAGTTTGCCGAACCCCCGGTCGGTCAGCCGGTGCAGCCCGGACTTGAGGTCGTCCCTGCGGCCCGCTCTTATATCCGCGGAGAGGCTGCCGTGGCTGCGACCGACGGCGCCGGCGATCCACCGGCACACGTCCGCCGCGGCGCGATGGGAACCCTCGGTGGCGCGGGCGCCGCTGGCGACGGCGACAAGGACGAGCGCGTCGGCGCCGTCCCCGAAGCGGGCGGTCAGCAGGGCGTCGCGGCGGGGCTCGCCGCGGTGGCGCGCGTCGTCGCCCCGTACGGACACGGCGCGCAGGGTGTACGTCCCGTAGCGCGCGCCGTCGAGGACGGTGTCGGCGGCGATCTCGTCCAGCCGGTCCGCGTGCGCGGCGGGCAGGGCGGTCGGCTCGGGGTCGCCTGTGGGCGACCCGTCGCCCTCATACCGACGCGGGTCCGGAGGCCGGGGCGGAGGTGCGGGTGCGGATGCGGATGCGGGTGCGGGTTCGAGCGACTCCGTCGCGGCGGACGGCAGGGGGCGTGCGTCGCTGGGCGCGTACGGCGCGACGGGCTCCCACGGCGCCCCCACGACGGGGGCCTGGGGCTGAGGCCGCGATCGCTCCGGAGTCACGGCTTCCGGCTGGGTTCCGGACGCCTCCGACACCGCGTGGGCCGCCGAGTCGAAGCGGTCGTCGAGCGTGTCACCCGCCGCCGGCGCGGGGCCCGCGTCCGGCGTGGACTCGTCGTACAGCCGGTTCCACCAGTCGCCGTCGGGCGACCTCTCCCCCTGCTGGCTCATGACCCTATTGTCGACCGCGCCGGGCACGAGAAAACGGGACGCGGGGAAAAAGGCGCGGGGAGAAGGCGCGGAGACGCGAGGCGGGCTCTCAGCCTCGGAGCCCGCCGGGCGACCCCACCCCCCACGGGAAGGACGCCCGGCGGGCATTCACAGATTCGAGCAGAGCCCGGTCATGCATACCCAGGGGGAATATGACCGGGTCTGTTGCAGCTGTGATGGCGCCACCTTGGCAGACAGACGGCCTGTACAGGGATGATGGGGAGCGGCGGGTTTACGCCGTGGCCGGTTTCCGCCACGGCCCGTGGCGGAAAGGGTGCGGCCGGGGAGGCCGCGCGGGCGTCCAGGGAGGGGTTGGCAGGGATGCTGGGAGCGATAGGTCTCGACGAGAGACAGGAGTCCGCGTACCGCGCGCTGGTGGCGATCGGCGCCGCGGAGGTGGCGGATCTGGCCCATCGGCTCGCGCTCCCCGAGCCGGACACCGAACGGGCCCTGCGCCGGCTGGAGCGGCAGGGTCTGGCCGCGCAGTCCTCGTCCCGTACCGGACGGTGGGTCGCCGCGCCGCCCGCCGTCGCGCTCGGCGCGCTGCTCACTCAGCACCGCCATGAGCTGGAACAGGCCGAACTGGCCGCCGTACTGCTCGCGGAGGAGTACCGCGCGGAGGCCACCGAGCCGGCGGTGCACGATCTGATCGAGGTGGTGACGGGCGCGAGCGCGGTGGCCCACCGCTTCCACCAGTTGCAGCTGGGCGCGACCGATGAGGTCTGTGCCCTGGTCACCGGTCGGCCGGTGGCCGTGACCGGGATGGACAACGAGGCCGAGGAACGGGCGTCCACGCGCGGGGTCGCGTACCGGGTGGTGCTCGAACGCGAGGTGCTTTCGCTGCCCACCGGAATCACCGAACTGTCCGCCGCGCTCGGCCGCGACGAGCAGGTCCGGGTGACCGAGCGGGTACCGACCAAGCTGGTGGTGGCGGACCGGGCCCTGGCGATGGTCCCGCTGACGGGCCGTGGGGCCGGGCCCGCGGCGCTGGTCGTGCACGCCAGCGGACTGCTGGAGTCGCTGATGGGGCTCTTCGAGGCGGTGTGGCGCGAGGCGCTGCCACTACGGCTCGGTACGGACGGCACGGTCACGGAGCTGGGACTTCCCGGTCCTGACACGACCGACCTGGAGATCCTGTCCCTGCTGCTCGCCGGCATGACCGACGCGAGCGTGGCCAAACAGCTGGACCTGGGGCTGCGCACCGTTCAGCGCCGGGTGAAGGGGCTGATGGAGCTGAGCGGGGTGACGACCCGTCTCCAGCTGGGCTGGCACGCCTACGAGAAGGGCTGGGTGGCGCGCGACCTGCGGCCCTGAGCCCGATCCTGCACAGTGGGGCAGATGGAAGTGTGGCAACTCGTCCTGGTGGGTCTGGTCATGCTGCTCGGCCTGTTCGGTGTGCTCGTCCCCGGGGTGCCGGGACAGGCGATCGTATGGGCCGCGGTGCTCTGGTGGGCGCTGACCGACACGTCACGGCCGGCCTGGGCCATCCTGATCGGAGCATCGGCGCTGCTGCTGCTCAACCAGGCGCTCAGACCTCTCCTGCCGGCCCGCAGGACCCGCGGGACCGGAGCCCCGCGCCACACCCTGCTGGTGGGCGGGGTCTCCGGGATCGTCGGGTTCTTCGTGGTGCCCGTGCTGGGCGGGATCGCCGGGTACGTCGGGGGGATCTACGGCGCGGAGCGCGCACGGCTCGGCAGCCACCGGGACGGCTGGGCGTCGACCCGTACGGTCATGCGGGCGGCGGGCTGCTCGATCCTGGCGGAGCTGTTCGCGTGTCTGCTGGTGGTGGGCGCGTGGCTGGTCGTGGTGATCCGGGGGTAGCCCCGGGGACGGTCTGATCCGTATTCACCCCCGGAAGATCCACAGCTGGGGTCTCGACCGACCC
Organism: Streptomyces sp. NPDC051662; assembly: GCF_040681655.1. Taxonomy (NCBI): domain Bacteria; kingdom Bacillati; phylum Actinomycetota; class Actinomycetes; order Kitasatosporales; family Streptomycetaceae; genus Streptomyces; species Streptomyces sp. NPDC051662. Next base: position 476,527 of record NZ_JBFAZD010000001.1, read on the forward strand.
GTCACGCGGAGCCCGGCTCCCCGCCCCTGCCAGTGGATACGACGCCGGTGGATACGGCACCGATGGGTACGGCGCCGATGGGTAGCGCCTGATCCGCGTCGAGGACTTCGAGACCTTCGAGACCGTCGAGTCGCAGATGCCGCGTCGCGTAGGACCGCCACGGCCGCCACACCTCGTCGTCCCGCTCCCCCTCGGGTGCCACATCGGGGTCGCCGAGCGCCCGCATCCGGATCAGCGCAGCCGTCCGCCGGGTCACCCCGGGCACGGTCAGCAGGGTCCGCTCGGCCTCGTCGCGGTCCGCTCCGGGGTCGAGCCGTACGGTCCCGTCCGCGAGCGCGGCGGCGAGGGGGCCCGCCACCGGGTCGTCACGCAGGGCCGCGGGCTCGGGGAACAGCCGGTCGAGCCGTCCGCAGGGGCGATCCACCGGCTCGCCGTATCTCTCGACGAGCCGGGCGGCAGCCGCGTGGCCGACGAGCGCGCGCAGGGCGTACTCCTCCGGTTCGGCGGCGCCGGGCGAGCGCAGCCCGGGGCGTGCCGCGACGAGCGGGGCGAGCCGCGGGTCGGCACCGAGGCGTTCGTCCACGGAGTACGGATCGGCGTCGAGGTCGAAGAGTCGGCGCAACCGCTGTACGGCGGTGGTGAGATCGCGCAGCTCGGTGAGATGGATCCGCGCCTCCAGCCAGCCGCTCCGGGTGTGTGGGTCGCGTGCGTCCCCCGCCGGCCGGGCCTCGTCCACCGAGACGAAACCGGGGCCGTGCGGCAGCCGTAGCGTACGGCGGTAGGTGCGGGCGCCGGCTTCACCGGTCACCTCTTCCGTGTGCGGGAGGGCTTCCCTGGCGAGGAGGTCGAAGACCTCACGCGCCGCGTAGGGGCCCCGGTAGGCGAGCCGCAGGGGGATGCCGGTGAGAAGAGGCACGTCGGTGCGGGGAGCCGGGTCCGCGGGGAACGCCCGCACCCTGGCCGGGGCGCGAGTGCCGGCCGCGGTCGTAGTGCCCGCCGCCGCCCTGGTCCCCGTCGCGGCCCCCACCGCCGTCCCGGTCCCCGACTCGACGCGCAGCGCGCTGGGGGTACGGGCGTAGATCTGCCGGATCGTGTCATTGAACTGGCGCACGCTCGCGAAGCCGGCCGCGAACGCGATCTCCGTGACCGGCAGCCCGGTCGTCTGGAGCAACATCCGTGCCGTATGGGCACGCTGGGCTCGGGCGAGGGCGACGGGTCCGGCGCCCAGCTCCGCGGTGAGCTGGCGCTGCACCTGCCGGGCGCTGTAGCCGAGGCGCCCGGCCAGCCCCGGCACCCCCTCCCGGTCCACGATCCCGTCGCCGATCATCCGCATCGCGCGGCCGACGACATCAGCGCGTACGTTCCACTCCGCCGACCCGGGCACGGCGTCCGGCCTGCACCGGCGGCAGGCACGGAAGCCATGGCCCTGGGCGGCGGCGGCGGTCGGGTAGAACCGCACGTTCTTCCGCTTCGGGGTCACGGCGGGGCAGCTCGGCCGGCAGTAGATCCCCGTCGTCTCGACGGCGAAGAAGAACGCGCCGTCGAAACGCGCGTCGCGACTGGCGACCGCCTCGTATCTCGTCTCCTCGTCCATCACGGTTCCCAGTGTGCGACGGCCCGCCCCACGGGGCTCGCGGATTTCGGACACCACGTTCCGCGAGCTCGACGGCGCGGCCGGATGCCCGGCGGCCCAGCAGCCCGTCCCCAGGCGGCCGGGCTGCCGGGCGCCCGGCCCGCCGCTACCGGATCCGTCCGCGCTTGGCCTCCATGGCCGCGCGGCCCTCCGCGCCCTTGCGCTTCCAGTCGCGCCGGATCTCGCCGCGCAGCCTGGCATCGGTCTTGGCGACGATGCGCTGGTTCTCGCGGAGCAGCTTGCGGTAGCTCTCCAGCCGCCGCACGGACAGCGAGCCGTCCTCGATCGCGGCGAGCACGGCGCATCCCGGCTCCGCCAGATGCGCGCAGTCATGGAACCGGCACTCCTCGGCGAACTCCTCGATCTCCGAGAAGACCTGTCCGACCCCGGTCTCGGCGTCCCACAGCCCGACCCCGCGCAGCCCTGGGGTGTCGATGAGCACGCCGCCCCCCGGCATGGCGAGGAGATTGCGGGTCGTGGTGGTGTGCCGGCCCTTCCCGTCCACGTCACGGGTGGCCCGCACATCCATCACGTCCTCCCCGAGCAGGGCGTTGGCGAGGGTCGACTTGCCGGCCCCGGAGATACCGAGGAGGACGCTGGTACCGCCCGACAGCACGGCGGAGAGCACATCGACGCCCTCCCCCGTGGCCGCGCTGACGGTCAGCACCTGGACTCCGGGCGCGGTGGTCCGTACGTCCTCGACCAGATGGCCGAGGACAGCGGGGTCGTTCACGAGATCGGCCTTGGTGAGCACGATGACCGGAAGCGCGCCGCTCTCCCAGCCGAGGGCGAGAAAGCGCTCGACCCGTCCGAGATCGAGTTCGACGGCGAGGGAGATCGCGATGACCGCGTGATCGACATTGGCCGCGAGGACCTGTCCCTCGGAGCGGGTGGAGGCGGTGGACCGTACGAACGCGGTACGCCGCGGCAGGTACTCCCGTACGAACCGGGGATCTCCGCCCGGGTCGACGGCGGCCCAGTCGCCGGTGCAGATCACCCGCAGCGGATCGCGCGGGGTCACGAACTCGGTGTCGGCCCGCACCGGACCGTCCGGGGTGACGACATCACACTGACCGCGGTCGACCCGCACCACACGGCCGGGCACCAGGCCGCGTTCGGCGTAAGGGGCGAACTCGGCTTCCCAGCCCTCGTCCCAGCCGTACGGAACGAGCGGGTGGGAGGAGGGGAAAGCCAGCAGAGAAGAGAGAGACAAGGGGGACCCTTCACAAGGGTGGCCCCGGCACGCGCGCGTGGGCGCGGGAGATGAGGTGGAAGGTCAGCCGGAGACCACGGGGGTGGGATTGATGAACTTCTGCTCCTGGGCAGCGCCCAGCGTGGTGACAGTCATCAATGTCCTCACCTCCTGATTCCTCGGTCCGGTCCGGTCCGTTCCGTGACGGCCGACGGCCGACAAGCGTCGGTCGGCTCTACGGCGCTCACCCTAGCGTCACCGGAAGAGATGGCGCGAGTTATTTATCCGGGCCGTCCGACCCCGCGGACGACCGCGTCAACGAGCGGCCCGGTGCCGGTACTTACGCGGTTATCCGCGCAGGCGGTCGGCCTCGACCGGCAGGCCGATCCGGTCCGCCGCCCCAGCGGGGGCCGCCGTATCCGGCGCCGCCACGGCCGCGGACGCCGCCGCGTGGCAGGCGCCGCGCCCGTCGGCGCGGGCGACGATACGGCCCGCCTCGACCCGTACGGCGGCCTCGGTCGCGTCGCTGACGGCGGGCAGGCCGGCCGCCGCCGCGAAAGCGCCCGACTCGTCGAACACCACTTGCAGCCGGGGCCAGGCCGAGGGCGGGAAGGCCTGGCGCAGGCAGTTGCAGAGTCCGGCGACGGTCAGCCGCGCCAGCGGCGCCAGTTCGGCGGGGTCGCCGGTGACCAGGACGGCGGTGATCCGGGCGCCGGGCGGTGCGGCCCGTACCGCCTCTTCGACGGCCTCGATGCGGTGCAGCCCGAGAATCGCCACCACGCCGTCGCCCGTGAGCCGCGCGGGCTCGCCGCGTACGGCGTCCCGCACCGGCGGCGGGTCCCACGGCTCGTCGGTCGGCCATGCCTGGGTGATCACATGCGGGGGCGGCCACCAGTCGTGGAGCGTGAGGCCGGCCAACTGCTCGACGGCGCTGACGACATTGAAGGGCTCCACGAAGCCGGGCGCGACGGCGGCGAGCCGGCTCGCGCCGTGCAGGGTGGTGAGCGCGGCCTCCGCGACCCGCACCTGACTGCCGGACCCGGCGTGCCCCGCGGGCGGCCGAAGGCGCTCCAGGGCCAGCCCGAGCAGAATCGCGTCCAGCTTCATCAACTGCGCGAAGGGCCGGCGGATCCGTCCCTCGGCGAGGACTTCCGGCACCACATACATATCGAGCCGGGCCGGGCCGTGTTCCTCGTCGCTGTCGGCGAGCGGCAGCCGGGCGACCCAGGCGCGGGCCAGCGCGCCGAGCGCGTCACGGGTGGTCCCGGACGAGGTCTCGTCAGGGGACTCGGACGCGGATATGGACTCGCGCTCGGCCAGACAGGCCAGGACCGCGAAGTAAAGTGCTCTTTTCCCGGGGAAGTTGGAGTAGACCGCCCCGCGTGTCAACCCGGCGCGCTCGGCGATACCGTCGACCTTGGCGTCCCTGAACCCGCGTTCGTCGAACTCGTCCCTGGCGGCGGCCAGTACCTTGGCGCGGTTGTGCTCCTGCAGCTCCGCCCTGCTGAGCCGGCCCATCGCCCTCACTCGTCCCCGCTTTGCTGTTCAGTGCCGCTTCAAGATACCGTGACCACTCAGATGGTGATGTCATATGGTCCAACCATGCGAATGCCGCACAACCGTTGAGGAGACGCTTCCCAGTGGCACACATCGGTGACGGCGGCGAACTGCTCAGATGTACTTTCTGCGGGAAGAACCAGAAGCAGGTCAGGAAGCTCATCGCGGGTCCGAGCCCGGTCTGCATCTGTGACGAATGCGTCGGACTCTGCAACGAGTTGATCGCGGAGGAGCTCGACGGCGCGCACGGGAACGGGTTACGGGAGCTGCCGAAGCCGCGCGAGATCCATGCCTTTCTCGACCAGTACGTCGTCGGGCAGACGAACGCCAAGATGGCCCTCTCGGTGGCGGTCTACAACCACTACAAGCGCATCAGCGGGGACGAGCGGGCGGAGACGGCGGACGGGGCCGAGCCGGTCGAACTCGGCAAGTCCAACATCCTGTTGATCGGTCCGACCGGCTGCGGCAAGACCTATCTGGTCCAGACGCTGGCCCGGATGCTCGACGTACCGTTCGCGATCGCCGACGCCACCGCGCTCACCGAGGCCGGATATGTGGGCGAGGACGTCGAGAACATTCTGCTGAAGCTGATCCAGGCGGCCGACTACGACGTCAGGAAGGCCGAGCGCGGGATCATCTACATCGACGAGATCGACAAGGTCGCCCGCAAGAGCGAGAATCCGTCGATCACCCGCGATGTCTCCGGCGAGGGCGTCCAGCAGGCCCTGCTGAAGATCCTGGAGGGCACCGTCGCCTCCGTACCGCCCCAGGGCGGCCGGAAACACCCGCAGCAGGAATTCCTCCAGATCGACACGTCCCATGTGCTGTTCATCGTCGGCGGCGCCTTCGCCGGCCTGGAGCGGATCGTCGAGCAGCGGGCCGACCGCGGGGGCATCGGCTTCGGCGCGACGATCGCCGGCAAGGAGGAGCGGGAGCGGCGCGATGTCTACGCCGAGGTGATGCCCGAGGATCTGCTGAAGTTCGGGCTGATCCCGGAGATCGTCGGCCGCCTCCCGATGGTGACGACTGTCCAGCCGCTGGACCGGGCGGCGTTGACGCGGATCCTCACCGAGCCGCGCAACGCGCTGATCCGGCAGTACCAGAGGCTCTTCGAGATCGACGGGGTGGAGCTGGAGTTCACCGCCGACGCCATCGGCGCGATCGCCGAACAGGCGCTGCTGCGCCGCACCGGCGCCCGCGCGGCCCGCGCGATCCTCGAAGAGGTACTGCTCAATGTGATGTACGAGGTACCGAGCCGGGACGATGTGGCGCGGGTCGTGGTCGACCGCGACACCGTGCTCGACAACGTCAACCCCACACTCGTACCGCGCGAGAAGCCAGTCCGCACCAGGGAACGCCGCGACCGCTCCGCGTAGAGCGCGTGGGCATGGCGCGCGGTCGGCATGGAACGCGGTCGGCCGGGTGGCTGGAAAATATGCCCGGCCGGGGCGCCTCTTGGGAACCGCTTTACCTCCTGGGGTAGTTCTGATGGCGTTCAACACCCCTATGAAGGAGTGGACGCCACGATGGTGTTCAAGAAACTGCTCGGAGCCGTCGGTGTCGGCGGACCGTCTGTCGACACCGTGCTGGACAACGTGGCCGCCGTGCCGGGCGGCCCGCTGTCGGGTCAGGTGCGGCTGCGAGGCGGCCGTACGGACCTGGAGATCGAGCAGATCACGCTGGACCTGGTCGCCCGGGTCGAGGCCGAGGGACACGACGAGGAGACCGAGGGCACGGTCGTCTTCGACCGGGTCACCGTCGCCGGTGGGTTCCGGCTGGCGGAGGAGTCGGAGCAGACGATTCCGTTCACGCTGACCCTGCCGTGGGAAACGCCCGTGACCGAGCTCTACGGCCAGCCGCTGGGCGTGGTACTCGGAGTACGGACCGAGCTGGCGGTGTCCGGGGCGCGGGACAAGGGCGATCTCGACCAGCTCAGCGTCTCTCCCCTGCCGGTCCAGGAGGCCGTTCTGGAGGCCCTGGGGCAGCTCGGCTGGGGCTTCAAATCGGCCGATCTGGAACTGGGCCGTATCAATGGCACCGATCAGCGGCTGCCCTTCTACCAAGAGCTCGAACTCACCCCGCCGGCGCACTACGCGCACGCGCTGAACGAGATCGAGGTCACCTTCCTCGCCACCGCCGGCGGGATGGACGTCGTCATCGAGGCCGACAAGCGCGGCGGGCTCTTCTCCGGCGGACACGACACGGTCAACCGATTCACGGTCTCGCATCACAACGTCCAGCACGTGGACTGGAACACCGAGGTCGACAGGTGGATCAAGCAACTTGTCGACAGCCGCGGCGCGCACCCGGGCCACTACGGCGAACATCACGGGGAGGGGCACTACGGGGAGCGGCATCACGGAGAGCACCACTCCGGCGGGCATCGGTCCGGCCCCAGTACGGGCGCGATGGTGGCCGGCGTAGCCGCGGGCGTGGCGGTCGGTGTGGTCGGCGGCATGGTGGCGGCCGAGGTCATCGACGAGATCGGTGACGCGTTCGAGGGCGAGGAGGACGAGGGCGGCGACGAGTAGCGGCCCGCCCGCCCTCGGCCCGGGCGGACGCGTGCGGGGCGGTGGCCGTCGGCCACCGCCCCGCGTGTCATCTCGTTCCGCGGTCCCGCGGTCCCGTCAGGCGCGCCAGGTGCACCAAGCACGCCGGGCGCGTCAGTCGCGGGAGTTGCCGAAGAGCAGCCGGTAGAGGATGAGCAGCACGAGCGAGCCACCGATCGCCGCGCCCCAGGTGGCCGCGTCGAAGAACTCGTTCTGCACCGGGCGGTCGAAGATCTTCGCGGAGAGCCAACCCCCCACGAAGGCACCGGCGATACCGATCAGCGTGGTGCCGACCAGCCCTCCGGGATCCCGTCCGGGCAGCAGGATTTTCGCGATCACCCCGGCCAGCAGCCCCAGAATGATCCAGCTGATGATGCCCACGTCGTTCTCCCCAGTCCGCGTACGTTGCTTAGTTGCGCAACTGTACGCATACCCCGGGATCGTGTCTTCACCGCCCGGACCGTCAGACCTCCTTGGATCCCCTTCCTCCCTGGAGCTCCCTCGTGTCCAGCCAGACCGCCGTGTCCGGCGGCAGCAGGGTGATGTCCTGCCCGGCGTCGGCGGTCAGTTCGCCGCTCGCCAGCAAGGGCCTCGCCCCGGCGGGCAGGGTCAACGGCACCGGCGCGTTGGAGAGATTGACCCGGCAGACCAGGCCCTCGCCCTTTCTGAAGGCCAGTTCACCCGGGGCCGACGGCAGCCACGCGAAGCTCTCGTCGCCGCGGAAGCCACGGCGCAGGGACAGCGCCGTACGGTACAGCTCCAGGAACGAGGCCGGCCGGCCGGACTGGCTCTCCACCGACCACACGCCCCACCCGTCGGGCTGCGGCAGCCAGCTGCCGCCGGGTCCGAAGCCGTACGAGGAGCCGGCCGTGGTCCACGGCAGCGGCACCCGGCAGCCGTCGCGGCCCTTGACCCGGTGCCCCGTGCGCTCCCACATCGGGTCGCGCAGCGCGTCCGCCGGCAGGTCGACGACCTCGGGGAGGCCCAGTTCCTCGCCCTGGTAGAGGTAGGTCGTACCGGGCAGCGCGAGGGTCAGCAGCGCGGCGGCCCGCGCCCGTCGGCCTCCCAGGGCGTCATCGGGCTCCGGATCCCGGCCGTCGGTCCGCAGCCAGGCACGGAGGTCCGTGCCCTCCGGCAGCCCGTACCGGCTGCGGTGGCGCACCACATCGTGGTTGGAGAGCACCCAGGTCGGCAGGGCCCCGGCCGAGGCCGCGCCGGTGAGTGAGGTGTCGATGACATCGCGGAAGGAACCGGCGTCCCACGGGCAGCGCAGATGGAAGAAGTTGAACGCCTGGTGCAGCTCGTCGGGCCGGGTGTAGAGCGGCAGCCTGGCGGCGCTCACCCCCGCCTCCGCGACCATGATCCGGGGCGGGGCGTACGAGTCGGTGATCTTCCGCCAGACGCGGTAGATGTCATGGACCTCGTCGCGGTCCCAGAAAGGGTGGTTCTCACCGCTCGGCGGGGAGTTGAGGGGCGCGGTGTCACCGCCCCGGGTGTCGCGCAGCGGCGCGGTGAGGTCCTTGCGCAGGCCATGCGCCACATCGATACGGAAGCCGTCGACCCCGAGGTCGAGCCAGAAGCGCAGGATGCTCTCGAACTCCGCCGTGACGTCGGGGTTCTCCCAGTTCAGATCGGGTTGCTCGGCCGCGAAGATATGCATGTACCACTGGCCGTCGGGCACCCGCGTCCAGGCGGGGCCGCCGAACTTCGACTGCCAGTCCGCGGGCGGCTCGGCGCCGTCGGGACCGCGTCCCTCCCGGAAGACGAAGCGGTCGCGGGCGGCCGAGCCGGGCTCGGACGCCAGCGCCTCGGCGAACCAGGGGTGCTGGTCGGAGCAGTGGTTCGGCACGATATCGACGATCGTGCGGAGTCCGAGCGCACGGGCCCGGCCGAGCAGCGCGCGGAAGTCGTCGAGGGTGCCGTGCCGCGGATCGACATCCCGGTAGTCGGCGACGTCATAGCCTCCGTCGGCCAGCGGGGAGCGGTAGAACGGCGTGAGCCAGACGGCGTCCGCGCCGAGTTCGGCGACATGGCCGAGCCGGTCGGTGATCCCGCGGAGGTCGCCCATTCCATCGCCGTCCGCGTCGGCGAAGCTGGGGACATAGATCTGGTAGACGACGGACTCCCGCCACCAGTCGCGCCCGTGGTCTCTTGCGCCGTCGCCGTCGCCGCCGCTGCCGCCATGGCCGTCGCCGCTGCCGCCGTAGCCGTTGCCGTCGCCATTGCCGTCCGGGAACGCGTGCTGAGTCACAGATACCTCTCGTGCCGAGCTGAGGGGGCGCTGAAACTGTAGTGGCGCGGTGCGATCATCCCTTCACCGCACCGGAGGTCGGACCGGAGCGGAAGGTCTCGACCCGAATTCCCGGCGTGCTGTACGGCTCGCCCAGCGGCGGCGCGTGCGGGAGTGACCCGCGTGACGACCCGGCGCCGCGCGAAAAGCATGGCGAGTCTGCGCCGTACGGTCGATCTCGGGTGGCCCGGCCGGGCGGCGATCCGGGCCGGGCGGTCTGCCGCGCGCCTCCGGGGCGACGATCATGGCGTCGTCCTGGGCATCGGCATGTGGTGGCCGTTCGGCGGCCGTTGGGGCGCCGGGCGCGGACATGGCCGGCGGCGGCCGGCGTACGCCCCGGGCCCCCCTCGGCCCCCCGGGTCCCGCCGGCCGCCTTGAGCGGGTCAGTGCCCCAGTTCGCGCTTCAGCTCGGCCTTGTTCATGGACGAGCGGCCATGCACCTTACGGCGCTGCGCCTCGGCGTACAGCTGGTCGTACGTGGGTCCCGCGGCCCCGCTGTGCGAGCGCTGCCCGCCGCGCCTGGAGGAGGCCATGTCCTGGGTGGACGACTTGCTCGCCGTACGGGACTCCCCCGCCCGGGCCCGCTCCTTGTTCACGGTGCGTGCGGCGATCTCCTCCGACCGCGCCGCGCTCTCGCCGCGCGCCCGCGCGCTGTCCTTGATGTGCTCGTACTGGCGCTCACGTTTGGGGCTGGAGCCTCGTGGCATGTGAATCACTCCTCATGGTCCGTTTCGTGGTGGATTGCACGCTAAGGCTCACCCTCCTACCCCCTTTCAGGACCGGCAACTTGATGCCGTCGCGCTCCGACAGGTGACCTGCCGCCATGTTGGTTCAACGATGAACCAACACGAATCGCGCCACACATCAGACGTTCCGTACGGCACCGTCCGACATCTTCCCGCCGGTCCGACCAGTCGGTACGTTTCCTGGCAACCGGATCCGCCAGCGGGCCGCCCGGCCCGCCCGGGGCGACGGAGGGGCCAGATGACATCACGCGTACCGCGGATACAGGGGCACTGCGACGAACGGTTCGCCGCCGTGCGCGCCGCGTTCGAGCGGAACTTCGACGAGCGCGGCGAACTGGGCGCGGCCGTCACCGTGCTCGCCGACGGCGAGCCGGTCGTCGACCTGTGGGCGGGGTGGGCGGACGGCGCGCGGACCCGGCCGTGGGAGCGCGAGACCCTCGTCAACGTGTGGTCGACGACCAAGGGTCCGACGGCCCTGTGCGCGCATCTGCTGATCGACCGCGGAGTGCTCGACCCGGACGCGCCGGTCGCCACGTACTGGCCCGAGTTCGCCGCGGCCGGCAAGGAGTCCGTGCTCGTACGGCACCTGCTCGCGCACCGCGCGGGGCTGGCCGGGCTGCGCGAACCGCACTCCGTCGAGCAGCTCTACGACTGGGAGTCGACCACGTCCCGGCTCGCCGCGACGGAGCCCTGGTGGGAGCCGGGCACCCGGTCCGGCTATCACGCGATCACCTACGGCTTCCTGGTCGGCGAGGTCGTCAGACGCGTCACGGGCCTGCTGCCCGGCGAGTTCCTGCACCGGGAGGTGACCGGGCCGCTCGGTATCGACTTCACCATCGGGCTGCCGGAGAAGGAGGCCGCGCGCGCCGCCGAGCTGGTGCATCCGCGCGCCCCGCTCACCGGTGAACAGGCCGCCGCCTTCGCGCGGATGGAGCCGGTCGCGCTGGCGGCCCTGGGCAACCCCGCGACCGGCGCCGCCGAGGCCAACACGCCCGCGTGGCGCGCCGCGGAGATCCCCGCGGCCAACGGTCACGGCACGGCACGCGCGGTCGCCGCGCTGTACGGGATCTGGGCCGGGCGGGGGCGCCTCGGCGTCCACCGCGTGCTCTCCCCGGAGGCGGTCGAGCGCGTCCGCGAGGGCCAGGGCGGCTGCCGGGACCTGGTGCTGGGCGCGGGCTTCGCCCACGACACGGAGATCGGCCTCGGGCTCTGGCTGAGCGGCCGGAACGGTTCGTACGGGCCCAACCCCAGGGCGGTCGGCCACGACGGCTTCGGCGGCTCCTGCGGACTCGCGGATCCGGAGGCGGGCATCAGCCTGGGTTATGTGATGAACCGGATGGGGTCGAACATCGCCGACGATCCACGCAAGATGGCGCTGATCGACGCGTTGTACAGCGCGCTGTAACCCCGCCAGGACCTCTTGACCGCCATGCGTCCGACGGACGGGGGCGGGCGGAGACGCTCGCCCCCGTCCGTCCGAGGGGCCGAACGGTCGTCCGCCCCGGCCCACTGGCAGCACACGTCACTCCGGTACGCAAGAGCGCTCCGCCGGTCGAATCAACGTACGGTCTCGGGCTGTTGCGTACCCGTTCCATGCCTCCACCGATGAAATTCAGCCATGATCAACACGAGGGCAATTCGGTGGTACGGCACCTAAACGGGCGGCGGACGCGCATAGATACGATCGATCAGCCATCTCTCCCCCGCCAGTTGAAGCCACTGCGTCATACATCCAGCACCCTCGGTGAAGCATGTGTGTTTGTGATGAATCTTCGCGTGGCCGAATGACGTCAGAACACAAACCCCCGCCTGGCGTGGGCTTTGAGGGATATTTGCCGGTGCTTTGCCGTCGGCACGGGCTTTGCAGCAGTTTATGTACGCACCCTCCGCCGGACTTACGGAGCCGGCCAACAGGGTTGTCAACCCCCTGACTTCGGGGGAACCCGGGCCGCCGTCGGCCGGTCCCCGCCGTCGGTCCAGAACTCGGCCTTGCTTCAAAAGCAAACGGAGTCAACGATTCGGAGCATGCGGTTGACAGGTCCACGGCTAAAACCGAATGGCCGTGGACGATCGCATCCCCAGCGGCCCGCTCACCCAACGGGCCACGCGGTTCCCCCACCAATGGAGGATTTTGTGACCTTCAAGCGCTTCTCCCCCCTCGGCGCGGTTTCCAGACGAGCTCGGCTTCTCGCCGTCACCTCCGGTCTGGTGACCGCCGTCGCGCTTGCCCCGGCGGCCGTCGCTGCCCCCGCGCCGGCCCCCCAGCCGACCGCGGCGCAGTTCGCCACCGCCAGCGCCGCCATCGCTGACGCGGACGTCGCCGGTACGGCCTGGTACACGGACAAGGCCTCCGGCAAGGTCGTCGTCACCGTCGACAGCACGGTCACGGACTCGGAGATAGCCACGATCAAGGACTCCGTGGGCGACGCCGCGGGCGTCACGATCAAGCACACCCCCGGCAAGATCAACAAGCTCATCGCCGGTGGCGAGGCCATCACCACGGGCGGCAGCCGCTGTTCCCTCGGCTTCAACGTCCGCAGCGGCTCGACGTACTACGCCGTGACCGCCGGACACTGCACCAACATCAGCAGCTCCTGGAGCATCGGCACCAGGGCCGGTACGAGCTTCCCGACCAATGACTACGGCCTGATCCGCCACTCCAACTCGGCCGCGGCCGACGGCCGGGTCTACCTGTACAACGGCTCGTACCAGGACATCACCTCCGCCGCGAACCCGTCGGTCGGCCAGAGCGTCCGGCGCAGCGGCTCGACCACCGGTGTCCACAGCGGTACGGTCACCGGCCTGAACGCGACCGTCAACTACGGTGGCGGCGACGTCGTCTACGGCATGATCCAGACCAACGTCTGCGCCGAGCCCGGTGACAGCGGTGGCGCGCTCTTCGCCGGCAGCACGGCGCTGGGCCTGACCTCGGGCGGCAGCGGCAACTGCTCCTCCGGCGGCACCACGTTCTTCCAGCCGGTCGTCGAGGCCCTCAACGCCTACGGCGTCAGCGTCTTCTAAGCGACACCTCCCTCGGACCGCCCGGCGGGCCGCGCACCTGGTGCGCGGCCCGTCGTGTCGTGTCCCGTCGTGCCGTTCCGTGTCCCGTCGTGCCGTGTCCCGTCGTGTCGTGTCCCGTCGTGTCCGGCCGCACAGACCCGTGCCGTGCCGGTGTCAGCCGGTGGCCGCCGCGGGGAGCGTGACCTCGAACCGGCAGCCGCCCGTCACATTGCGCACCTCGGCCCGCCCCTCATGCGCCTCCACGATGCCCCGGACAATCGCCAGACCGAGGCCCGCGCCCGCGGGCGGGGTGCGCGCCTGGGTGCCGCGCCAGCCCGTGTCGAAGACCCGCGGCAGATCCTCGGCCGGGATACCGCCGCAGCCGTCCGTCACGGAGAGGACGACGGAGTCCGCGCGCCGTTCCGCTGCCACCGCGACCGTGCCGTCCGCCGGGGTCCGGTGGATCGCGTTGACCAGGAGATTGGCGAGGACACGGGTCATCTCCTTGCCGTCCACCTCGACCGGCACGGCCTCCACCCGGCCACCGACCAGCCGTACCCCGTGCTCCCTGGCGAGCGGATCGACGCCCGCGAGCGCCTCGCCCACCAGGTCGTACACCGACATCCGGGTCGGGGCGAGCGCCAGCGCCCCGGCGTGGATCCGGGACAGTTCGAAGAGATCGCCGACCATCGAGTTCAGCCGCTCCACCTCCGCCCTGATCTGCCGGAAGTAGCGGTCCGGGTCCTGGACGACACCGTCCTCCAGCGCCTCCGACATGGCGCGCAGTCCGGCGAGGGGCGTCCGCAGATCGTGCGAGATCCACGCGACCAGCTCGCGCCTGGACGTCTCCAGCGCCCGTTCGCGCTCCCTGGAAGCGGTCAGTCTGGCGCTGGTGGCCGCCAGCTCGCGCCCCAGCGCGGCGAGTTCGGCGGTGGAGGCGCCGTCGGGCGCGGCGAAGCTGCCGCCGTCGCCGAACGAGCGGGCGGCCAGCGTCAGATCGCGACTGCGGGCGACCACCCAGCGCCCCAGCAGCAGCGCGGTGGCCAGCGAGACGACCGCGGCCATCGCCACGACCGTGGTGACGACGGAGAGGTCATGGGCGGACAGGAACATCGCCTGGGCGACGACGAGCGTGCCCGCGAGCATCGCGGTGACGGTGACCGCGGCGACGACGGTCAGGGCGACGGCCACCGAGCGGTCCCGCAGCAGCCGCAGCACCAGCGCGCCGAGCAGACCGGCGGCAGCCGCGCCGAGGAAGGCGAACAGCGCGATCAGCGCCATGTCACGCACGGCGCGTTCAGCTCCCGTCGGAGGGTACGGAGACGGGCGCGGGTACGGGTAGGGGCGCGGGTACGGAGACGGGCGCGGGTACGGGTACGGGCGCGACCTCCACCGGAACCGGCTCGGAGGCCGGGCCGTCGCCCGGGCCGTCCAACGGCCCGTCGGCCCCGTCCTCGGCCGGCACGTCGAAGCGGTAGCCGACACCCCAGACCGTCCGGATCAGCCGGGGCCTGGCCGGATCGTCCTCGATCTTGCCGCGCAGCCGCCGTACATGCACCGTGACGGTCGACAAGTCGCCGAACTCCCATCCCCAGACGTCGTGCATCAGCGTCTCCCGGCCGATCGCCAGCCCCGGATGGCGCATGAGGTGCGCGAGCAGATCGAACTCGCGCAGCGTGAGCGCGAGCGGCCGGCCGTCCTTGGTGGCGCGGCGGCCCGCCGGGTCGAGGGTGATACCGGCCCGGCGCAGTTCGGGATCCGCGGCCCCGGTCACACGCCGCTGGTCGCCGCCGTGCCGGCGCAGGACGGACTCGACGCGGAGGACCAGTTCCCGGGGGCTGAAGGGCTTGGTGACATAGTCGTCCGCCCCTATCTCCAGCCCGAGGATCCGGTCGTCCTCGTCACCCCGGGCGGTCAGCATGATCACCGGCACGGGCGCGGCGGCCCGCAGCCGCCGGCACACCTCCAGGCCGTCCATGCCGGGGAGCATCAGATCGAGCACCACCAGAGCGGGCGGGCGGGCGGCGGCCAGCCGCAGCGCCTCGGGGCCGTCGGCCGCCCGGTCCACGGAGAGACCGGCCCGTTCCAGATAGCCGGTGACGACCTCGGCGACGGTCGGATCGTCATCGACGACCAGGATGGTGTGCATACGTCCAGTCTCCTCGGGCGGTGGCCGGTGCATCGCCCCTCACCCCTTACGAAACCATGACGGCCGCCGGAGCCATGACGGCCATGGATCGGGCCCCGCACGTCAGAACCGCCACGTCCGGGCCGCCACGTCCGATTCGTTCAAGACCCGCCGGGCCCGCGGTCCTACGGTGACCGCATGACTACCGCTCCACGTACACCACGACTCGACGCCATCGGCCTGGTCGTCTCCGACATGGCCGCCTCGCTCGCCTTCTACCGTCTGCTCGGGGTGGCGGTCCCCGCCGACGCCGACGCCGCGCCCCACGCCGAGGCGACGCTGCCCAGCGGGCTCCGGATCCTCTGGGACACGGAGGAGACCGTCCGCTCCTACGATCCGGGGTGGACCCGGCCGCAGGGCGGCGAGCGGATCGGACTCGCTTTCCTCTGCGCCGGCCCCGCCGAGGTGGACACCACGTACGAGGCGCTGGTCGCGGCCGGGCACACCGGGCATCTGAGGCCCTGGGACGCGGTCTGGGGACAGCGTTACGCGGTGGTACTCGACCCGGACGGCTGCGCGGTCTCCCTCTTCGCGAGCGCCGCGTAGGCACCGAGGGTGAGCCCGGCCAGCTCGCGGGTCTCCCGGGCGAGATGCGCCTGGTCGGCGCAGCCCGCGGCGAGCGCAGCGTCGGTGAAGGGCACCCCTTCCCGTACGAGCGTCAGCGCGCGCTGGAGCCGGAGCACCCGGGCCAGGGTCTTGGGCCCGTAGCCGAAGGCGTCCAGCGAGCGGCGGTGCAGTTGCCGGGCGCCGAGGCCGACGGCGTCCGCGCTGGCGGCGACCGTACGGCCCGCTTCCAGAGCGTCGACGACCGCCCGGAGCCGCGGGTCCGGCGGTCCCGTCACGGCGGCCCGGCGCAGTGCCACGGCTTCCAGGGCCGCCGCCGGGTCCGGGGCCGCCGCCAGCCGGGCGGTGAGCAGGCGTACCTCGGCCGGGGACCACAGGTCGGCCAGCTCCACCCGCCGGTCGCGCAGTTCGTGCGCCGGTACGCCGAGCAGCGCCGGGGCGGTCCCGGGCGCGAAGCGCACTCCGGCGCAGTACAGCCCGGCGATCCCCTCGGGGGCGTACGCGCGGGTGTCGGGGCCCGCGACGAGCAGTCTGCCGCCGATCCACAGCAGGTCCATACAGCCGTCCGGCAGCACGGGATAGGGAGGGGCGCCGTCGTCGGCCCGCGCCGTCCGCGTCCAGACCATCGCGCCGTCCAGCCGCGATGTCCGTTCCTCGTACATACGGATCAGGTTAGTACCCCTCGTCCGGATCTCGGCTGGCTCGTGTGCCCCGGCACCGCGCCTCGCGGTCCGATCCGAACGAAAGGGCTCAAAGCCTCGCCGGGGAGAGGGCCATTGATCCAGAATGGGCGTCCGGCGGGTCCGGCAGGACGTGGGATGTTCCGATCGCGGGGGCGATGATGACGGCACTGATGGAGTTCACCACCGACAGCGGTGCCACCGTCGTGGTGGAGGTCGACCGTGACACACCGGGCGCCAGACCGGTGGCGCGCGGCAACTCCCTCGCGCAGGCGGGGCATACCTTCGGCGAGGCGCTCCAGGGGATCCGGTCGGCCGCGGAATCCGCCCTCGCGGTGTTCCGGGACGGCTCGCTCAAACCGGACGGTGTGGAGCTGGAGTTCGGGGTGAAGCTGATGGCGGAGGCGGGGGCGGTGATCGCCAAGACCTCGGCCGAGGGCCATATGACGGTCAAGCTCTCCTGGAACCCGGGCGCGGTCGACGGCCCGGCCCCCACCGGGGACCCCGGATCGGCGGGGAGTCCGGGAACGGCGGGCCGGTGACGCGCTCCCCGGCCTGGCACGCCAGGATCGACGCCGGCGGGGCGGTGGGCTCCGGCTTCCTCATCTCCGACCGTACGGTGCTGACCTGCGCCCATGTGGTGGCCGGCGACCGGGCCTCGGTGGTCTTCCCCGGTGCCCCGGGGCTCGCCCCCGTACCGGCCAGGGTCGTCGTACGGGGAGACGCCTGGGCGGGCGGGGACCGCGATCCGGGCGATCTGGCCGTGCTGGAGCTGGACCGGCCGCCGGCCCTCGCCCCCGCGGCCTTCGCCCCGCTCGACGCGCCGTACGCCTCGCCCGCGCCGAGACTGGTGGCGTACGGCTTCCCCTACGGGTACGGCGAAGAGGGCGTGCAGAGCGAATTACGCGCCGTCTCCAGCCAGTTGATCCGCGACGAATGGGCACAGCTGGGGGGCTGGCGCGGCTACGGGCAGGAGACCGACCACGGGTTCAGCGGCGCCGCCGTGATGCTGGAGGGCACCGGCACGGTGGCCGGCATGGTCGTCTCGCACGACCCGGTGAGCCACACCAGCCGGATGATCCCCGCGCGGATCCTCGCCCGGCACTGGGCGCCACTCGCCGATCTCGTCCCCACCCCCGGCTATCCGGCGGAGGAGAAGCGGCGGTTGCGCGAACTGGTGGCCCGCGTCGGCTTCCCCGCGCGCGCCGGGGCCCTCGGCGGACTGCTGCGCGCCGCCGCGGGACCGCTGGGCGTCGAGCCGCCGCCCGGTGAGCCGGGCAGCCTCTGGGAGGCGGTCTGGTTTCTGCTGTCGGAGACGCGGCGGCCCGACCCGGGAGCGCTGCCGCTCGCCGAACTCACGGTACGGCTGGCCGGGCTGGTCGATGACGAGACGCTGGGCGCGGAGCTTCGCGACTGGTCCCGGGCGCACCGCGCGCGGCACGACCCACCGCCCGTGGCGCCGCCCGTCCAAAACCACACGGCCATGGGCCTGCTGAGCCACGCGGCACCGGCGCCGTCGTACACGGACGAGCACACGGCGGCGCACACCGCTCCGCACGCGGCGGCGCACGCCGTACCCCTCGCGGCCGAGCACGCCGCACCGTACGCGCCCGCCCCGGCCGTGGCTCCGGTCCCGGGACCTGCCGTCGGGACGCCGCCCGTTCACCCCGCCACCCGCCGCTGGTCGCCGATCCTCGTCGAGATCAAGCGCAGCGGGGCCGACCGCGGCGCGCTGCTGGTCGAGGTGTCCGCGTACCGCGACGGCGGCCGGCGGCTGGTCGCGGAAGAGCGGCTGGCGGAGCGCGAGGTCCGGGCTTGGGTGCTGGACCGTATCGACGACGCGTTCGCCGAGATCGACACCGAGGGCAGGGAGCTGATCGCGTTCGCCCTGCCGCGCCGCTGGCTCAACAAACCGGTCGACCAGTGGAGCGCGCGCAAGGGGATGGGCACACCGCTGGGGTGTGTCGCGCCGGTGGTGGTGATGGATCACGACCGGCGGGCCAACAAGCGGCTCCAGTTCAGGCTGAAGAAGATGTGGGACGTACTCGACCGGCAGCCGGGCTCGGCCGTCTACGGGGTCAACTGCGCGGGCACGGCCAGGCCCGAGTGGCTGACCGTACAACTCCAGGACGTGGTGGGCCCGGTGGGGCTGACCAGACCGCCCAAGGGCCCGCGCGACCGGCTGCACACCGCGGTGCTGGACGCCCCGGCCCCGATCGTGCTGTGGCCGCGCACGGGCTGCGCCGACGGCGCGGCGTGCGGTGGGTCCTGCCGGGGCGCCGCGTTCCTGAACACGCTGGCCGACCAGCTCTCCGTGCTGCCGCCCGGCGATCTGCCCGAGCTGATCTTCGAACTGCGCAAGAGCGCCTTCGGCCATGACGGGCCCGAGCCGCACTGGGCCGCCGACCTCTCCTTCGTCTGGGAGGATCCGCGGTGGTTCCCCGATGTCCCCCCGCTGAGCACGATGCCGGTCGGCTGAGCCTCGGCCGGACAGAGAGCCCGACGCCGCCGAAGCCGAGACCTGGAGAACACGATGCCCCTGTGGCCGGTCTACACCGGAGCCGATGAACCCCACGACGGCATCGGGCGGTTGCCCGAGCCGCCGCCCTGGCGCGCCTTCAACGGCGGTCCCGTGATCGAGCCGCCGCGGGACGACCCGGCGCCCTCGCCGGACCGGGTGCACCGCGCGCAGGCGTACCGCGCGACGCAGGAGAGCGTCCAACTGGTCAATGCCGCCCTGTACTTGCGGCGGCCCCTGCTGGTGACGGGCCCTCCGGGCAGCGGTAAGTCGAGCCTCGCGTACGCGGTGGCACGGGAGTTGGGGCTCGGTCCCGTACTGCGCTGGAACATCACCAGCCGGAGCGCGCTCGGCGACGGCCTCTACCAGTACGACCCGCTCTCCCGGCTCTACGCGGCGGGCCGGGGCCCGGAGGGCGGCGATCCCGAGCACACCAACATCGAGGACCATCTGCGGCTCGGCCCGCTGGGCACGGCGCTGCTGCCGTACGAGCGGCCCCGGGCGCTGCTGATCGACGAGATCGACAAGAGCGATCTCGATCTGCCGAACGATCTGCTGAACGTCCTGGAGGAGGGCCAGTACGAGATCCCCGAGCTGGTGCGCGCCGCGCGGACCCGCTCCACCGCGGAGGTGCTGGTCGCCGACGCGGACCGGCTGGTGGCGCTGGAACGGGGCCGGGTGCGCTGCCGCGCGTTCCCGTTCACCGTCCTGACCAGCAACGGGGAGCGGGAGTTCCCGCCGGCGTTTCTGCGGCGCTGCGTCACGCTGGAGCTGAAGCAGCCCGAGGCGGCGCATCTGGAGGCCATCGTCCGGGCGCATCTGGGCCCGCTCGACGGGCAGGCACGGGAGCTCGTCCAGCGCTTCCTGGAACGGGGCAGCGGCGGTGAGCTGGCGACGGACCAGCTGCTCAACGCCATCTATCTGGCGCGGACTTCGGGGCTCGAAGCGCCCACTCGCGACGAACTCGCGGACCGGCTGATGAGCTATCTGAGCCGGACGCCGGAACCCGATGACTTCTGACCGGGCGCTCTCCGGACCGGCCGCGCTGCGCGAGGTGCTGATGGCGGCGGGCGGTGACCCGCCGACCGGCAGGGAACTGGCCGAGGTGCTGTGGCTGGCGTCTCATGTACGGCCCGAGCCGGACGCCGAGCCCGAAGCCGCCGCCGAGCCCGAGGACGTTCCTCCGCCGCCCGTTGTGGGTGCCGCCCAGCGTAGGCCTATGTTCTCCGACGCCTTTCGGGGCCCGAACCCCGGGGGGATCGCGATGAGCGGGGGGATTCCCCCGGGAGGGGCCGTGCCGGACCCGCCTTCCGGTGCTCCCCGTTCCCCGCACGACTCGGACGACATGTTCGCCCTGTTCAGCCGGGCGGTGCCCCTCCGGCCCCGACCGGCTTCACCGTCCCCGGCTCCGGACGCGCGGACCGAAGTGCTCGCCCCCGCCCCGCCGATGATCTCCCATCCGCTCGCGGTCCAGCGGGCGTTGCGTCCGCTGCGCAGGACCGTGCCGTCGCCGCGCGAACGGGAGCTGGACGAGACGGGCACCGCGCACCGCATCGCCTCGCTCGGCGCCCGGCGCGGGCGGTGGCTGCCCGAGCTGCGGCCCGCACCGGAGCGCTGGCTCCATCTGCGGCTCGTCCTGGACTGCGGCCCGACGATGGCCATGTGGCAGCCGCTCGCGCGCGATCTGTACACGGCCTTCGGGCAGACGGGCGCGTTCCGTACGGTGGAGCTGGTACGGCTCGGCGCGGACGGTTCCGTACCCCCTCGGCAGTGGACCCCCGGGCGGACGATCGTGCTGGTCCTCAGCGACATGATGGGCCCGCAGTGGCGGCCGGAGCTGTTCGGAGCGGCGGGGGACGCGGGACGGCGGTGGTACCCGACGCTGCGCCGCTGGACCCGTGAACTGCCGGTGGCCGTGGTCCAGCCGCTGCCGGAGCGGATGTGGCGGCACACCCCGCCGGAGCCGGTGCCTGGGCTGTTCACGGCGGCCGGTCCCGGCGCCCCCACCACCGCGCTGCGCTTCACACCGTACGACGGCGAGGCACGGGGCATTCCCGTGCCGGTACTCGAACCGACAGCGGAGTGGCTCGGCCACTGGGCCGGGTTGGTGGCCTCCCCCGCCGGAGCCGAATTCCCCGGAGCGGCGGCCCTGTTGCCCGCCGGACCAACGGCCGGTCGTTCCGTAACGCTCCCGGAGGAGGACGGGGAGGACGGGGAGGCCGAGGCCGGCGTGATGTATCTGAACCCGTCGGCCAGGGAGTTGGTGCTGCGCTTCCGCTCGGTCGCCTCCCCGCAGGCGGTCCGGCTGGCGGCCCATCTTGCGGTGGGCCCACCGCACTTGCCGGTGATGCGACTCGTACAGGCGGCCATCGAGGAGCGTCCGCAGCCGCAGCATCTGGCGGAGGTGGTGCTGAGCGGCATGCTCACGGCCGTACCGGGCCCCGCGGGCTCCTACGACTTCCGCCCCGGCGTGCGGGAACTGCTGCTCGGCGCGCTGCCGCGTACGGGACTGGCCCACACGGTCGGCCTGCTCGAACGGGTGGGGGCCGTGATCGAGTCGCGCGCGGGGTCGGCGCGCGGAGAGTTCCGGGCGCTGCTGGCCGGCGGCGGCCCGGCGGGGTACGGCCGGGTGGCGGGCGAGCCGTTCGCGCTGGTGAGCCGCGAGAGCGTACGGCTGCTCCGGGGGGCCGAGCCGGAACCCACGCGGGAGCGCGGTGAAAGGCTGTTGAGCGGGCGGTACCGAGTGGTGGATGTCATCGGACGCGGTACGCGCGGCTTTCTCTGTTGGGCACAGGACCGGGACCGTACCGTCGCCCTCAAGATCTTCGACGGGCCGAGGACGTCACTCGATTCCCAGCTGGCGATGGCGTGGTCGGAGTACGCGTCCACCGCCGAGCTGCGGCACCCCGGTGTCGTGAAGGTCCAGGAGCCCGGCGTGGACGGCGGCGTCGTCTACCTGGTCAGCGAGCCCCTGGAGGGGAGCACTCTCGGCGAACTGCTGGCGGAGAACGGGCACCTTCCGCTCGCCGTGACCGAGATCATCGGTATCGCGTCACAGGTGCTCGACGTTCTCTCCCATGCCGGGGAGAAAGGCGTCCGGCCGGAGCCACCCTCCCTGACGAACATCGTCCGGCTGTCTGACGGCGCGGTGAAGTTCCTCGGGTTCGGGGTCGCACCCCCGGACGACGGAGCCCACCACGAACTCCATGCCTTGGGCCGGGTGCTGCACGAACTCGCCACCGGCTTCGGGTTCGTTGACGCCATGCACGCCCGGATGACGCCGCGTGGGCTGCTGCCCCCCTCACTGGAGGCGCCGATCCTGGATCTCCTCTCCGACGCCCCCGAGACCCGCCGACGCGGCGCCGACGCGCTGAGGTCGCGCGTACCGGGGAGCACCTGGCGGTACGGCGTACTGGGGCCGCTGAGGGCGGTACACGGCGGGCGCGACCGTACGCCCGCCTCGCCCACGGGGCGGGTCGTCCTCAGCAGGCTGCTGCTGGCGAGCGGCGAGCCGGTGTCCCAGGAGGAGTTGGCCCTCGCCCTGGGGATCGAGCGATCGCCGTGGGACGGGACCATTGTCACGGACGCCCTCGATGTCCTGCTGCACGACGGGCATGCCGTGGAGGGACCCGACGGGGCCTACCGTCTCCGGCTCGAAACCGAGTTGGACCTCTCCGTCACGGAACGGCTGGCCGCCGACGCCCGTCTCGCGGCCGAGGCGGGCGATACACAGCGCGCGGCCGGGCTGTACGAGGCGGCTCTCGGGCACTGGTACGGCGAGCCGCTGGCCGGCGTCGACGGCGCGTGGGCGAAGCGGGAGCGCGAGCGGCTGCGCGTATGGCGGCGCTCGTTGGAGGCCGCCCGCGCCGCGCTGCCGGAGCCGGGCACGGCGTGGCCGCAGGCCATGCCCCCGCAACAGGCCTGGGGGTGGCCGCAGCAAGCCGGGGCGTGGCCGCAGCAGGCCGGAGGGTGGCCGCAGGCCATGCCCCCGCAGCAGGCCCCGCAACAGGCCGGGACGTGGCCGCCGGCCATGCGGCAGGCCCCGCCCGAGACCGTCCGGGGCGACGATGTCCACCTCGCCATCGGTGGCGCCGAGTTGTTCGGCATCCCCCGGGACACCCGGACCGAAGCCTCGCTGTTCTTCATCCCCCGGCTCCGGCAGGCGTGCCGGGAGGCGTTCGGCGACCCGGGCGTCTTCGAGGAGCGTGGCACCGCCATGGTGCCCGACACCCTGCTCCGGGTCACCGCCGCACCGGAATACACCCTGGCCCAGGTGCTCGACCGGCTCACCGACCCGTTCGCCCCGATCCTGACCGAGGGGATGTCGCGTCTGCTCTTCCCGCTGCCGGTGGCGCTGACCATCCATCTCCACTCGGGGCCGCCGGACCCCCTGGCGCTGGAACTGGAGCGAAAGTCCCCGGCTCTGGGATCGCTGGGCGGCCTGGGGTTCGGGAAGATCGCCATGACGCTGGGGCTACGGGACGACCTGTACCGGCGCGCCGGCGCGCCGGCGGATTTCCTTCCCTTCGACATCGAGACCGAGGACGGCAGCACGCATGTCGTCTGGTACCGGGTCATTCACTACGCGCCGCCCAAGCCCGCCTCGCGGCCCTCCTGGCTGCGCCGCCTGTTCGGCGGTGGTACCGCCGAGGACGAGGACCCGGAGAGCCGGGGGAATACCGAGAGGCCGCCGGACGGGCGCTGACTCAGACCCGACTCCGGCGCTAACTCCCCTGGCCGTCCCCGCCCTTGTCGCGGCTGTCCCGTGTCCCGTGCAGCCCCGATCTCATCCGCGACTTGAGATCGTCCGGCGGCAGGAACCTGGACCATCGCTCCGGGAACTCCGAGGGCATGTCCGGGTCGGTCACATCGTCGTCCTGCGGCCCGTCCGGCGCCTCCACCCCGGCCGAGCGGGCCACCAGCTCCGCCGCCTGGGCGGCGCGCAGCCGCTCGTTGGCCGCCCGCGCCGCCGCGGTGGCGACCGACGGCCAGACCCGGTCGATGGCGGCGTTGACCGCCGCGCCCACCAGTACCGCGAACGCTGAGACGCCGATCCAGAGCAGCACGGCGATGGGGGCGGCGAGGGAACCGTAGATGGTGGGCCCCTCGACCGCGTTGGAGAGATAGATCCGGAGCAGGAAGCTGCCGAGCACCCACATCCCCAGCGCGACCAGACCGCCGGGAAGGTCCTCGATCCAGCGTGAGCGTGCCGGTACGGACACGTGGTACAGCGTGGTGAGGAAGACGATGGAGAGCAGGATCACCACCGGCCAGTAGAGGACGCTGACGACCTCCGTGCCCCAGGGGATCAGCTCGACGACCCGGTCGGGGCCGACCACCGCGAGCGGCAGCACCACCGCGCCGATCACGATCGCCACGAGATAGAGCAGAAAGGCGAGCAGCCGGGTCGCGACGATGCCGCGCCGGCCGTCGAGCCCGTACATCACGGTGATGGTGTCGACGAAGACATTGACCGCGCGCGAGCCGGACCAGAGGGCGATCGCGAAGCCGAGCGAGATCACATCGGGCCGCCCGCCGTGCGTGATGTCCTTCAGCAGGGGTTTGGCGATCTCGTCGACGCCCCGCTCCGAGAGCACCGTGCCGGCCGCCGAGAGGATGTTCTTCTCGATGGAGGCGACCGTGGTGGTGTTGGTCCAGTCGTCCACATAGCCGAGCAGCCCGATGAGTCCGAGCAGCAACGGGGGCAGCGAGAGCAGTGTGAAGAACGCCGCCTCGGCCGCGAGCCCCAGGATGCGGTACTCGATGCACGAGTTGACGGTGTCCTTCAGCAGCAGCCAGGCCATCTTCCGTTTGGATACGTCGCGATAGAGGACTCGGGCCCGGTGGAGTCGACCCGCTGGTCGCTCGGGTGTTTCTTTTGCTG
The DNA here is from genome assembly GCF_040681655.1 of Streptomyces sp. NPDC051662. NCBI lineage: Bacteria > Bacillati > Actinomycetota > Actinomycetes > Kitasatosporales > Streptomycetaceae > Streptomyces > Streptomyces sp. NPDC051662. The sequence continues at coordinate 501,328 of NZ_JBFAZD010000001.1, forward strand.
CCTGCACCTCCTTACCGTATCGGCATGGCAGCGAGCACCCACACAGTGACCAACCAGGTTCCGCCCCTGGTGGGGTACGACGTCTTCAGCGCCGACCGTGCCCTGACCGAGGGCGTGGAGCGGCACAGCGCGCCCGCACTCCTCGACGAGACCCGCGCGGAGCTGACGGCCCTCGGCCGGGCCGCCGGAACCGCCGAGGTCCAGGAGTGGGGTGCGCTGGCCAATGAGAATCCCCCGAAGCTGCGCACCCATGACCGCTACGGGAACCGGATCGACGAGGTGGACTTCCATCCGGCCTGGCATCAGCTGCTGGGGCGCTCGGTCGGCGCGGGGCTGACGGACGCCTGGGGCCGGCCCGGTGGCCATCTGCGCCGTGCGGCCGGCTTCTTCGTCTGGACGCAGGTGGAGGCCGGGAACGGCTGTCCGGTGTCGATGACGCACGCCGCGGTGCCCGCGCTGCGTACGGAGCCCGCGCTGGCCGCCGAGTGGGAGCCGAGGCTGACCTCCCACCGGTACGAGCCGGGGCTGCGGCCCGCGGGTGAGAAGGCCGGCGCGCTCTTCGGGATGGGCATGACGGAGAAGCAGGGAGGCAGCGACGTACGGGCCAACGCGACGCGGGCGGTGCCGCTCGACACGGCCGGGGAGTATCTGCTCACCGGGCACAAGTGGTTCTGTTCGGCGCCGATGTGCGACGGGTTTCTCGTGCTGGCGCAGGCGCCCGGCGGTCTGACCTGCTTCCTCGTACCGCGTGTGCTGGCCGACGGCACCCGCAATGTGTTCCGTGTCCAGCGGCTCAAGGACAAGCTGGGCAACCGCTCCAACGCGTCCGCCGAGGTCGAGTTCGACGGGACGTGGGCGCGCCGGGTCGGCGAGGAGGGCCGCGGGGTGCGCACCATCATCGAGATGGTGGCGGCGACCCGGCTGGACTGTGTGGTGGGCTCGGCCGCGCTGATGCGGCAGGCCCTGGCGCAGGCGGTGCATCACACCACGTATCGCAGCGCGTTCGGCGGTGAGTTGATCGACAAGCCGCTGATGCGCAACGTACTGGCCGATCTGGCGCTGGAGTCGGAGGCGGCGACGACGCTCGCGCTGCGGCTGGCTTCCGCGTACGACACCGTCCAGAACGGCGGCGACGGCGCGGACCGGGAGCGGGCCTTTCTGCGGCTCGCGGTGCCCGCGGCCAAGTACTGGGTGACCAAGCGCTGTACGCCGGTCGTGGCCGAGGCCCTGGAGTGCCTGGGCGGCAACGGCTATGTGGAGGAGTCGGGTATGCCCCGGCTGCTGCGCGAGTCGCCGCTCAACTCGATCTGGGAGGGCTCGGGGAATGTGCAGGCCCTCGACGTACTGCGGGCCCTCCAGCGCGAGCCCGAGGCGCTGAACGCGGTGCTCCGGGAGGTCGGCGAGGCGCGGGGGGCCGATCACCGGCTGGACGGCGCGATCAAGGGGCTGCTGACCGAACTGGCCGACCTGTCCGGCATCGAGGCGCGGGCCCGGCGGCTGGTGGAGCGGCTGGCGCTGGTGCTCCAGGGCTCGCTGCTGGTGCGGTGGGCGCCGCCGGAGGTGGCCGACGCGTTCTGTGCCTCACGGCTGGGCGGGGACTGGGGCGCGGCCTTCGGCACGCTGCCCCACACGCTCGATCTGGCGTCGGTCGTGGACCGGGCACGGCCGGCCGGCTGACGCGGCCCGCCGGACAGGGCTGACGCGCTGTCCGGCGGCAAGCCGGGGTGGCGCCGCGCCGACACGGCACCACCCCTGACTTGTTCTCACTTTCACGTACTCGCCGGTGGTCCGCCAGAGTTGCAGGCCGTTGCAAGCGGGTGCGCTGGATATCCGTAGCGCCGCAGCTGACCCGGGGGCCCGATGAAGGACGTACCGCTGAAGGACATACCGCTGAAGGAGGGGCCGCTCGATCTGACGCGCCTCATGGCCATGGACGGTGCGCGGGCCGCCCGGCTGCTGCATCGCGTACGGGAGGCCGCGCTCGCGGGTGAGCCGCCGCCGGTGGCTCCCCGGCAGGTGATCGAGGCGTCCTGGCGGCGGATGCTCGGGATCGGTCTCGACCCCGACCGGGCCGCTTACGGTGTGCTGCTGGGGCCGGACGAACTGGAGCGGCGCAGACGTGCCTCCGTGCTGAGCGGGGCGATGGACACGCTCAGCGGCGCCCTCCGCGAGATCGTCCACTCCTCGCACCAGGTGATGGTGGTGACGGACGACGAGGGACGGGTGCTGTGGCGGGAGGGCGGTCCCGCCATGCTGCGGCAGGCGAACGGCATCTGTCTGGAAGAGGGCGCCGCCTGGTCCGAGCGGGCCATGGGGACCAACGCGATAGGCACGGCGCTGGCGATGCGCCGGCCGGTACAGGTCCACGCGGCCGAGCACTTCGTGCACGATCTGCACACCTGGACCTGCGCGGCGTCGCCGGTGCACGATCCGCGCGACGGGCGGCTGCTGGGGGTCGTGGATATGAGCGGCCCGGCCACGGGCTTCCATCCGACGACGCTGGCGCTGGTCAGTTCCGTCGCCCGGCTCGCCGAGAGCGAGCTGCGCCAGCGGCACGGCAGGGCCGTGGAGCGGTTACGTTCGGTGGCGGCGCCGATCCTGTGCCGGCTGGGGGGCCGCGCCGTGGCGGTCGACCCCCATGGCTGGACGGCGGCCGTGACGGGCATGCCGCCGGTGGACCGGCTGCCGCTGCCGAAGACGCTGCGGGCCGGCCGGCTGTGGCAGCCCTCGCTGGGCATGTGCACCGTGGAGCCGCTGCCGGGCGGCTGGCTCATACAGGTGGACGAGGAGCGTCCGCCCAGCGAGACGATCAGCCGGGTGGTGCTGGACCTGAGCCGCCCCCGGCGCTGGTCGGTCGCGGTCTCCGGGGCGGCGGGCGGCTGGGCGCAGGAGCTGACCCCGCGCCATGCCGAGCTGCTGTACATCCTGGCGGTGCACAGGACCGGCCGCAGCGCGGCGGAACTGGCCGGCGATGTCTTCGGCGACCCCACCAGGACGGTGACCGTACGGGCCGAGATGTCGCGGGTGCGGCGCCATCTGTCGGGTGTGCTGGCGCACCGGCCCTACCGCTTCAGCGAGGAGGTCGAGGTGGAGGTCGTACGGCCGGCGGACCCCGCCGATCTGCTGCCGCACTCGACGGCCCCCGCGGTGCTCGGCGCACGGCGGCTGCCCTGTCCGTGAGGGGCCGGGTGGTGGCGGGTACGGGGCCGCGTCCCGGGGCGTTACGGCGGCGTGGTTCGCTGGCCGGTATGAGCATCTCTGTGACCACCTGGTCCCTGGAACAGACCTCGCCCGACGATCTGCGGCCCGCCGCGGAGCCCCCGGGCGAGGTGCGGATCGTACGGGCGGAGGTGCCGTCGGCGGAGTTCAGCCGGTTCCTGTACACGGCCGTCGGCGACGATGTGAGCTGGCACGACCGGCTCTCGCTGACGCGGGAGCGGTGGCAGGAGATCGTCGCGGCGCCCGGTGTGGAGACATGGGTGGCGTACGAGCGGGGCACCCCGGCGGGGTATATCGAGCTGGCGGCGCAGGACGGGGCCACGGTCGAGATCGTGTACTTCGGGCTGATCCCGGCCTTCCGGGGCCGACGGATCGGCGGTCATCTGCTGTCGTACGGGGTCGCCAGGGCCTGGGACCTGGCCGAGCGGTGGCCGGGGACGGAACCGACGAAGCGGGTCTGGCTGCACACCTGTTCCAAGGACGGGCCGTATGCCATGGACAACTATCTGCGCCGGGGCTTCAGGCTCTTCGACACCAAGGTCGAGGAGGAGTCCCCGGCCAGTGCGTAAACCCCGGGGGCCCGTGATGGGCGCCACATTGTCTCGCGATATGGGACGACTGAATCCACATAATGGATAGCAGTGGACTGCCCGGAGATCTGCGTGCCACGCTTCCGTCATGTCCCGAGCTGGAATTGCCTTGGTGAGTCGGCTGCACGTCGACCTCGGCCGCATGTCCAGCGCCATCTGTCCGGCGGGCTGAGAGTCCCAGCACCGCCGCGATCCGGAGCGCTCCCGCTCTCTCGTACTTCTCGATTTTCTCGATTTCCTCTCTGAACCATGCCGCGCACCGCCGCGCCCACGCGCGAGTGTGCGGCTCAGAGCCGCCCTCCTGCATGTCTCGAAGGACGTATCCGCCATGGCCGCCACCCCGGAAAAGCCCGCCAGCGCCACGCCACGCCGCAAGGTGAGCCGTCACCGCGGCGAGGGCCAGTGGGCCGTGGGTCACTTCACTCCGCTCAACGGCAATGAGCAGTTCAAGAAGGACGACGACGGCCTCAATGTGCGGGCGCGCATCGAGAACGTCTACTCCAAGGCCGGGTTCGACTCGATCGACCCGAATGATCTGCGCGGCCGGATGCGCTGGTGGGGTCTGTACACCCAGCGCAAGCCCGGGATCGACGGCGGCAAGACCGCGATCCTGGAGCCGGAGGAGCTGGACGACGAGTACTTCATGCTGCGGGTACGGATCGACGGCGGCCGGCTGACCACCGAGCAGCTGCGGGTCATCGGTGAGATCTCGCAGGAGTTCGCGCGCGGGACGGCCGACATCACCGACCGGCAGAACATCCAGTACCACTGGATCCGGATCGAGGACGTGCCGGAGATCTGGAACCGGCTCGAAGCGGTGGGGCTCTCCACGACCGAGGCCTGCGGTGACACCCCCCGGGTGATCCTCGGTTCGCCCGTGGCCGGTATCGCCGAGGACGAGATCATCGACGGCACCCCGGCGATCGACGAGATCCAGCGCCGGATCATCGGCAACCCCGACTTCTCCAATCTGCCGCGCAAGTTCAAGTCCGCGATCTCCGGATCGCCGTCGCTCGACGTGGCGCACGAGATCAACGACATCGCGTTCGTCGGGGTGAACCACCCGGAGCACGGCCCCGGTTTCGACCTCTGGGTCGGCGGCGGGCTCTCCACCAACCCCAAGATCGGCCAGCGGCTCGGTGCCTGGGTGCCGCTCGACGAGATCCCGGACGTCTACACCGGTGTCATCTCGGTCTTCCGTGACTACGGCTACCGCCGGCTGCGCACCCGCGCCCGGCTGAAGTTCCTGCTCGCCGACTGGGGCGCGGAGAAGTTCCGCCGGATCCTGGAGGAGGAGTACCTCAAGCGCGCGCTGGTCGACGGCCCCGCGCCCGAGCAGCCCGTACACCGCTGGCGTGACCATGTCGGTGTGCACCGGCAGCGGGACGGCCGCTTCTACGTCGGGTTCGCGCCGCGCGTCGGCCGGGTCGACGGCGCCACGCTGACGAAGATCGCCGAGCTGGCGGCGGCGCACGGCTCGGGCCGGCTGCGTACCACCGCCGAGCAGAAGATGATCGTCCTCGATGTGGCGGAGGACCGGATCGACTCGCTGGTGACCGGTCTTGAGGCGCTGGACCTGCGGGTCAGTCCGTCACCGTTCCGGCGCGGCACGATGGCCTGCACCGGTATCGAGTTCTGCAAGCTGGCGATCGTCGAGACCAAGCGGCGCGGTGCCACGCTCATCGATGAACTGGAGCGCCGTATCCCGGAGTTCGACGAGCCGATCACGATCAACGTCAATGGCTGCCCGAACGCCTGTGCCCGTATCCAGACCGCGGACATCGGTCTCAAGGGCCAGTTGGTGCTGGACAAGGACGGCAATCAGGTCGAGGGCTTCCAGGTGCATCTGGGCGGCGCGCTGGGCCTGGAGGCCGGATTCGGCCGGAAGGTCCGCGGTCTGAAGGTCACCTCCGAGGAGCTGCCCGACTATGTCGAGCGGGTGCTCGGGCGGTTCCAGAAGGAGCGCGAGGACGGCGAGCGTTTCGCCAGCTGGGCGGCGCGCGCGTCCGAGGAGGCGCTGTCATGAGTGAGCGCGCGGCACCCTTCTACTGCCCGTACTGCGGCGACGAGGACCTCCGTCCGAATGAGCAGGGGCATGGCGCCTGGGAATGCGCGGCATGCAATCGCGCCTTCCAGTTGAAGTTCCTCGGGTTGCTGTCCCGTGGACTCCAACGGAGCGACGGAGGCGAAGAGATATGACGGCACGAACGGAGACCGACGATCCCCGGGCCCTGGCCGAGCGCGCGGGCCGCGAGCTCGAAGACGCCCCGGCCCTGGAGATCCTGACCTGGGCCGTCGACACCTTCGGCGCGCGGTTCTGTGTGACGTCCTCGATGGAGGACGCGGTGGTCGCCCATCTCGCCTCCCGGGTGCGGCCCGGGGTCGATGTGGTCTTCCTCGACACCGGTTACCACTTCCCCGAGACCATCGGCACCCGGGACGCGGTGGACGCCGTGATGGACGTCCGGGTCATCACGCTCACCCCGCACAGGACCGTCGCCGAGCAGGACGCCGAGCACGGCCCCCGGCTGCATGACCGCGACCCCGATCTGTGCTGCGCCCTGCGCAAGGTCGCGCCCCTTGAGGAGGGCCTGGCGGGATACGACGCCTGGGCGACCGGACTGCGCCGCGACGAGTCCCCGACCCGGGCCAACACCCCGGTCGTGGGCTGGGACGAGAAGCGCGGCAAGGTCAAGGTCTCCCCGATCGCCCGGTGGACGCAGGCCGATGTCGACGCCTATGTCACCGAGCACGGGGTGCTCACCAACCCGCTGCTGCTGGACGGTTACGCCTCGGTGGGGTGCGCCCCCTGCACCCGCCGGGTGCTGGAGGGCGAGGACGCGCGCGCCGGCCGCTGGGCCGGACGTGGCAAGACCGAGTGCGGGCTGCACGGATGACGGACCTTCAGGAGGGGCGTGTGAGCACGACGGAGCAGGGCGCGACGGTCTGGCTCACCGGACTGCCGAGCGCGGGCAAGACGACCATCGCGAACGCGCTGGCGGACCGGCTCCGCGCCGAGGGCCACCGCGTCGAGGTGCTGGACGGCGACGAGATCCGGGAGTTCCTCTCCGCGGGCCTCGGCTTCGGCCGCGAGGACCGGCACACCAATGTGCGGCGCGTCGGCTTCGTCGCCGAGCTGCTCGCGTCGAACGGCGTCAAGGCGCTGGTGCCGGTGATCGCGCCGTACGCCGACAGCCGTGAGGCGGTGCGCGAGCACCATCAGGCCGAGGGCACCGGGTATCTGGAGGTGCATGTGGCCACGCCGGTCGAGGTGTGCTCCGTACGCGATGTGAAGGGGCTGTACGCCAAGCAGGCGGCCGGCGAGATCTCCGGGCTGACCGGGGTGGACGACCCCTACGAGGCGCCGGACTCGCCCGATCTGCGAATCGAGTCGCACACCCAGTCCGTTGGGGAGTCCGCCGCCGCGCTCCACGCACTGCTCACCGAGAGGGGTCTCGCGTGACCACCACCGTCGCCGCCGTCACCGAGGGCACGGACGCCCCGTACGCGCTGAGCCATCTGGACGCCCTGGAGTCCGAGGCGGTCCATATCTTCCGCGAGGTGGCGGGCGAGTTCGAGCGGCCGGTGATCCTCTTCTCCGGCGGCAAGGACTCGATCGTCATGCTGCATCTGGCGCTGAAGGCGTTCGCGCCCGCGCCGGTGCCGTTCTCACTGCTCCATGTCGACACCGGGCACAACTTCCCCGAGGTGCTGGACTACCGCGACCGTACGGTGGCCGCTCATGGACTGCGGCTCCATGTCGCGTCCGTCCAGGAGTACATCGACGCGGGGAAGCTGCGCGAGCGGCCCGACGGCACCCGTAATCCGCTCCAGACCGTGCCGCTCACCGAGAAGATCCAGGCCGAGCGGTTCGACGCGGTCTTCGGCGGTGGCCGGCGCGACGAGGAGAAGGCCCGCGCCAAGGAGCGGGTGTTCTCGCTGCGTGACGAGTTCTCGCAGTGGGACCCGCGCCGTCAGCGGCCCGAGCTGTGGCAGCTCTACAACGGCCGGCACGCCCCCGGCGAGCATGTCCGGGTCTTCCCGCTCTCCAACTGGACCGAGCTGGACGTCTGGCAGTACATCGCCCGCGAGGGGATCGAACTCCCGGAGATCTACTTCGCGCACGAGCGCGAGGTCTTCAAGCGCACCGGCATGTGGCTGACCGCCGGGGAGTGGGGCGGCCCCAAGGAGTCCGAGACCGTCGAGAAGCGCCTGGTGCGCTACCGCACGGTCGGTGACATGTCCTGCACCGGCGCCGTCGACTCCGATGCCACCACGCTCGACGCGGTGATCGCCGAGATCGCCGCCTCCCGGCTCACCGAGCGCGGCGCGACCCGCGCCGACGACAAGCTGTCCGAGGCCGCCATGGAAGACCGTAAGCGCGAGGGGTACTTCTAGCCATGACGAGCACGAGCACCAGCGACAGCGCCGCGGAGCGGTTCACGGAACGGCTGTCGGAGACCACCCTGCTGCGGTTCGCCACCGCTGGCTCCGTCGACGACGGCAAGTCCACGCTCGTCGGCCGGCTGCTGCACGACTCCAAGTCGGTGCTGACCGATCAGCTGGAGGCCGTCGAGCACGCCTCCCGCAACCGCGGCCAGGAGACACCCGATCTGGCGCTGCTCACCGACGGGCTGCGGGCCGAGCGCGAACAGGGCATCACGATCGATGTCGCCTACCGCTACTTCGCCACGCCCCGGCGGCGGTTCATCCTCGCCGACACCCCCGGGCATGTGCAGTACACCCGCAACATGGTCACCGGAGCCTCCACCGCCGAACTGGCCGTGGTCCTCGTCGACGCCCGGAACGGCGTGGTCGAGCAGACCCGCCGCCATGCCGCGGTCGCCGCGCTGCTGCGGGTCCCGCATGTGGTCCTGGCCGTCAACAAGATGGACCTCGTCGCGTACGCGGAGCCCGTGTTCGCCGCGATCGCCGAGGAGTTCACGGCCTACGCGGCCTCCTTGGGCGTCCCGGAGATCACGACGATCCCGATCTCCGCGCTGGCCGGTGACAATGTCGTGGAGCCGTCCGCGCACATGGACTGGTACGGCGGCCCGACCGTGCTGGAGTATCTGGAGACCGTCCCGGTCAGCCATGATCTGGCCGACTGCCCCGCGCGCTTCCCGGTGCAGTACGTGATCCGCCCGCAGAGCGCCGAGCACCCCGACTACCGCGGCTACGCGGGCCAGATCGCCTCCGGGGTGCTGCGTGTCGGCGACCCGGTGACCGTCCTGCCCTCGGGCCGTACGAGCACGATCGAGGGCATCGACGCGCTGGGCGTCGGCGTGGGCGCGGGCACCACCGTGGACGCCGCGTGGGCGCCGCAGTCCGTGACGGTCCGGCTCGCCGACGACATCGACATCTCGCGCGGCGATCTGATCGCGCCCACCGCGCAGCTGCCCGCCACGACCCAGGAGGTCGAGGCGACGGTCTGCCATGTCGCCGACCAGCCGCTGACCGTGGGCCGGCGGGTGCTGCTGAAGCACACCACCCGTACGGTCAAGGCGATCGTGAAGGACATCCCGTCCCGGCTGACGCTGGACGATCTCTCCCAGCATCCGGCGCCGGGACAGCTCGTGGCCAATGACATCGGGCGGGTGAGGGTCCGTACCGCCGAGCCGATCGCGCTCGACAGCTACGCCGACTCCCGGCACACCGGCTCCTTCCTGCTGATCGACCCCGCCGACGGTACGACGCTGAGCGCCGGTATGGCGGGCGACGCCTTCGCGGCGGCGGCCACCGCGCGCGACGGCGCCACCACCGGCGCCACCACCGACGACGAGGGCTGGGACTTCTGATGCCTGCGGTCGAAGACGTCTTCGCGACGTTCGCGAAGGAGGGCGGCCGGGTCGGCAGCGGCGCCCTCGGCGCGGGAACGGGCGGGGTGGCGCGATGTGCGCGATGACGTACGCGCACCGCACGCGCGCCCGCACCCCCCACCCGCAGTACCCGTACGACCCGTTCCGCCGAAGACCTGCCGACTTCCCGGCCGCGCCCCTGACGTAGAGAAGAGGGCGTGAGCACCGGGCCAACGAGAGGAACCCCTCCCGTGCCTGTCTCCCGCACCACCGCCCGCCGCGGACTCACCCTCGTGGCCGCACTGCCGCTGCTCGCCGTCGCGGTCACCTCCTGCGGCTACGGCGCCGAGTCCGACAAGAGCGACAACGCCGCCCCGGCCGCCGAGGGCAAGGCGCTCTCCGCCGACACGGTGAAGATCGGCTACTTCCCGAACCTCACCCACGCGACCGCCCTGATCGGGATCCTGGACGGTCACTTCCAGAAGGAGCTGGGCGGTACGAAGGTGGCGCCCTCGACCTTCAACGCGGGCCCCTCCGAGATCGAGGCCCTCAACGCGGGCAGCATCGACATCGGCTTCATCGGCCCCTCGCCGGCCATCAACGGCTACACCCAGACCGATGGCAAGAGCCTGCGTATCATCGGCGGCTCCGCCTCGGGCGGGGTGAAGCTCGTGGTCAACCCGGCGAAGATCAAGACCCTGGACGATGTCAAGGGCAAGAAGATCGCCACCCCGCAGCTGGGCAACACGCAGGACGTGGCGTTCCTCAACTGGATCTCCGAGAAGGGCTGGAAGGTCGACGCCCAGTCCGGCAAGGGCGATGTCTCCGTCGTCCGTACGGACAACAAGATCACCCCGGACGCCTACGCATCCGGTTCCATCGACGGCGCGTGGGTGCCGGAGCCGACCGCGTCCAAGCTGGTCGCGGAGGGCGCCAAGGTGCTGCTCGACGAGTCGGACCTGTGGCCGGACAAGAAGTTCGTGATCACGAACATCATCGTGTCGCAGAAGTTCCTCAGCGAGCACCCGGACGTGGTCGAGGCCGTGCTGCGCGGCTCGGTGAAGACCAACGACTGGATCAACGCCAACGAGGACAAGGCGAAGGTGTCCGCCAACGAGGCGCTGAAGAGGCTCTCCGGCAAGGCGCTGCCGCCCGAGGTCCTGGACCCCGCGTGGCAGTCCATCGAGATCACCAATGACCCGCTGGCCGCGACGCTCCAGGCGGAGGCCGATCACGCGGTCAAGGCCGGGCTGCTCAAGAAGCCGGACCTGAAGGGCATCTACGACCTGGGGCCCCTCAACAAGGTGCTCAAGGCCGCCGGCCGGCCCGAGGTGGCCGACGCCGGTCTCGGCGCCGAATAAGCCGGCATCCGGACCGTATCCAGCCGTTCCCAGGAGGTGACGACCATGGCCACAACCTTCGTCAAGGCCGCCGAGAGCACCCCGGCGGTGGACCACGCCGCCCGTATCGCGCACGTCTCGAAGTCCTTCGTGACACCGGCCGGGCAGCAGCTCGTGCTGGACGACATCACGCTCGATGTCGCACCGGGCGAGTTCGTCACCCTCCTGGGAGCCTCAGGATGCGGTAAGTCGACCCTGCTCAATCTGGTCGCCGGGCTCGACCGGCCGTCCGCCGGGTCCATCGAGACCCCCGGCGGCCGGCCCGCCCTGATGTTCCAGGAGCACGCGCTGTTCCCGTGGCTGACCGCGGGCAAGAACATCGAACTGGCGCTGCGGCTGCGCGGCGTGCCCAAGCAGGAGCGGCGCGACGAGGCGGAGCGGCTGCTCGGTCTCGTACGGCTGGGGGGCTCCTACGGCAAGCGTGTGCACGAGCTGTCCGGCGGGATGCGGCAGCGGGTCGCGCTGGCCCGCGCGCTCGCCCAGGACAGTCAACTCCTGCTGATGGACGAGCCGTTCGCGGCGCTGGACGCGATCACCCGGGACGTCCTGCACGACGAGCTCACCCGTATCTGGCGGGAGACGAGTCTGTCGGTCCTCTTCGTCACCCACAACGTGCGCGAGGCGGTACGGCTCGCGCAGCGCGTCGTGCTGCTGTCGTCACGCCCCGGCCGGGTGGCCCGTGAGTGGCGGGTGGACATCCCGCAGCCGCGCCGTATCGAGGACAGCGCCGTCGCGGAGCTGTCCGTCGAGATCACCGAAGAACTGCGTGGGGAGATCCGCCGCCATGGCCAGCACTGAGACGACGCGGAAGGGCACGTCGCCGAAGGACATACCGGCGGAGGACTCCTCGTCGGAAGGCGCCTCGCCGGAGGACGCGTCGCGGCATGGCGACATGGCCGGTCTTGAGGCCGGACTCGACGCGCTGGACACCGTACAGACCGGGCGTCCACCGCTGCGCCAGACGCTCGTCCAGAAGGTGCTGCCGCCGGTCGTCGCCGTCGCGCTGGTGCTGGTGGTGTGGCAGGTCCTGGTCTGGGCCGAGGTCACCGACGGCTACAAGCTCCCCTCGCCCGGCGCGGTGTGGGGAGAGGTGTCCGACGCCTGGGCGCAGGGCACACTGCTCGGCTATATCTGGACCAGTGTGTCGCGCGGTCTGCTGGGCTTCCTGCTGGCGCTGGTGATCGGCACACCGCTCGGACTGCTGGTCGCCCGGGTGAAGTTCGTCCGCGCGGCCATCGGCCCGATCCTCTCCGGACTCCAGTCGCTGCCGTCGGTGGCCTGGGTGCCGCCGGCCGTGATCTGGCTGGGGCTCAACGACTCGATGATGTACGCGGTCATCCTGCTCGGCGCGGTCCCCTCGATCGCCAACGGCCTGGTCTCCGGGGTCGATCAGGTACCTCCGCTCTTCCTGCGGGCCGGGCGTACGCTCGGCGCCACCGGGCTGCGCGGCACCTGGCACATCGTCATGCCGGCCGCGCTGCCCGGCTATCTGGCCGGACTGAAGCAGGGCTGGGCGTTCTCCTGGCGCTCGCTGATGGCCGCGGAGATCATCGCGTCCTCGCCCGATCTCGGCGTGGGTCTCGGGCAGCTGCTGGAGAACGGCCGTACGGTAGGCAGTATGCCGATGGTGTTCCTCGCCATCTTCCTGATCCTGATCGTCGGTATCGCCATCGACCTGCTGATCTTCAGTCCGCTGGAGCGACGGGTGCTGCGGGGCCGCGGTCTTCTGGTGAAGAGCTGATTCCCATGCACCACAGACATCCCGGGCACCACGGAGAGCCCGCGCGCCACGCGCGCCCTCCCGTACTGCTGGTCATCGCCCACGGCAGCCGCGACCCCCGGCATGCCGCGACCGTGCACGCCCTCACCGGACGGCTGCGGTCGCTGCGGCCGGGGCTGCGCGTGGAAACCGGGTTCCTGGACTTCAACGCGCCGTCCGTGCCCCAGCTGCTCGATCGGCTGGCGCTGGAGGACGTACGGGACGTGATCGCCCTGCCGCTGCTGCTGACGCGCGCCTTCCACGCCACGTCCGACATCCCGGCGGTGCTGCGCGAGGCGTCGGCGCGCCACCCGCGGCTGCGGATCCGGCAGGCCGAGGTGCTCGGTCCCTCGCCGCTGCTGATGGACGCGCTGGAGCGGCGGCTGTACGAGGCGGGGCTCACCCCCGCCGACAAGGGCTCGACCGGGGTCGTCCTGGCCGCGGCGGGCTCCTCGGACCCGGAGGCGATCGCGGTGATCGCTGAAATCGCGCGGGAGTGGCGGCACACCGGTTGGTGCGCCGTGCGGCCCGCGTTCGCCTCCGCATCACTGCCCCGCACCGAGGACGCGGTGCGGGCACTGCGCGCGGAGGGCGCCCGACGGGTCGCCGTGGCCCCGTACGTCATCGCCCCCGGCTTTCTGCCCGACCGCATCGCGGCCGGCGCCCGGGAGGGCGGCGCGCAGGTGCTGGCCGGGGTGCTCGGCGCCGCCCCCGAGCTGGCGCGACTGCTGCTGCGCCGCTACGACGAGAGGGCGTCGGCCCCGGAACACTTCACCACGCTGGCCCGCCCCGCGTAGCCACGTCACGGAGTCACGCCGTCCCTGTCTGTCATGGGCCGGCCCATACCCGGCGGTACCGTTCGGCCCTATGCGTGGCGCTCATCTGTGCGGAGACTCGGAAGAGCGGAAGGGTGATAGCCATGGAATCCAAGGAATGGACCGTGCGAATCCACATCACGGAAGAGGGCAACGAGACCAAGGCCGATGCCGTCCTGACCACCCGGGACACCTCACGCATCGCGGGCAGAGGCATGGCACGGCGCAATCCGATCGACCGGACCGTACCCGAGATAGGCGACGAACTCGCCGCCAGCCGCGCGCTGGAGGATCTGGCCATCCGGCTGCATGACGTGGCCTCCGACGACATCGTCGACCTCGCCGGCCCCGCGGAGTCCTCCCAGAGGTGACGAGGCCCGGCCGACTGTCCGCGCCACGCGGTGAGCGGGCGCGGACGGAGCGGCCGGGGGCCGGCCACCGGCCGGTGGACGGCGCGCGCCGAACGGGCCGGCCGCACCGCGCCGGGCCCCACCCCTCATGAACCGGAACAGGTCCCCGACCTAGTCGAACAGCGTGCCCTGGTGGAAGAAGAGCAGCCAGCCGTCGTCGGTCAGCCGCCACAGTGAACTGCGGTGCGCCCGGCGGCCGTTGGAGTCGCTGTCGTAGGTCAGCTGCACCACGTCGGGCGCGAGCCGCACCCCCCGCATCTTGGAGGTGGTGATCGGCGGGGGCGCCGGGGATCCGCCCTCCGTGAGCAGGGCGATGACCGAGGCACGGTTCCACTCCCGGCCGGAGGCGCCGAACTCCCTGAACTCCGGGTGGAGAAGCTCCGCGAGAAGGGCGGGCGAGGACCGTACCGCCCGGTCGAGCAGCCGCAGTTCGGCCCGGATGGCGGCGGAGATCGCGGACGTTCTGTCAGCCACGGGTGAGCTCCACCAGTTTGAGGACGGTGTTCCAGTTCCGGCTGGTGGCGATGACGCCCTTGAACAGGCCCGGCCTGGCCAGCGCCGCGGCGAGCTTCGAGCGGCCGAGGCCGTCCGGCGCGTAGAGATACAGCGCGCGGTCGCCCAGCCGGAATTCCTCGGGGAGGTACGCGGCCGGCTGGAGCGACGCGAGCCGCTCGGGGCCCACCGGTTCGGAGAAGCAGGTGAGATGGAGCTGCCTGCCCTCCAGCGTGTGCGCCGGGAAGGGGCAGGCCTCGGTGACGGCCCGCAGATACGGGGCGCCGCGCACCAGACAGTCGACGGTGAACCCGAAGCGCTGCTCGATGGCGCGCTCCAGAGCGGCGCCGAGAGCGCTCTCGTCATCCGATTCGCTGGTGAAGACGGCGTTGCCGCTCTGGAGGTAGGTACGGACATCACCGTGGCCCAGCTCCGAGAGCAGCTCGCGGAGGTCGGCCATCGGGACCCGTCTGTGGCCGCTCACATTGATCCCGCGCAGGAGGGCGGCGTACGTCGTGGTCATGAGCACACGATAGGACGGGAGACCGCGCGTGGGGCTCCCGGCGCGAGCGGGTCGCGGCGGGCTGCGCGCGACGTGTGCGGCGGGGGGCGCGACGGCCGCCGCACTCCGTGGGGGAGAGCGCGACGGCCGCCGGAGGTGCTGAGCCGGCCGGACCTACGGATGCGCCGGGGGTGTGCCGCTACTCGACGATCTTGAGCAGCTTGTTCGGCGTGCCCGCGGACGGGTTGGTGATGGCATCCGGGACGGCCCCGTCGGTCAGGGCCGTGGCGACCTGGTCCGGGGTGGCGTCCGGGTGACCGGCGAGATAGAGCGCGGCGGCGCCGACGACATGGGGCGTCGCCATCGAGGTGCCGGAGATGGTGTTGACGCCGGTGTCGCTGTCGTTCCAGTCCGAGGTGATGGCGGAGCCCGGCGCGTAGAGGTCCACCAACGAGCCGTAGTTGGAGAAGCCCGACTGAGCGTCGGCCTCGGTGGACGAGGCGACCGTAATGGCCTCCTCGACCCGCGCGGGTGAGGTCAGGCTCGCGTCGCCGGCGTTGTTTCCGGCCGCGACACCGAAGGTGACGCCGGAGGCGATGGCGTTACGGACGGCCTCGTCGAGGGCGGGGTCGGCGCCGCCGCCGAGGCTCATATTGGCGACGGAGGGGCCCTGGTGGTTGGCGGCGACCCAGTCGATTCCGGCCACGACCTGCTCGGTGGTGCCGAAGCCGTTGTCGTCGAGCACCCGGACGGAGACGATCTTGGCCTTCTTGGCGACGCCGTGCGCGGCGCCCGCGATGGTGCCGGCCACATGCGTGCCGTGGCCGTAGCCGTCATCGGCGGAGTCGTCACCGTCGATGGCGTCGTAGCCGTAGCTCGCGCGGCCCTCGAAGTCCTGGTGGCTGATCCGGACTCCGGTGTCGAGGACATACGCCGTCACGCCCTCGCCCGCGCTGTCCGGGTAGGTGTAGGCGTGGTCACCGGCGGTCGCGGTCTGGTCGATCCGGTCGAGACCCCAGGACGGCGGGTTGTCCTGGGTGGCGCTGACGGTGAACGTCCTGTTCTGGACGACCTTGTCGACAGCCGGATCGGCCGCGAGGCGCTTGGCCTCCTTCACGGTGAGTCCACTGGCGGAGAAGCCGTCGACGGCCGTGCGGTAGTCGCGCCTCAGCTGACCTCCGTACTCCTTCGCGAGGTCCTTCTTGTCGGTCTTCCTGGCGGTCCGCTGGTCCAGCAGCACGATATAGCTGCCGGCGACCGCGTCCTCGGCGTCGGCGCCGTACACCACTCCCTGTGCCGGAGCCGCGCCCGCTGTGGGGGAGGTGAACGCGGTGATTCCGGCGGCGGCGGCCACGGCGGTGAGGGCGGCGGTGAGCTTGATCCTGCTCGCGCGCTTCTGTATAGCCATGAAGAGGGGACTCCTCGTCACTGTCTGTGGGGGGATCGCCCGCAGGACGGAAGATCTCCGGCGGGCTGATGCGAAACCCTGGCCGATTGACGCGCTCATATCAAGACCTTCATGCGGCCGTGACGAGGTAAACAACTTTCCGTCATAGGAAATCGGCCAGTCCGAAAGCTGTCGGCCCTGGCCGCCAACCCCCTTCAGGCGAAGGGAGCTTCGATCCTCCTGGTGAGAGATGTCCCCACGGTCACGGGAGGAGGGAGCCCCCCTCCCGGACCGCCGGCGCGCGGGACGATACGGCTTGAACCCGCCGCTGCCCGAACCCCCGACCCGGTTGACCGGGGCGGCCGTTCATTGAGCGCGCGCGGTTCAGTGAACGCGGGGCCGTTCAGTGAACGCGGGGCCGTTCAGTGAGCGCGCGCCGTTCGCACCGCACACGCGCCGCTCAGGCCGCGCCCTTCGGCAGGGCCTCCTCGATCAGCTCCGCCGCCCGTCGCGTACCGCCCTCCGCCGCCATCTCGCGCGCGATCTCCCCGAGCCGCTCGGCCACTTCGGCGTCCGAGGCCAGGGCGAGAACCGCCGCGCGCAGGGCCTCGGGGGTGGCCGTCTCCGCGTCGAGACGACGCGCCACGCCCAGCGCGACCAGCGCGTCGGCGTTGCCGAACTGGTCGACGGCCTGCGGCACCGCGACCATCGGCGTG
This sequence comes from Streptomyces sp. NPDC051662, assembly GCF_040681655.1. Taxonomy (NCBI): domain Bacteria; kingdom Bacillati; phylum Actinomycetota; class Actinomycetes; order Kitasatosporales; family Streptomycetaceae; genus Streptomyces; species Streptomyces sp. NPDC051662. The sequence goes on from NZ_JBFAZD010000001.1 coordinate 518,416, forward strand.
CCCGTCGCCAGCCCCTCCTGGCTGCCGCCGGCGCCCGCGTGGGTGATGAACGCGTCGGCCTGCTTGAGTACGGCGAGCTGCGGCACCCAGTGGTGCACCTCCACATTGGCCGGTACGTCGCCCAACTCGGCCTCGTCGACATACGCGCCGATCTGCAGGACGACATGCCAGCCCGGCAGATCCCCGAACGCCTCGACACACGCCCGGTAGAAGGCGGGCTGCTTGGTGAAGGCCGAACCGAGCGAGACCAGCAGCACCCGCTCCGCCCCGGCGGGCCGCCGCCACTCCCCCTGTTCCGCGCGGTCCCCCTGACAGGCACCGACGAAGGTGAACACGGACTTGTCCACGGATTCGGCCTTGTACTGGAGCACCTTGGGGATCAGTACGAGGGAACGGGCCGGCCTGGCGACCAGCCGGTCCGGGTCGGTGTGGTCCATGTCGTGCTCGTCCAGCCACTCCTGGAACCGCGCGCGGTACGCCCTGCCGCGTTCGGAGGCGTTGAGTTCCGCGAGCATCGGTTCGGCGACATCCTTCTCGTATCCCTCCCAGGCGACGGCGTGCGTCGAGAACTGGAGGTACGGAACGCCCCAGCGGTGCGCGAGCAGGGGCGCCTCATAGGCCGTGGTGTCGCCGAGTACCAGATCGGGGCGGTCGTCCTCGAACGCCTCGGCCAGTTGGGGCAGCGCCTGGATGGCGTCGTCGAGGAACGGCTCCAGATTGTCGATCAGCTCCGTGCCCCAGGCTTCGGGATCGTCGTCGGGGCCGGGCAGTACGGAGGTGTAGATCACCGGATCGGCGCCGGTGGCCGCGACCTTCGCGGCGAAGGAGGCGGGGATCGCGTAACTGACGCGATGGCCCCGGGCGACCAGCTCCCGGATGACCTCCAGGCTCGGGTTCACATGCCCGTGGGCGGCGATGCAGAACATGGCGATATGGGCACGCTTCGATGCGGTCATGGCCCGACCGTAGGCGAGACGAGACGTCTCGTGCAACTCAATACCGACGTGAGGCCGCCTCCACCGCGCCCCCTCGGCCCGCCGGGCGTACCGGCACGGATGCGAGACTTTGCCCGACAGGAGCCACCAACAGGTGCGACCACCAGAGGTAAGTGAGCCATCGATGGACGAGGCGCGGGCGCGGGAGATCCTGGCCGCGACGGGGCTGCCGCGCGACGCGGAACTGCTGGCCCTGGGAGAGAACGCGGTATTCGGAACGGCCGGGCTGGTCATCAAGGTCGGCCGGGACGCGACGGACCACACCGAGCTGCTCAAGCGGGCGCGGCGCGAGGTAGCTCTCGCGTCCTGGCTCGCGGAGTCCGGCATTCCGGCCGTACGGGCGGCCGAGCCGGAAGCGCGGTCGGTGGAAGGTCATCCGGTGACGCTCTGGCACCGGCTGCCGGCCGCCGTACGGCCCGCCGGGCCCGGCGAGCTGGCATCCCTCCTGCGGCAGGTGCACGCCCTGCCCGCCCCGGACCCGTCGCTGTTCACGCTCCCCCGCCGGGAACTGCTCGGTGGCGTCGAGCGCTGGCTGCGGCTGGCCGGGGACGCGATCGACCCGGCCGACGCCGATTATCTGCGTGGCCGCCGCGACGGCTTCGCCGAGGCCGCGGCCACGCTCGTCCCCCGGCTCCCCATGGGCCCGATCCACGGCGACGCGCTGCCGCGCAATGTCCATGTCGGCCCGGACGGCCCCGTCCTGGTCGATCTGGAGACCTTCTCCTCGGACCTCAGGGAACACGATCTGGTCGTCATGGCGCTCTCCCGCGACCGGTACGGTCTGCCCGCCGAGGCGTACGACACCTTCACCGCGGTCTACGGCTGGGACGTACGCGAATGGCCGGGCTGCCCGGTCCTGCGCGGCGCCCGCGAGACGGCCAGCTGCGCCTGGGTGGCCCAGCACGCGCCGGCCAACCCCAAGGCCCTGGACGAGTTCCGCCGCCGGGTCGCCTCGCTGCGCGACGACGATCCCGAGGTCCGCTGGTACCCGTTCTGACCGACCCGCGGGGCCCGCGGACGATCCTCAGACGCCGGCCGGGGGACGGGGCTCGCGCCTCATGGCCCACAGCACGGGCCCGCCGCCCGGCAGTCGCACCTCCTCGCGCACGGCGAATCCGAAGTGCTCGTAGACGGGCAGATTGGACGGCTTGGAGGACTCCAGATAGGCGGGCAGCCCCTCCGTATCGGCCTTGGCCAGACCCGAGCGCAGCAGGGCGGCCCCGTGTCCCTGACCCTGGGCGGCCGGGTCGGCGCCGATCACCGCCAGGTACCAGTGAGGTTCCTTCGGTGTGTGCTCGGCCGCAGCCTCGACGGCGTCGCGGAACAGCGGGGCACGGTCGCCGAGGATGTTCTGGAGTTCCTGGATGGTCTCCGCGTCAGGCACGGCCTTCGCCTGGCCCTCCGGCGATACCCAGAAGGCGGCCCCCGCGTCCGTGCGCTCGCACACGCCGTGGTGGGCGTACTGCCGGGTGAAGAGCGTGGTGAAGTAACGGCCCAGCACCGCCTCGCGAGAGGAATCGTCGGGGAAGAACCAGCGCATCATCGGGTCATCTCCGAAGGCACGCGCCAGCGCCCGGCTGACCGGTTGAGCGTCGTCGAGCGTTGCCGCCCTCGGGGTGTTCTTTATCGGCATACGGGTCATTCTGCACCCCTGATGATCTTCGAAGAACGGCGGGGCGTCCTCTCGTTCGGAAACAGCGGACCGGCGCGGAGCCCGGGATCTATCGTGGTGCGGGAGATCCTCGGAAGGGGCGATCGATGGCTGCTGATGTCAGCGAACTGGTCCGGGTACTCCAAGCCATGGACCACGCGGTGAAGCTGCTGCGCGAGGAGGACACGCGGCTGCACGAGCTGCTCGGGCGGCAGCGGGGCGAGGACATGTCCGCGGGAAGTCCGCAGCAGACGCTGATCGGTATCGGCGAGCTGCGCAATGGCGCGGTGGAGTCCGCCGAGCGGATCGCCCTGGCGATCGGTTATGCCACCGCGGGGCTGGACAGGGCCGCCAGTGCGGCCAAGTGGGCCCGGCGCAAGCCGATAACGCTGCCGAGCGGAACGGAGCGGATGGCCCGCCCCCTGGGTGAGCGTACGGTCCGGGCACTGGAGCTGGTCCGCGACGCCAGTGCCTTCTTCGACGGCGACCTGGCCACCGCGATCGATGTCTGCCTCGCCGCTCCGCAGGCCACCTATCCGCCGCGGGACTGGTCCCTCGCCCACGGGCTGCGGCCGATCCCGGCATCCGACGGATGACACAGACGTAGGAGGTACGTCGTCCAGTGCGCGCGACGCCGGGGGCGTGCGCACACTGGACGACGCGGTGGGACTCTCACCACACGCCTCAGTACGGCCGGGCCTTCTTCGCGAAGGCCGGCGCCACCTTGTCCTGCGAAGCGCTGGGGAAGGAGATCGTGTTCGGGTCCCCGTCCGAGACGTACCAGTTCTTCCCCTCGGCGAGCTTGTCCAGCCATCGCGACGAACCGAACTCGGCGTCCGGGTCCTTGGGGCCCGCCGAGCGGATCCGCGGGATCGCGCCGGGTTTGAAGTCCTTGGTGAACGGCGAGACCGACGGGTTGGCGCCCACGAGGTACACCCCGTCGTTGCGGTAGCCCGTCCCCTTCGCGGCGACCTCGGGCGGCTTGGGCATGGCACCGAAGGGCAGGGCGAGGGACGTGACCTTGGTCCCGGGCGCGGCCTTCACGATCGCCTGCTGTCCGCCGGCGATGGCCCGCGCGGCGCCCGCCTGGTCCAGGGAGCCCAGGTTCGGGTGCCGGTCGGTGTGGTTGCCGATCTCGTACCCGTGAGCCTTCAGCCATGCGAGCGCCTTGGCGGGACCGGTGGCCGAGAAGGCGTCCGCGTTGACGAAGAAGGTCGCCACCGGCTTGAACTCGGGGTGCTTCTTCGCCGTCTCCGCCAGGATCGCGATGGCCGAGTCCCGCGTCGGGTTGCCGCTCGCGTCGAGGCTCACCTGGCTGTTGGTCGAGTCGTCGAACGTGAGGACCACCGGGTGCGTTCCGGCCGGGATGTCGATGTGGCCCGTCTGGAAGTCCCGGGCGGTGACCGGCACGTACTTCTCCCGGGCGAGGCGCTCCAGCTCGGCCCGGAAATCGGCCGGGGTACGGTCGTAGACGCTGGTCGGCTTGGCGGTGAGCTGGTGGTACATCAGGACCGGCACCTGGCCGAGTTCGTCGGCACCCACCTCCGCCGGTGCTTTCGCGACGACGGGGCTGGCCATCGCCGCCGAGGCGGCCGACTGACCACCGGCTGATGACGACCCCGGGGAACAGCCCGAGGCGAGCAGGGCGGCGCCCGCCAGGGCGCAGAGCGGGACGAGCGGGTGGCGCATGAGGGACCTCCAAGGCGAATGTGTCGCGCCATCCCTACCGGCGGCGGGAGCCCCCGTACCGCACCGTCCCCTGGATGGCGCAGTCACCACGCCGGAGCCGAACGCGGCCGTTCGTGTGAAATCCCGTCAGAACAGGAGCGCCGACACGCCGGTGCGGCAAGCAATGGAGGAACCACCTCCGGCCACAGCACGAAGGGCGTCATGATGGCCACGACACACATATCCCGTTCTCCCTCCTCCTACCGTCCCCACCGTCCGGCCCGCCGACGCGCCCTGATAGCGACGGCCGTGGCGCTCGCACTGGCCGGAGCCGGCGTCGGGGCCTGGACCTTCCTCGCGCCGGGACCGGGCGTGCAGGGTCTCAGCGATGGCGCCGTCCTCGACGGACGCAAGGCCGCACAGGTGAGCGCCTACCTCGACGCCGGGGAAGCCGGCAGCAAGGACAAGGTGCGCGCCACCCTCGATGGCACGGTGGTCCCCATCACCGCTGAGGGCGCCCGGCTGAAACTCGGCCTCCCGCGCCTGACCGAGGGCAAGCACACCCTGGTGGTGGAGGGCGAGAGCAGTCTCCCCTTCGCCTCGTACCGCGAGGTCGTGGGCTTCACCGTGGATACCACCGCTCCCGATCTGACGGTGGCCGATCCCGAGATCAAGAACGCCAACGACCCCGTGACCGTCACCGGCAAGGCCTCCACCGACGCCAAGGTGAGCGTCGACGGCAAGGAGGTTCCCCTCGACAAGGGCGGTGCCTTCAAGATCACGGTTCCCAAGGGCACTCCCTCTGTGAACATCACCGCTGTGGACCGCGCCGGAAACCTCACCGCCAAGGCCGTGTCGACCCGGGGCCGTCGCCCCATGATCCGTGCCGCACACATCACCGCCATCGGCTGGGGCGACAAGACCCTGCGCACCAACGTCATGGCACTGGTCCGCAGCGGCAAGCTCAACGCCGTGGAACTGGACATCAAGGACGAGGACGGCGAGGTCGGGTACGCCTCCCAGGTGGCGCTGGCCCGTCAGATCGGCGCTGCCAAGGGCTACTACGACGCCCGCAAGGCCATTGCCGAGATCCACGCCGCCGGCGCCCAGGTCATCGGCCGCATCGTCGCCTTCCGTGACCCCAAGCTCGCCACGGCGGCCTGGAAGGCCGGCAAGCGCGACCAGGTCGTGCAGACCCCCGACGGCGGGGCGTACGCGGGCGGCGGTCACTACGGAAACCTCGCCTTCACCAACTTCGCCGACCCCACGGTCCGCAAGTACAACCAGGACCTCGCCGTCGAAGCGGCTCAGCTCGGCTTCGACGACGTCCTCTACGACTACGTGCGCCGCCCCGACGGCCCGCTGTCGAAGATGCGCTTCCCCGGCATCGGATCCGCGACGCCCGAGCAGGCCATCACCTCGTTCGTCGGCGACACCCGGATCGCGATGCGCCCGCACGGCAAGTACCTCGGCGTCTCGGTCTTCGGTATAGCCGCGACCCGGCCCAAGGAGATCGCCCAGGACATCCCCGCCCTGGTCAAGGTCACCGACTACATCGCACCGATGGTCTACCCGTCCCACTGGGGGCCGGGTGAGTACGGTGTCGCCAACCCCGACACCGCCCCGTACGCGATCGTGCAGCGCTCGCTCGCCGACTTCCGCCGCCTGGCGAAGGGCACCCAGACCGAGATCGTCCCGTGGCTCCAGGACTTCTCGATGGGCAGCAAGTACGGGCCGACTCAGGTGGCCGACCAGATCAAGGCCGCGGCGGCCAACAAGATGAACTCCTTCATCCTCTGGAACGCCGGTGCGCGCTACCAGGGAGCGGCGCTGCAGCAGATCGCCGCGCACTGACGAGGGGGCGAGTGCCAAGGAGCGGGCGTCCCGTATGTGTGATCGTCAGGCGAAGGGTCTCCCCCGTACGGAACCGTACGGGGGAGATCTCTGTGAGTCAGGGCGTCGCCCGGGCCGAGGGCTCGGTGGCCGGCTCGCGCAGCGGCCAGACCCCGTCGATCACGGCGTCCGCGTTGCCCTTCTTCCGCAGGAACTTCTGGAAGTCGGCCGCCCACTCGGCGTACCAGCCGATCTGACGCTCATGCAGCAGAGCCGGGGTCAGCCCGGCCACCGAGGCATGCCGCTCCGCTATCGCCGTGGCCACCCGGACCGCCGCCAGCGCGTCCGCGCCCGCCTCGTGCGCGGCGTCGAGCACCACGCCGTACTCCGCGCAGACCGCCTCCAGCGTGCGTTTGCCGCGACGGTAACGGTCGACCGAGCGGTCGATCGTATACGGATCGATCACCGGCCCCACCGGCGCCAGCGGCGGCAGTCCGTACCGGCGCAACTCGGCGGAGAGCAGCGTCAGATCGAACGGCGCGTTGTACGCCACGACGGGCACCCCGCGTGTCCAGTACTCCCCGAGGACCCCGGCGATCTCCCCGGCCACCTCGGGCGCCGGACGCCCCTCCGCCGCGGCCCGTTCACTGCTGATGCCATGCACCGCGGACGCCTGGGCGGGGATCCGGATACCCGGGTCGGCCAGCCACGTCCGCTGCCGTACCACCTCGCCGCCCCGCACCTCGACCACCGCGGCCGTGACGATCCGTGCCTCCAGCGGCTCGGTGCCCGTGGTCTCCAGATCGAATCCGACCAGTGCTTCCCCATGCCAAGTCATCGTGGCCCTCCCTCATGGTGCGGTGGTGCTTCCCCCGTTGGACACTCACCCTGCCACGCACCACTGACAGTGCCGTGGCACGCGCTCCGGCTCCTGACGCCCGCCGCCGGCCCTCGGCCGCGGCTCCCGGCTCCCGCGCCGGCTCAGGAGACCGGCCTGGAATCGGCCCAGACCGCCTCGAACTCCTCGCGGTAGGTCTGGAAGAGACCGTGCTCCGAGTCCTGCCCCGTACGCACCACCTCACGCCCGCCGCCCCTCAGCACCAGTACCGGCGCCTCCATGCCCCGGGCCCGGCGCAGATAGGACTGGACGACGGCCAGCCCGTCGGAGCCGTCCCCGTCGACGAGATACGCGGTGAAGCGAGGGGTCTCGTCGAAGACATGGATCTCGAAGGCGCCCGGATCGCGCAGCTTGGAGCGCACCCGGCGCATATGCAGGATGTTCATCTCCACCGACCGGCTCAGCTCGCCCTTCTTGAGCCCCAGCTCGCGCTCCCTGCGCTTGACTGCGCTGCTCGCCGGGTTGAGGAAGACCAGCCGTATCCGGCAGCCCGATTCGGCGAGCCGGATCAGCCGCCGTCCGGAGAAGTTCTGTACGAGCAGGTTCAGACCGATCCCGATGGCGTCGACACGCCGGGCGCCGCCGAACAGATCCTCGGCGGGGATCTGCCGTTGCAGCCTCACCCGGTCGGGGTGTACGGAGACCACGTCCGCGTACCGGTCGCCGACCAGATCCTCCACCGCGTCGACCCGGAGCCGCGCCGCGGAGGGCACCCCGCTGCCACCGCCCAGGATCTCCAGGAGCCTGGCCGAGGCCCGTTCCGCCTGGGCGAGGACCGTCTCGGAGAGCGCGCGGTTGCGGGAGACGACATTGCGCGCGACCTCCAGTTCGTCCAGCGCCAGTTCCACGTCCCGGCGGTCGTCGAAATAGGGCTCGAAGCAGGGCCAGTGCTGGACCATCAGCTCCCGCAGCTGCGGGAGGGTGAGAAAGCTCAGGACGTTGTCGTCGGCCGGGTCGAGCAGATACCCCTTGCGCCGCGACACCTCCCGTACGGCGACGGCGCGCTGCACCCACTCCTGTCCGGCGGGTCCGGCGGCGGCGACCACCCACTCCTCGCCGTGCACGGGCTCGTAGATGGGCCGCAGGACCGCGGCGACCACCGCGCGCAGCCGCTGTTCCACGAGATTCAGCCAGATATAGGCGCGTCCGGCCCGCTGTGCGCGGGTACGTACTTCGCTCCAGGCGTCAGCGTCCCACTCCAGTTCCGCCCCGATCTCCATCGGTCGCGCGAGGGAGACCGCTCCGGGCGGGATGTCGCCGGATTCCCCCGTATGACCTGCGTCACCAGGGGGCAACTCCAGCCCTCCCGAGCTCACCCGCGCACCGCCTTCTCTCCCCTTCAACGATCAAGGAAGGGTACTCCGCATCCCGGAGGCGGTGCAGCAGGATGCACAGGCTCCTTTCTCAACTCCCTTATTCGTGAGGCTTGTTCCTGGCGCCGAGATCAGCCGGAGTGAGGCGATTCATAGCGGTTGGACCTGGTCCGTACCCCGGTCCACCGGGACGCCGTGGGGCGCGCGGGTCTCCGGGGGCCGTCGTGGCGATCCCGGCGACGGCCCGTCACGCGAGATTGACGCCGGGCCCCTTCCCTGGTGCCGCCCCGGCCGAGAACCGGCAAGAAGAGGCAAGAACCCATCGGGTTCCTAGGTGGTTGCCCTTCTTTCGGGGAAGATCTGGCTCAGAGACCGCCCCGCCCAGGCACGCGGCCTCTCAAGAGCCCCGCAGCACCCGGATCAGAAATGGAAGAGTCTTATCTATGCAGGTCTGGCCGGGACAGACGTATCCCCTCGGCGCCACGTACGACGGCGCCGGCACCAACTTCGCGGTCTACTCAGAGGCCGCCAGCCGAATCGAGTTGTGCCTGCTGCACGACGACGGTTCAGAAACGGCGGTGGAGCTGCGCGAGACGGACGCCTTCGTACGGCACGCCTATCTGCCGGGCATCATGCCCGGTCAGCGCTATGGCTTCCGGGTCCATGGCCCCTATGAGCCGGAGCGCGGACACCGCTGCAACTCCGCCAAGCTGCTTCTCGATCCGTACGCGCGTGCGATCAGCGGCAGTATCGACTGGGGTGAGTCGGTGTACGGCTACCACTTCGGCAAGCCGGACTCGCGCAATGACATGGACTCGGCCCCCCACACGATGTCCTCCGTCGTCGTCAACCCGTACTTCGACTGGGGCGACGACCGGCTGCCCCGTACGGACTATCACCGTACGGTGCTCTACGAGGCCCATGTGAAGGGCCTGACCATGCTCCATCCGGAGCTGCCCGAGGAGCTGCGCGGCACCTACGCCGGACTCGCCCATCCGGCGGTGATCGAACATCTGACGGAGCTGGGCGTGACCGCGCTGGAGCTGATGCCGGTGCATCAGTTCGTCAACGACCACCGGCTGGTCGACGCCGGTCTGGGCAATTACTGGGGCTACAACACCATCGGCTTCTTCGCCCCGCACAACGCGTACGCGTCCTGGGGCGACCGGGGCGAACAGGTCCTGGAGTTCAAACAGGCCGTACGGGCGCTGCACCGCGCCGGGATCGAGGTCATCCTCGATGTCGTCTACAACCACACGGCGGAGGGCAACCACCTCGGCCCGACGCTCTCCTTCCGCGGTCTCGACAACGCGCAGTACTACCGGCTCGCCGACAATCCCCGCTACTACACGGACACCACGGGGACCGGGAACTCCCTGCTGATGCGGAGCCCGCACGTACTCCAGCTGATCATGGACTCGCTGCGGTACTGGGTGACCGAGATGCATGTCGACGGCTTCCGCTTCGACCTCGCGGCGACGCTGGCCCGTCAGTTCCACGAGGTGGACCGGCTCTCGTCGTTCTTCGACCTCGTCCAGCAGGACCCGGTGGTCAGCCAGGTGAAGCTGATCGCCGAGCCGTGGGACGTGGGCGAGGGCGGCTACCAGGTGGGGAACTTCCCGCCGCTGTGGACGGAGTGGAACGGCAAGTACCGCGACACCGTACGGGACCTGTGGCGGGGTGAGCCCAGGACGCTGGCGGAGTTCGCGTCCCGGCTGACCGGCTCGTCCGATCTCTACCAGGACGACGGACGCCGGCCACTGGCCTCCATCAACTTCACCACCTGTCACGACGGTTTCACCTTGCACGATCTCGTCTCGTACAACGAGAAGCACAACGAGGCCAACGGCGAGTCCAACCGGGACGGCGAGAGCCACAACCGGTCCTGGAACTGCGGGGCGGAGGGCGACACCGACGACCCGGAGATCCTGGAGCTGCGCAACCGCCAGATGCGGAACTTCATCGCGACGCTGATGCTCTCGCAGGGTGTCCCGATGCTCAGCCACGGCGACGAGTTCGCCCGTACGCAGGGCGGCAACAACAACGCGTACTGCCAGGACAACGAGGTCTCCTGGGTCCGCTGGCCGGAGAAGGGCGTGGAGACCGACACCACCATGCTGGAGTTCACCCAGGCGATGGTGTGGCTGCGGCGCGACCATCCGGTGTTCCGGCGCCGGCGCTTCTTCCACGGGCGCCCGGTGGAGGGCACGCACGACGATCTCTCGGACATCTCGTGGTTCACGCCGGAGGGCGAGGAGATGACCCAGCAGGACTGGCAGGCCGCGCATGCCAAGGCCATGACGGTCTTTCTGAACGGTGGCGCGATCTCCGAGCCGGGGCCGCGCGGTGAGCGGATCTCGGACGACTCGTTCCTGCTGATGTTCAACGCGAGCGCCGAGAAGCTGGAGTTCGTGGTGCCGGTGAACCACGGCGAGCACTGGCGGATCATGGTGGACACGGCACGGCCGGAGGGAGTGACTCCCGGGCAGGGCGAGAAGGTCGACGGCGGTGAGCGGATCACGATGATCGGCCGCAGCCTTACGGTGCTGATGCGACCGGCGTAGGACCCGTTCTCCGGGTGGGTCCCGGCCGGCACCTGGGTCCGTACCGAGGGGCGGCGCTCGCGGGAAACCCGGTTGCCGCGCCGCCCCCGTGATGTTCCAGTGGCCGGATGGATCACGTTGCGGAACTGGCCCGGCGCCCTCGGACGACCACGCATGACCTCGTATGACACAGATCTCGTACGGAACCCGTATGACACAGATGCCGAGAAGCGGGGTACGTACGATCGTATGACTCCCACCGCGACCTATCGGCTCCAGCTCCAGCCGGACTTCCCGTTCGCGGCCGCCGCCAAGGCCGTCCCGTATCTCGCCGCGCTCGGGGTCTCGCATCTGCATCTGTCGCCCGTCCTGGAGGCCGTACCGGGCTCGACACACGGCTATGACGTGGTCGACCACTCCACCGTACGGGCCGAGCTGGGCGGCGAGGAGGGGCTGCGGCGGCTGGCCGGCCGGGCGCGGGAGCACGGCCTCGGGATCGTCCTCGACATCGTGCCCAATCACATGGCCGCCGCCCCCCGGCACAACAAGGCGCTCTGGGAGGTACTGCGCGAGGGCCGGGACTCGCCGTACGCCCGCTGGTTCGACATCGACTGGCCGGCGGGGGACGGCAAGCTGCTGCTGCCGGTGCTGGCCGGGCCGATCGGGGAGGAGCTGGACGGCGGCGGGCTGAGCGTCGAGGGCGGGGTGCTGCACCACGGCGACCAGCGCTTCCCGCTCGCGCCCGGCACCGAACACCTGGGGCTGCCCGAGCTGCTCGATGTCCAGCACTACCGGCTCGCCTGGTGGCGGCTGGCCCGTACCGAGCTCAACTACCGCCGCTTCTTCACCATCTCCGAGCTGATCGGCCTCCGGGTGGAGGACCCGGAGGTGTTCGCCGCCACCCACGCCAAGATCATCGAGCTGGTACGGGACGGAGTCGTCCAGGGGCTGCGTATCGACCACCCGGACGGTCTCGCCGACCCGGAGGAGTATCTGCGCCGGCTGCACGAGGCGACGGCCGGGCAGTGCTGGACGGTCGTGGAGAAGATCCTCGCCGACGACGAGGTGCTGCCCGCGGGGTGGCCGGTCGCCGGCACCACCGGCTATGACGCGCTGCGCCATGTCGACGGGGTGTTCACGGACCCGGTGGGCGCCGAGGCGCTTGAGGTGCGCTACCGCGATGTCGCCGCGCCCGTCGGGGACCGGGGCGGCTACTGGGAAGGGACGGTGCGCCGGGCCGCGTACAAGGTCGTCTTCCATGAACTGGCCGCCGAGATCTCCACCTTGGTCCGTACGGCGCAGCGCGTCTGCGCCGCCGACCCCGCGCTGCGCGACCACGCGCCGTGGGCGCTGCGCACCGCGATCCGGGAGCTGCTGGTACGGATCCCCGTCTACCGCCCCTACACGACGGCGGGCGGTCCCTGCCCCGAGGCGGCCGAGGCGGCGCTCTCGGTGGAGGCGGCCCGGCAGGCGAAGACGGTGTTCCCGGTGGAGCGGGAGGCGACGGCCGTGGACGTGGTGCGGGAGCTGGCCCTCGGCAGGCTCGGTACGGGCCCTGACCATACGGCCTTCTGCGCGCGCTTCGCCCAGACCGCGTCCGCGCTGCGCGCCAAGTCGGTGGAGGACACGGCGTTCTACCGCTATGTGCCGCTGATCTCCGCGAACGAGGTGGGCGGCGATCCGGGCAGTCCCGCGGTGAGCCCGGAGCGGTTCCACGCGTACTGCGCGCGGCTCGCGCGCGACTGGCCGGCCACCGGCACCGTACTGACCACGCACGACACCAAGCGCAGCGCGGACGTCCGGGCCGGGATCGCCGTGCTCTCCGAGTGCCCCGAGCGCTGGGACGAGTTGCTGGAGCGGGTGGCGGGGGACGTGCCCGCGCCGGCGCCCGATCCGCAGGTGGCCTGGCAGGCGTGGCAGACGGCGGTGGGCTTCACCCCGGCCGCCGAGGGCGTGCTCCCGGAGGGCTCGCGGATGGTGCCCGCGCTGCTGAAATCCGTACGGGAGGCCGGGCTGCACACCAGCTGGACGGAGGCGGAGCCGCTGTACGAACAGGCGGTGGCCGCGTTCGTGGAGGCCGGTCCCGCCGGTCCCGCGCGGCGTACGGTCGCGGCGCTGAGCCGCGCGCTGGCGCCGTACGCGCGGGCGAGTGCGCTGGGCGCGGCGCTGGTACAGCTGACCATGCCGGGGGTGCCCGATCTCTACCAGGGGACGGAGCGCGCGTACTTCGCGCTGGTGGACCCGGACAACAGGCGGCCGTTCAGGACCGGGCCGCCGGACGACAAGACGGTGATCACGACGGCGGCGCTCCAGCTGCGCGGTGAACGGCCCGAGCTCTTCGGCGAGTCGGGGACGTATGCCCCGCTGCCCGCGGCAGGACCCGCCTCCTCGCACTGTCTGGCCTTCGTCAGATCGGGGCGCGTGATCACGGTAACCACCCGGCTGCCGTACGGACTTGAGCGCTCCGGGGGATGGCGCTCCACGGAACTGGCGCTGCCGCCGGGCCGCTGGCGCGATGTGCTGACGGGGCGTGAGGTGTCGGGCGCGCCCAGGCTCGCGGAGCTGCTCGACCAGTTTCCGGTGGCGCTGCTGACGGCCGACTGACGGGATGTCGCCCGACGGGGGCGGCTGACGGACCGGAGAATCCGGCCACGAAGCCTTTACGTCCACGAAGCGTTTACGTCCACGAAGCGTTTACAGAGTGGGCCGCCCGCGCTACGTTCCGAAATGGGAGCGCTCCCAATCGTCCGCTCATTCACTTGTCATGATCACGTCGAAGGGACTCGCGTGATGAAGCACCCCCCACGACGGCCCCGGTGGCTGTCGCATCCCCGGAGAGCCGTCCTCCTCGCCCTGCTCGCCGTACTCCCCGCCCTGCTGCTGGTCGTCGGCAACAGCGGGACCTCGTCGGCCCACGGCACCCCGATGCAGCCGGCCAGCCGTACGTTCATGTGCTGGAAGGACGGCCTGAGCAGCACCGGTGAGATCAAACCCATCAACCCCGCCTGCCGGGCCGCCGTCGCCGCGGGTGGCACGACCCCGCTCTACAACTGGTTCTCCGTGCTGCGCTCCGACGGCGCCGGCCGGACCCAGGGCTTCATCCCCGACGGGCAGTTGTGCAGCGGCGGCAACACCACGTTCACCGGTTTCGACCTGGCCAGGAACGACTGGCCGCTGACCCATCTGACCTCGGGCGCGTCGCTCGACTTCTCGTACAACGCCTGGGCGGCGCATCCCGGTTGGTTCCGGGTCTACATCACCAAGGACGGGTTCGACCCCACCAAGACCTTCACCTGGTCCGATCTGGAGTCGACGCCCTTCCTGACCGTCGACCACCCGCAGGTCACCGGGCCCGTCGGGACGGTGGAGGGCGCCTACAAGTGGACCGGCAACCTCCCCGGCGGAAAGTCCGGCCGGCACATCATCTACATGGTGTGGGAGCGCTCGGACAGCAAAGAGACCTTCTACAGCTGCTCCGATGTGGTCTTCGACGGCGGCAAGGGCGAGGTGACCGGCGTCGGTGACCCCGGGAACCCGACCGACCCGCCCACCGATCCCACGGCCACCTGCACCGCCACCCGCGCGACCACCGGCACCTGGTCGGGCGGCTATCAGACGGAGGTCACGGTGAAGAACACCGGCGGCCACCCGATCCTCGGCTGGATGGTGGAGTTCACACTGCCGAGCGGCCAGCGGGTGGACAGTCTCTGGAACGGCAACGCCACCTATGGCGGCCAGGAGGTGATGGTCCACAACGCCGACTGGAACGGCTCGTTGGCCGCCGGGGCCTCCACCACCTTCAGTTACGTGGCCACCGGAGGCCCGCCGGACACCGCCTCCGCATCGCCCTGTTCCGTGCACTGACCCGCGCGGTTCCGCGCACCGAACCACGAAGCGCCCGGCCCGCCGTTCCCCACCCCCACCCGGAACGGCGGGCCGGGTCCGTCTTCTCGCCGCTCGATGCGGGATCCCGCTCAGCGCGAGATCCCGCTCAGTGCGAGGCGAGCCGGAAGCCGATCGTCCCGAAGCTCACCAGATCGCCGTCCCGTACCTCGACCGTCGTGATCACCCGCAGTCCATTGACGGTCGTGCCATTGGTCGAGCCGAGATCGCGCAGGATCCATCGCCCGCCCCGCGTGCTCAGTTCGGCGTGCAGCCGCGAGACCGTGTCATGGCTGAGCCGAAGCCCGTTGACCGGATCGCGGCCGATCCGCAGGGGATACGGGCCGGGCTGAGGCAGCAACAGCTTCGGCAGCCGCTCCGCCTGCCAGGCCCTGCGCAGCCGCTCCGAGAACGCGGACATCCGGCTCACCGTGCCGAACACCCGGCGGGACCAGGGCCCTTCGGACTCCAGATCCGCGGTGAGCGGCTTCAGCTCATCAGCCCTGCGGGCGGCCAGCGCCAGATCCATCCGGCGCAGGAAGGTGTCGTGCGACAGCTTGCCCTGCGCGGCGCCTTCCCGGAGTACCGCGAGGACACGGTCGCGCTCGGCGTCGGAGAGCCGCGCGGGATACGTGTGGAACTCGAAGGAGGACGTCACAGACGTGATTGTCCTTCCGACGGACCTGAGGTGTCCAGACAGAACGGGTTCCCGGCCCTCCGTACGCACCGCCGGACACACCCGCCCCTTCACCACCGTCACCGCGCCTCGCGCCGCCTCGCTTGTCACCATGGAATTTGTCACCGTGTGGCGGAGAGCAGTGGACAGTGCCGACGACGAGGGGGAACCACCCGTGCGGTTCGAGGTATGGGCGCCGCAGGCGCGGAACGGGGTCGTACTCCGGCTGGCGGACGACCGGGACGGCGGGCACAGCGGAAGCGCCGGCGGGCATCGCGCGGACGACGCGCCCGCCGGGCTGTCCATGGAGCGCGATCCGGAGCGGGCGGGCTGGTGGACCGCCGAGGCGCCCGCCGCCGACGGTACGCGGTACGGCTTCTCGCTCGACGGCGGGCCCGTACTGCCCGATCCGCGCTCGCGCCGCCAGCCGGACGGCCCCGACGGTCCGAGCGCCGTCGTCGACCAGGCGGCGTACGCGTGGCACACGCCGTGGCGGGGCCGCGATCTGCCCGGCGCGGTCCTGTACGAGCTGCACATCGGCACGTTCACCCGCGAGGGCACCTTCGACGCGGCGGCCGAACGGCTCGCTCCCCTGGCCGAACTGGGCATCACCCATGTCGAGCTGCTGCCGGTGTGTCCCTTTCCCGGAACCCACGGGTGGGGGTACGACGGCGTCTCGCCCTGGGCGGTCCATGAGCCGTACGGCGGTCCCGAGGGGCTGAAGCGCTTTGTCGACACGGCACACCGTCTGGGCCTGGGCGTGGTGCTCGATGTGGTGCACAACCATCTCGGCCCCGCCGGCAACCATCTGCCGCGCTTCGGCCCGTACTTCACCGACACCCACCACACACCGTGGGGCGCCGCCGTCAATCTGGACGCCCCGGGCTCGGACGAGGTGCGCGCGTATCTGCTGGGCAGCGCGCTGGCCTGGCTGCGGGACTTCCGGCTCGACGGGCTGCGGCTCGACGCCGTGCACGCGCTCGCCGACCGGCGCGCGCTGACTTTCCTCGAAGAGCTGTCGACGGCCGTCGACGCGCTCTCCGCCGAGCTGGGACGGCCGCTCTTCCTGATCGCCGAGTCCGACCTGGGCGACCCGCGCACCACCACCCCGCGCGCGGCCGGCGGCCTCGGGCTGCACGCCCAGTGGAACGACGACTTCCATCACGCGCTGCACACGGCGCTCACCGGTGAATCCCAGGGCTACTACGCCGACTTCGCGCGTGAACCGCTCGCCGCGCTGGCCAAGACGCTCACCCGCGTCTTCTTCCACGACGGTACGTATTCGAGCTTCCGGGGCCGGACGCACGGCCGGCCCGTCGACCGTACGAGAACGCCCGCGCACCGCTTCCTCGGCTACGCCCAGACCCATGACCAGATCGGCAATCGCGCGCTCGGCGACCGGCTCTCCGCCACCCTCTCCCCCGGGCTGCTCGCCTGCGCCGCCGCGCTCGTCCTGACGGGGCCGCACACCCCGATGCTCTTCATGGGCGAGGAGTGGGGCGCGACCACCCCCTGGCAGTTCTTCACCGACCACCCCGACCCGGTGCTCGCCGAGGCCGTACGCACCGGCAGGCGCCGGGAGTTCGCGGCGCACGGCTGGGCGGCGGCGGACATCCCCGACCCGCAGGACCCGGCGACGCGGGAACGCTCCTGTCTGGACCGCTCCGAGGCCGGGAAGGAACCGCACGCGCGCCTGCTGGCCTGGTACCGCGAGCTGATCGCCCTCCGGCACAGCCAGCCGGATCTCTCCGATCAGGATCTGGCCGCGGTCCGGGTGGCGTACGACGAGGAGGCGCGCTGGCTGGCGTACCGGAGGGGCGATCTGCGGGTCGCGGTGAATCTCTCCGGCGAGCCCGCGGCGATCCCGCTCGGCGACGCGGGCCGGGTACTTGCGTCCTGGGGGCCCGCCGAGCCGCCGGGCGCGGACGGTGTGCTGCGGCTGCCGCCGGAGTCGTGCATGGTGCTGACGGACGGCTGATTCCGGCTCGGCCGCCCCGGGCGGTCCCTCGGCGGGGCCGCGCCGTCCCGCGCGGGACGGCGCGGCCCGTGGCCGTCAAGGCCGGGTGACGTCGAGCACGGCCTTCCCCCGGACCCGGCGGCCGAGCAGCGCCTCCGCCGCCTCCGCCGCGCGCTCCCAGGGGCCGCGCCAGCCGATCTGCGGGTCCAGCAGTCCCTGGTCCAGAAGGCCCACCAGATAGGCGAGATCGCCCCCGATCGGCGCGTCCACGGTGAAGACCTCGATCCGCCGATGTCCGCCGCGATGCCGCTCCGCCTCGAAGTCGATGACGGTCGACTGGAGGGATGCCTTGCCGATGGCCTGGACGGAGCCGCCGACCTCAACCTTCGAGAAGGCCTCGGCCAGTTGGGCGCCGCCCACGTTGTCCAGCACCCCGAAGACGGGCTCCGTGACATTCTCCGGACCGATGACGACCTCGTCCGCGCCCAGCTCGCGCAGCCCTTCACCACGGGCCCGGCTGCCCACCGAGGCCACGACCCGCGCGCCCGCGCGCGCGGCCAACTGCACCGCGTAGCGTCCGACACCGCCCGACGCGCCGGTGATCAGCACCCGGCGGCCCACCACCGGGCCGAGGCGCCGCAGCGCCTGGAGCGCGGTGACACCCGCGACGGGCAGGGCGCTCGCGGCGCCGAGGTCCACCGCGTCAGGCACGACCGCCAGCTCCGCGGTGTCCACCGCGCGGAGCGCGGCCCAGGCCCCCGTCCAGCCGAAGGTCACCACACGCGCCCCCGCCGACGGCCCGGAACCATCGGCCGCGGCCCGTACGACGACACCCGCCGCGTCCCAGCCGGAGACCTGACCCGGGCTCAGACTCCCTTCCCGGTAGGCGATTTCCCCGAAGTTGAACGACACCGCGTGGACCTCGACCAGGGCCTGGGATTCCGTCGGCACCGGATCGGGAGCCTCCCCGAGGCGGAAACCCTGAGGTGCCTCGGGGTCGTACAGGAGCGCTCGCATGTCCGTTCCTTCCGCTCAACGCCTCGCCGATACGCGGGGCCTCTCCCGGACAACCCGTCGCGCTCCCGGAATATGCTCGCCACGGGGCAACTGTGACCTAGGTCCTGTCCGACCGGACAGGACCTATTCGACGATCGCCATCTCACGCGGGGTGTTGTTGAGGCGACGGCCGCCGTCCTGCGTGACCGTGACGATGTCCTCGATCCGCACCCCGAAGCGCCCCGGCAGATAGACACCGGGCTCGACCGAGAAGCACATGCCGGGGACCATCGGACGCTCCTCGCCCTCGATCATGTACGGCGGCTCATGGGTGGTGACCCCGATGCCATGGCCGGTGCGGTGGATGAAGTACTCGCCGTACCCCGCACCGGAGATGACCGCGCGGGCCGCCCGGTCGACGTCCTGGCAGGCGGCTCCTGGCCGGACGGCCTCGAACCCGGCCTGCTGCGCCTCCCGTACGAGATCGTGGACACGCCGCTCCTCGGCGTCGGGCTCACCGACATGGACGGTACGGGTGGTGTCGGAGCCGTAGCCGTACTTGAGCCCGCCGAAGTCGAGGACGACCATGTCGCCGTGGACGATGACGCGGTCATCGGCCTCATGGTGCGGATCGGCTCCGTTCGGGCCCGAGCCGACCACGGTGAAGTCGACCTGGGAATGGCCGTGTTCGAGAAGGAGCGCGGCGAGGTCGGCGGCCACGTCCGTCTCCCGGCGCCCGGCGAAGCGGACCTTCAGGATCTCGCCGTACGCGGCGTCGGCCGCCGCGCCCGCCGCCGCGAGCCGGGACAGCTCCCGCGCGTCCTTGACGGCGCGCAGCATCGGCAGCGCTTCGGTGAGCGCCACGTACGAGGTACCGGGCAGCGCCTGTTGCAGCGCGAGCAGATGCATCGCCCAGGCGTTGTCGCTGACGCCGAACCGTCCGGCGGGGTCGAGCAGCGGGGCCGTCACACCGTACGGATCCTTGCCGTCCGTCCAGTCGCGCAGGGTGAGCGCCGGGGCGCCGGGGGCCCGCGCCGCGTCCGGCGCCTCCAGCGTGGGCACCACGAGCACCGGGTCCTGGCCCGCCGCGACGACGAGCATCGTGAGCCGCTCGGTGTCGGCGGTCGGCCGGTATCCGGTGAGATAGGTCAGATCCGGGCCCGGCGCGATCAGCACGCCCGTCAATCCGGCCTCGGCGGCGGACTCGGCCGCGCGGGCCATCCTGGCGCGGTAGTCGTCAGCGGTGAAGGGCGGGGGCGGGGCGGTGGTGGGCATAGGTGCTCCTTCTCGGTCTCTCGCGGACCGGGGTGTCATTCCCGGATGTCACGGGATGTCATGCTCAGAGGTCATCCGGTGACTCCTTGCGGGCCAGCCGTTCGAGCAGCTCGTGGAAGTCGTCCCCGACGACGATCCGCAGCCCCTCGCCGTCCCTGGCACTCAGCTGCGTGAGCGTACCGGCGCGCCACCAGTAGACATACGGGCTCACCGCCCCGGGGGCGTCCTCGTACCCGGAGGCGGCGAACGCGGTCATGGCGTTGAGCGTCGGGATGATGGAGGTGTCGTGGATGACATGGAAGGCGAGCTGGTGCCGGTAGGGCATCGCGACCAGCGCGCCGTCCGGCGGGATCGGCCGGCCCGTCACCTTCGGTACGACGGTGTCCAGGGCCAGGACCCGGCTGGCCGTGTAGAACGAGTCACCGAGGAGCACCTCGAAGCGCATCCCGTCGGAGTCCTTGACGGTCTCGTGCCCCTCGATGGGCAGCTCCTGGAGATTGCTCAGGGCGCGGTCGCGGAGGTGCCGGAGCCGGCCCAGCGGCTCCAGGGCCTCGTCGGTGAGCATCATGACGCTCTCGGGGAGGTCGAGGGCGAGCACCTCGTAGAGCCCGGGGGCGACCGAGCGCGCGTAGCCGAACGTCTGCGGGTCGAGGCCCTCCTCGCTGATCACCCGGGGGTAGAGCTGGGCCCTGATCTGCTCGGGAGGCAGGGTGTCAAGCGCGGACGGGGAGTCCATGGTCCGCAGCACCATGCCCGCGTGGCGCCGGGCCAGATCTCCCCAGACGCGGGGGCCGCGCTCGTCGTGGTGGCAGACGGCGGCGAGATTGGCCAGCCCGAACTGACGGCCGGAGCTGTCGGTCACCTGGTCCGCGTAGAGGGTCACCTCAAGGCCGTGCTCGGCGAAGGCCTCCCGGACCTGGCTGCGGAAGAGGGCGGCCTCATCGATCGAGAAGAAGGGGAACGCGAGGTCACGGGGCGCATCGCGGCTGTCGCGCCTCGGCCCTCGTCGGAACAGCCCCACACCATCGCCTCCCGCCCGATCGTCCGGTGATCGCCCGTCCCGGTGATCGCCCAACCTCTCATGCTAGTCGCAGGGGGTGACAACGCGGCGGGCCGCATCCTCTCGTCCCCTCGCTCACCCACTCTTGCTGGCCACCGGTCATACGTATAACGTACGTCACATGCCTTACATCGCCCTGGTCACGCTCGTCGTGGACGACTACGACAAGGCGCTCGCCTTCTATACGCGGACTCTCGGCTTCGAGCTGATCGAGGACACCGAGCGGGGCGACGGTTCGCGCTGGGTCGTGGTCCGCCCGCGCCCCTCGGCCGGGGGCGGCGGCCAGGACGGCTCGGAAGGCTCGGACCGCTCGTCGGCGTCCGTATGCCTGCTGCTGGCACGCGCCAAGGACGACGCCGAGCGCGCGAGCATCGGCGTGCAGACCGGCGGGCGGGTCGGCTTCTTCCTCCACACCGACGACTTCGCCCGCGATCACGCGCGGATGCGGGCCGCCGGTGTCCGCTTCCTGGAGGAGCCGCGGCACGAGCCGTACGGCTCGGTCGCCGTCTTCGAGGACCTCTACGGCAACCGCTGGGACCTGCTCCAGCCCGCCTGAGGGTCCGGCCACCCCACGCCGCCGGCCACCCCACGCCGCCGGGCCACCCCACGCCGCCGGGCCCATACGGCTGAGGGCCGTACGGCGTCTTCCCGTACGGCCCTCGATGGCCCTGCCCGGCGCCTCCCACCAGGTCCCGCCCCCGTCCTAGGAGGGGGACTTCCGCAGCAGCCATAAACCCAGTCCTGACCCCACCACTCCGAGCCCGGCCACGACGCTCAGCGCGATCTCCGTCCCGCCGTCGTCCACCAGGAAGTTCAAGTACACGTTGGCCAGCAGGCAGCCGATAAGCACGATCCAGAGCAGGGCTTTCATGGGGATTCCTTCACCTTCCGCGACGCTTTCCTCAGCACGTCCACTCTCTCGCACCGAGCCCGCGAGCACAGGAGGGCAGCCCCCCGAACCGGGGGTTCAGCACACCCCCCGAACGCGGGTGTGATTCCCTGACTCCGCCCGTGCGGGGACGGGGGTCCCTGCGCGCGGTCTCCTCATGGACGGTACCTTCGTGCTGCCGAACTCGACGCCGCCCGAGCCGGGTTGACGGCCGGGGCACGCAAGGAACGAAGGGGGCCGGCGCATGAGCCTGGCGCAGCTGCACTACACCTCGGCCCCGCAGGGACCTGACGGTTCCGATGGACCGCACGGACCGGGCTCCCGGTTCACCGCCGTCACCCCGGGCATACCGCCGTCGCTGCTCAAGGAGGCCGAGCCGCTGCTCGGGTACGAACCGCCGCGCGACGCCCCCGCGCACCCCGGCGCCGCCGAACTCGCCGCCTTTCCGCAGGCGTTCAGTCACAGTCTGCTCTCCGACGGCACGCGTCTGCTCGCCCGCGCGGTACGTACGGGCGCGGGCGGCGGGCCGGCCGGCTCCCACACCCATGCCGTGCTGCTGCCCGGGGACGCGGGTCTGCCGGGCGGCGGGCTGCCCATCTCCGCCTGGAACTCGTCGCGATGGGCCTCCGCCGCCCCGGCCGACGGGGCTCCGGCGCAACTGGAGGCCCTTCCCCCGTCGGGTCTTCTCGGGCGGGAGGCGCTGGTCGGCTTCGCCGCCTCGCGCGGCCCCTGGCTCCCCGGCTTCCTGGCCGGTCTGCGCGAGCTGACGGAGGAGACATCCGTGCCTCGGGACACGGAGCCGGCGGCGCGGATCGTCCTCGTGGAGCGCGACAGCGCCGATGTGGCCCTGTGGATCGCGCTGGCCTGCGCCGTACTGCCGCGCGACCACGCCGACCGGCTGACCTTCACCACCTATACGCGCCGGCCGCGCGACGCCCGGCAGCGGATCGTGGGCGTACTGCCCGGGGACGCGCCGGAGCCGGACGGCCGCGACCACGGTTGCCGGGTGCACGACTGCACCGCCCCCGTGCCCGCGGAGCACATCCCCACGGACAGCTGGGCCGGGATCGCCGCGCGCGTCTGGCTGGGCCGGGCCCCCGAGCTGTTCACGGAGGCGGCGGCGCTGCCGGGCGGTGTCTTCTCCCCCGGCGCCCTGGCCGCTGTTGCCCTCTGCGCGGATCTCGCGCCCGGTCCCGACGGCCGTACGGCGGCGGCCGGCTGGGCGCACACGCACGCGCGGGCCCTGGGCGACGCCCGGCTGCACCGACTCGTCGAGGCGTTCCGGACGACCGCCGAGGACCGGACGACGGCCGAATTCACCGCCCTGACGCGGCTGTTCACCGCGCTCCCCGAAGACCTCGGCCGGCGGCTCGCCGCCGGTCTGGCTCCCGAACTGCGCGCGGGCGTCGCGGACTCCGGGCCCGGTATCAGCCGGCCGGTGGAGCTGCTGCGGGTCGCCGACGCGCTCGGGGTGGACTGTACGGATCTGCTGCCCGGTCTCGCCCACCGGCTGGCCCGCTCCCTGCTGGGCCCGGGGACCGCGGAGGCCCAGGGGACCACGGACGCCCCGGGGACCGCGGACACCCCGGATCCGCTCGCGGTCCTGGAAGACGTCCTGGAGGAGCATTTCGAGCTGCGAACCGCGCTGCTCAGCGCGCTGGACGCGCTCGCCGCCGAGGACCCGCCCGCCGCCGTCCGGCTGCTCGGCCGTACGCCCCTGGCTCTCACGGGGGTGCAGGCCCTGCCGCATCTGCGGATGTGCGCCGGTGCGCCCTGGACGCGGGCCGCCGGGGGCGGTGACGGCCTCGCCGCGCTGCATGCCGCGCTGCGCGCCTGCGGAGTCTCGCCGTTCACCGATCCACTGGTGCTGCGTACGGCAGTACGGCTGGTGTGGGACGGTGGCGCCCCGGCCCCGGGCGAGGCGCGGCGACTGCTCAGCGAGACGGGTTCCGACGCGCACCGCGCCGCGGGCACCTGGCGCACGCTGGTCCGGGCCGCGCTCGACGGCCCCGCCGACACCGCCGCGGACGCCCACGGCGGTGTCGAGGCCAATGACGCGGACGCCGCCGCGCTCGCGCACGATCTGCTGCGCTGCTTCCCCGACGAGCTGGAGCCGCGCGTACGGGGCGCCCTGCTGCTCCTCGAATTCGCCGGCGAGATCGGCGCGGGCCGGGCCGGACCTCCGTGGACGGAACGGGTGCTGGCGCTGCGCGCCGAGGCCGAGCCGGTGGAACCGGCCCTGCTGGCCCGGGTGTTCGGGACCCTCGCACGCCGGCTGCTCTCCGAGGAGCGGCCGGAGGGCGAGCTGTACGCCCTGATCCACTGCGGCGAGCCACGGCTGCTCAGTACGTACGCGACCGCCGCCCAGGAGGAGCGGGTACGCGACCGGCTGCGTACCGCCCCGGCCTACGCGGCCGACTGCTTCATCGCGTGGAGCTCCCTCCCCGGCGCGAACCGGGCGTGGGACTCGACCCGTACCGCACTGCTCGACAAGGTGTTGCGGCCGGTCGTGCGCGCACTCTCCGACGAGGACACCGCCTCCGTCGAACGGAGCCTTGAGCGCGCGGGGGTCCACCGCGCTGAGGAGTTCAGGACCTGGAACCGCCCGGGGGCCCTCAGCCGGCTGAGCCGTCGCCTCGGCGGCCTCGGACGGCCTCGCTGACGAGGCCGTCCACACCGCGCCGCGGACGCGTCAGCTCTCGTCCGGGGCCAGCCGCAGCGAGATGCTGTTGATGCAGTACCGCTGGTCCGTCGGGGTCGGGTACCCCTCGCCCTCGAAGACATGGCCGAGGTGCGAGCCGCAGCGTGCGCAGCGGACCTCGACCCTGACCATGCCGTGGGAGCGGTCCTCGATCAGCTCGACCGCGTCCGTGTCCTTCGGGTCGTAGAAGGACGGCCAGCCGCAGTGCGACTCGAACTTCGTGTCGGAACGGAAGAGATCGGCGCCGCACGCGCGGCAGGAGTAGACGCCGGTCGTCTTGGTGTCCGTGTATTCGCCGGTGAAGGCGGGCTCGGTGCCGGCCTTGCGGAGTACCTGGTACTCCGCGTCGGTCAGCTCCGCGCGCCACTGCTCGTCCGGCTTGTCGATGTCGTACGGCATGCGCTCTCCTCAGTCGGTCGGACGGGCCCGGCAGCCCCGGCGGGTCAGTCCCCGAGCCGGGCCAGGATGTCGGGACCGAGGTCCGTGACATCGCCCGCGCCCATGGTGAGAACGAGATCACCGGGGCGTGCCATTCCCGCGACCGCCTCGGGGACGGATCCCTTGTCGTGGACGGCGGTGACGGTGGCGCCCGCCGCCTCGGCCGCGTCGGTGATCAGGGCGCTGGTGACACCGGGCAGCGGGTCCTCACGGGCCGGGTAGATGTCCAGCACCAGCGAGGCGTCGGCGAGGGCCAGGGCCTGGCCCATCTCCGTGCCCAGCTCCTGCGTACGGGAGAACAGATGCGGCTGGAACACCACCAGCAGCCGGGAACCGGGGGCCGCCGCGGCCCGCATCGCCTCCAGGTCGGCGGTCATCTCGGTGGGGTGGTGCGCGTACGAGTCGATCACCTGCACGCCCGCGGCCTCGCCCTTGAGCTGGAGACGACGCTTGACCCCGGTGTACGCGCCGAGCGCCGAGGCCAGATTGTGCGCGGGGATACCGAGGGCGATACCGGCGGCGAGGGCGGCGACCGCGTTGTGGGCGTAGTGCCGGCCGGGGACCGAGACGGTGAAGGTCAGGAAGCGGCCGTCGAGCAGTACGGTGACCTCGCTGGTCAGACCGCGTGCGGTGACCTTGTGGACGCGTACGTCGGCGCCCTCGGCCGCCCCGTAGGTGACGACCTTGAGCGCGCTCGAACCCCGGACCCGGGAGGCCAGCTCGACGGCGCCTGGCTGGTCGGCGGCGATCACCAGCGTCCCACCGGGGACGATCTTTCCGGTGAACGCCTCGAACGACTCGTAGATCTCGTCCATCGACGCGTAGTTCGCGTGGTGGTCCAGCTCGACATTGAGGACGATCGCGACCTCGGGGTCGTACTTCTGGAAGCTGCGGTCGCTCTCGTCCGCCTCGGCGACGAAGATCTCGCCCTCGCCGTGCCGGGCGTTCGTACCGGGCCCCGCGAGATCGCCACCGATGGCGTAGGAGGGGTCGAGGCCCAGCTCGGTGAGGGCGACGGCCAGCATGGAGGTCGTGGTGGTCTTGCCGTGGGTGCCGGCGACGGCGATCGCGCGCAGCCCGCCCATCAGCGAGGCCAGCGCGTCGGAGCGGTGCACGACGGGTACGGAGAGCTCGGCGGCGCGGGCCAGCTCGGGGTTGTCGGCCCGGATCGCGCTGGAGACGACCACGCACGAGGCGTCGTCCGCGAGGTGCTCCGCGGCATGGCCGATATGCACGGTGACCCCCAGCGCCCGCAGCGCCTCGGCGGTCTCCGACTCCTTCGCGTCGCTGCCCGCGACCTTGGCGCCGCGCTGGGCGAGGATCTTGGCGATACCTGACATTCCGGCGCCGCCGATACCGATGAAGTGCGGCCGTTCCATGGCTGCGGGAATACCGGGTGCCGGTGCCATACGTGTTCTCTCCCAAGGTGCAGGCGGGCCCAGGATGCGGGCGCGGTACAGCGTGCAGCTGTAGCGGAGCCAGCTTATTCGCTGTGTGCGAAGAGTTTGAGCACCGGTACGCCGACCTTGTGCCGCGCCCGGGACGCCCAGTCGCGGTGGAAGAACTCCTCCACGTAGTGCGGCTCGGTGAGCACGATCACCTCGTCGGCCCCGGCTTCGTCCACGACCTCCTTGAGCCGGTCGAGCGGATGCTCCTCCACGACCTGGCCGGTGGCCGCGGAACCCTGCCCGCGAAGCAGCGCCAGCGAGTGTTCGAGCGCGAGTTCGGCGGGCTGTCTGGCCTCCTGGCCCTCCGGCACCTCGTCCTCCCTGGCCGCGTCCCGCAGCTCGCCGATCGCGATGTCGTCGATGGCGCGCAGCAGCAGATCGGCCTGGTCGCCACGTGGCTGCATGAGCACCACGAACGAGATCTCCTCGTCGCCGTGGAGGGTGGTGACGAACTCCACGTCCTCCGACGACAGGGGCTTCTCGATCATCAATACGCTTGTGAACACGACGGGCGCCCTTCTTCTTCCAGGGCCGTGCGGCCCACTGCTGAAACCATCCTTCCCCGTGCCCCCACGGGGTCCCTGAGGTTAAGTCTGCCCAGCGGAAGCTAACCGGAACGACAAATTCCGCTGATTGTCAGACACGCGGGTGGCGGGTGGATCAGACGTGCCGGTACCGGGTGAAGAGGAACCCGTCCTGCTCCAGCAGCGACGCCAGCGCGAACCGTTCGGGCACGGCGGGAGCCGGCCCGCCCGCGATGCGCTGCGCGTACCCCGAAGTGAGCATCGGAGACACGGTCAGACAGAGTTCGTCCAGCAGCCCCGCCGCCACGAACTGCCCGAGCAGCCGGGGTCCGCCCTCGGTGAGCAGCCGGACCAGTCCGCGATCCGCCAGGGCGCGTACGACACGCTCCGGGTCCGCCCCGGCGCCGTCCCCGGCGATCACCACCTCCACGCCCGCCTTCTCCGCCGCGCGGATCCGCTCCGCGGGCGCCGCCGCGCCGGTCAGCACCAGCGTCGGGACGAGGGGGGCGGTGAAGAGCGGCAGCGAGAAGTCCAGCTCCAGACTCGCGCTGACCACGGCGATCACCGGCGCGGGCCGCTGCCCGGCCGCCGCCCTGCGCCCGGCGAAGGCCTCGCGGGCGCGGGCCGGCCGGTATTTCTCCTGGCGAACCGTTTCCGCACCCACCACCACCGCGTCGGCGAGCGCCCGCAGAGTGCCGAAGACGCGCATATCGGCGGCGGAGGAGATGGACTGCGAACGGCCCTCGTGGTGGGCGGCGCCGTCCAGCGTGGACACCATGTTGGCGCGCAGCCAGGGCCGCGCGGCACCGTCGGCATCGCTGCCGGCGCCGGTGCCGCCGCCCGTGCCGACGGGGTACGCGTAGACGTCCGCCAGCTCGTCGAGCGTCCAGTCGCGGTCCACGCCGGACACAACCGCCGAATCCCCTTCGGAAGCCGCGGCGGAGGGTGTCTGATCGGTCACAGGGAACAGGCGTCGCATGCGAAGCAGTCTGGCATGGCGCATAGAGTTACGAACTGTGTCGTCCTCCACCACCGCGTCCGGCCGTCAGTCGATAACCGAAGCGGCCCCGCTCTCCCTCTGCGCACGTGAGCCACATGTCCCCGCCGACCGGCTGGTCGCGGAGATGGTGCCGCCGCCGCGCTTCGACTCCGTACGGTTCGACACGTACGTACCCGACCCCCAGCAGCCCAGCCAGACCGAGGCGGTCTCGGTCCTGAGCGCGTTCGCGGCGGGGCTCGGCGGGGCGCATCCGGCCGGCGGTGGACACGGCAAGCGGCGCTGGTTCTCCAGAAAGCCCGCGGCGCCCACCGGACCGCGCGGTGTCTATCTGGACGGCGGTTACGGCGTCGGCAAGACACATCTGCTGGCGTCCCTCTGGCACGCCACTCCCGCCGCGCCCGAGCGAAAGGCTTTCGGCACCTTCGTGGAGCTGACGAATCTGGTCGGCGCGCTGGGCTTCCAGGAGACCGTACGGACGCTCAGCGGCCATCGGCTGCTCTGCATCGACGAATTCGAGCTGGACGATCCGGGCGACACCGTCCTCGTCTCCTCCCTGCTCGGCAAGCTGGTCGACGCGGGCGTGGCACTGGCCGCGACCTCGAACACCCTGCCGGGCAAGCTCGGCGAGGGCCGGTTCGCCGCCGCGGACTTCCTCCGCGAGATCCAGGGCCTGTCGGCGCGGTTCCGCCCGCTGCGCATCGACGGCGAGGACTACCGGCACCGCGGACTGCCCGCCGCTCCCGCCCCGTACTCCGACGAAGAGGTGACCCGGGCCGCGTACGCGACCGAGGGCGCCAGCCTGGACGACTTCCCCGGGCTGCTCGAACATCTCTCCCGGGTCCATCCGAGCCGGTACGGAGCGCTCACGGACGGGGTGCGGGCCGTCTGTCTCACGGATGTCTCGCCCGTGCCCGACCAGTCGACCGCGCTACGGCTCGTCGTCCTCGCGGACCGGCTGTACGACCGGGAGGTGCCCGTCCTCGCCTCCGGGCTCCCCTTCGACCGGCTGTTCAGCGAAGAGATGCTGAACGGCGGCTACCGGAAGAAATACTTCCGGGCGATCTCACGGCTGACGGCGCTGGCGAGGGACGCGAAGGGGCTGGTCGCCCAGTAGGTTCGGAGCCGTAACTCCGCGGCGCCGTAAGGCCGCCACGGCCGAGAGTCCCCACACGTCGAAGCCTTGACACTTCGAAGCGCTGGCACCTCGCGTCGTCGCATCTGCTGTACTCACACCCGTATCACCACGACCAAGCAGAAGGGTTCCACCATGGCCACCACGCGCCAGGCGCACACGGTCTGGGAGGGCAACCTCCTCCAGGGCACGGGCACCGTCACCTTCGACTCCTCCGGCATCGCCGACCAGGCGGTCTCCTGGCCCTCCCGCGCGGAGGCGGCGAACGGCAAGACCAGCCCGGAGGAGCTGATCGCCGCGGCCCACTCCAGCTGCTTCTCGATGGCGCTCTCCAACGGTCTCGCGAAGGGCGGCACACCGCCGACCAGGCTGACCACCCAGGCCGATGTCACCTTCCAGCCGGGCACGGGCATCACCGGTATCCACCTCACCGTTCAGGGCGAGGTCCCCGGTATGGACGCCGCGGACTTCGAGAAGGCGGCCGAGGACGCCAAGGTGAACTGCCCGGTCAGCCAGGCGCTCACCGGCACGACCATCACGCTGAGCGCGTCACTGGTCTGACGCGACACCTGAGGCAGCGCTGACCCGCATGGTTCACGTGTCACACGACACGTGCTACACACATGCGGGTCACGTCTCCTGTCCGCCAACAGGGAGTTGCCTCATGTCAGCAACACGGCGTCAGATCCTCGCCCGCACCAGCGCCATCGCCGCGGGTATCACCTTCAGCGGAGCCGTCTCCGAGCTCTTCTCCGGCACCGCCGCCGCCCAGGGACTCGGCCGCCGCGGCTACGGTCCGCTGGTCACCGACCCGGACGGGCTGCTCGATCTTCCCCGGGGCTTCCGCTACAAGGTCCTCTCCAGGGAGGGCGACCCGCTGCGCTCGGGCGAGGGCCCGGTCCCCGGTAACCACGACGGCATGGCCGCCCTCCCGGGCCGCCGTGGCCGGGTGCATCTGGTCCGCAATCACGAGAACCGCGCCACCGCCCCGATCCCCGTCCCGGCCGTGCCCGGCCTCACCTACGACCCGATGGGCAAGGGCGGCTGTACAGCACTGGAGCTGGACGGCCGCGACAACGTACTCGGCGAACGCGTCGCCATCGCCGGAACCGCCGTCAACTGCGCGGGCGGCCCCACTCCTTGGGGTACCTGGCTCACCTGCGAGGAGACCGAGGACCGCGCGGGCACCAACGGCTACACCAAGGACCACGGCTTCGTCTTCGAGGTCGACGGCGCCGATCCGCGCCGTACCGGAGCCGTACCCCTGACCGCCATGGGCCGCTTCCAGCACGAGGCGGTCGCGATCGATCCCGGCACGGGCATCGTGTACGAGACCGAGGACGCGTTCGACCGGCCGTTCGGGCTCTTCTACCGCTTCCTGCCGCGGAAGCCGCACGGCGGGACCGGATCGCTGCGTGCGGGCGGCGCCCTGGAGGCCATGCGGGTGCCGGGGATGCCCGATCTGTCGGCCGTCCAGGAACCGGGCATGTCCTTCGACCGGGTGGAGTGGGTCCCCGTACCGGACCCGCTGGCCCGGGAGACCCCGATCCGCCTCCAGGACTTCGGGCCCGGGGGCATCACCCACGCGCAGAAACTGGAGGGCTGCTACTGGGGCCGGCGCGCGGTGTACTTCGTGTCGAGCTACGCGCGCAGCGCGGAGGGCTCGGCGGCGGACCACTACGGGCAGGTGTGGAAGTACGAGCCGGGGCGGGGCCGGCTCACGCTGGTGGTCGTCTTCGGCCCCGGCACGGACATCCAGCTGCCGGGCGAGTCCCCCGACAACATCTGCCTCGCGCCGAGCGGCGGCCTGATGGTGTGCGAGGACGGCGGGGGCGCCCAGCATGTGTTCGGTGTGACGCGCGAGGGCGAGGTGTACGCGCTGGCCCGGGGCGCCCAGGAGCTCCCGTCGGCCACCGCGGAGGAGCCCGAGTGGGGCGAGTTCGCGGGCGTCACCTTCTCGCCGGACGGCGCGACGATGTACCTGAACTGCTATACGCCGGGGACCACGTTCGCGGTGACCGGGCCCTGGCGGGAGTAGGGCCTGTCCGGCGGCGTCAGCGGTCGCAGAACGCTCCGATCCGACGCACCCTCTAAGGAGCCGACCGAAGGGGTGCGCAGTGGCCAAGAAGGACAGAGAAGCCGGACAGCGGAAACAGCCGCCACCGCCGCTCCGTGAGCTGCTGCGCGTCCCCGAGGGCGAGCCCGTCGACCTCTCCTCGTACGACTCCCGCGCCACCCCGGGCGGCCCGGAGAACAAAGCGGCGGCGCTCGCCGCCGTCCCTCCGCTGGCGCAGCGTCTGGCCGCTCTCCAGGACCGGCTGTACGCGGCCAGCACCGCGGGCGACCGGCGCCGGGTGCTGCTGATCCTCCAGGGCATGGACACCAGCGGCAAGGGCGGCACGATCAAGCATGTGATCGGCCATTTCAACCCGGCGGGCTGCCGGGTCAGGGCCTTCAAGACCCCGACCCCGGAAGAGCGGAGCCACCCCTTCCTGTGGCGGATCAGACGGGCGCTGCCCCAGCCGGGCGAGATCGGGATCTTCGACCGTTCGCAGTACGAGGACGTCCTGATCGCCCGCGTACGGGAACTGGTCCCCCGGCGCGATCTGGGCCGCCGCTACGGCCAGATCAACCGCTTCGAAGAGGTGCTCGCCGACAACGGCGTGACGATCGTGAAGGTCTTCCTCCATCTCGGCCACGAGGAGCAGCGCGACCGTCTCCTGGCCCGGCTCGACAACCCGGACAAGCACTGGAAGTTCAGCCCGTCCGACATCGAGGACCGCGCCCTGTGGCCCGACTACCAGGAGGCCTACGAGCTGGCCCTGAACCGCTGTTCGACGGCGACCGCCCCCTGGTACCTGGTCCCCGCGGACCGTAAGTGGTACCGCAACTGGGCGATCAGCACGCTGCTTCTCGAACATCTGGAGGCACTGGACCCGGCTTATCCGGAGGGCGACTTCGACGTCGAGGAGAGCCGCCGGGAGCTGCTGGAGACGGGCTGATCCCGGGTGTGATGCCTCTGGGGCGACTCATGACCGTACGGGACGACTTCGGCGTGGGCGAGTGCCGTGCGACCGTTCCGGGCCGATCATCATATATTTTCCGTGAGTGACCACATATGTACGTATTCTCGCCATCGCTGTCGTCCTGGGCGCCGCCCTCACCAGTTGCGCCGACGGCGCCGGCAAGGCCGTGACCTCCGGCTCCACCGGCGCGCGGGCCGCCGCGACATCCAATTCCGCGGCGGTGAAGGCGCCGCCGACCCTGGCCCCCGGTCCCGGCGGGCTGACCCCGGTCTTCAAGCGCGGGAACCCGGCCGCGGGCAAGACCGTGGCGCTCACCTTCGACGCCGATATGACGGCGGATCAGGGCACCCGGGCGGCGCGCGGCGAGCGGTTCGACAACCCTTCGCTGATCGCCCTGCTGCGCAGGCTGGAGGTGCCCTCGACGGTCTTCATGACGGGCCGCTGGGCCGAGGAGTATCCGACGCAGGCCAAGGCGATCGGCGAGGACCCGCTCTTCGAGATCGCCAACCACTCCTACAGTCACTTCGCCTTCACGGCCGACTGCTACGGGCTGCCGCGGGTGGGCGAGACGAAGATGAACGAGGACGTGCAGCGGGCCTTCACCGCCTTCCGCGACGCCGGGGCACGCAATGTGGTGCCGTACTTCCGCTTCCCGGGCGGCTGCTACGACGACGCGGCGCTCCGGGCGCTGGCGCCCTCGAAGGTGACCGCGGTCCAGTGGGATGTCGTCAGCGGCGACGCCTTCGCCACAGACGCGGACGCGGTCGCGCAGCAGGTGCTGGAGGGCGTGAAGCCCGGGTCGCTGGTGGTGATGCACTGCACGCGCAGCGCGGCGCCGGTGACGGAGGACGCCGTGCAGCAGATCGTTCCCGAGCTGCGGAAGCAGGGCTACCGGTTCGTCAAGGTCTCCGAGCTGATGAGCCACTGACCGGGCGTGTCCCGGGCGCGGCCCGGCGGGACGGCGGTCGGCCCGCGCACGCCGTCCGCGCGGACCGGGGTGCGCGGTGCCGGACCGAGATCGTCAGTGCGCGGCGGCCTTCTGCGGGGTGGCCTCGCTCGGCCGGACGATGACGAAGCCCTCGCCCTGGAGCATCAGCTGGACGGCCTCGCCCGAGCCGCCGCGGATCATCGAACCGACGGACTGCGACCGGTGCAGCGAGGTGGAGAGCTGCGCGCTCCATCCGACGATCGCGTCGGTGTCGACGTACACCGGGGCCTGGCCCGTGACGGGGATCACGATGGGGTTGCCCTCGCATATGACGCCGAGCTTCCCGTAACCGGTGAAGAGGCTGTTGAAGAGTCCGCCGCCGGTCATCCCGGCGCCCTTCACCGTCTTGATCTCGTACGAGAGGGTCGGGTCGAAGCAGAGGACATTGCGCCCGTTGATGGTGAGCGCGTCGCCCTGCTCGATGTCGACGATGAAACAGTTGGCGGCGTCCTGCGCGAACCACGCCTCGCCCTGGCCCTTGACGCTCATCAGCGGCAGGCCCTCGCCCGTGACGGCCCGCTTGAGCATGCCGCCGATGCCCTGGCCCTTGCGTTCGAACTGGAGGCCGCCGCGGAAGGCGATCATGGATCCCTGCCGTGCGTACATCTCACCGTTGACGGCGTACTTGATCGACTTGGCGTTCTGCAGCGTCATCCCGGGGGCGGCGGCCGGCTGCGCCAGGTACTCGGCGGAAAAGAGATCGCTCTTCATGCCGTGCATACTCACCCGGACGCACCCGTTCCGCCATGAAAGGTTTGCCCAAGAAATCCGCCCCGGAAAGTGGGCCCGGGGCTGCTGGCAGACTGGACCGGTGAGCAGTGACATGAGTGACAGCGGCGCCGGCGTGCCCGACCGGACCTCCCCCGACGAGGCCCCCCAGTTCGTACTGCCGCTGGTGGTCCGGATCGAGAAGGCCGCGCCGCCCGCCCGTACCGACGCCCTGGAGACGGCCGCCCGCGCGGTGCTCGTCATGCTCTCCGACGAGCGGTCGGTGGGTGAGGGCGAGTGGGCGCGGGCCATGCGGGACTGGCAGGACGCCCGGATCCGCAAGGTGGTACGGAGGGCACGCGGCGCGGAGTGGCGCCGCGCCTCCGCGCTCCCCGGGCTCACGGTCCTGGGCGAGGGGCCCACGACGGAGACGGCGTCCACCGCCGAGGTACGGGTCTTCCCGCCCGTCCCGCTCGACGGCTGGCCCAAGGAGCTGGCGAAGCTCCAGGTCTCGGGGACCGAGCTGGCCGACGCCGAGGAGCCGCCCGCGCCGGATCCGGCGCTGCCCGTGCTCTGGCTCAGCCCCGATCTGGACATGTCGGCGGGCAAGGCCATGGCCCAGGCCGGACACGGCGCCCAACTCGCCTGGTGGGAGCTGTCGGAGACGGAGCGCAAGGCATGGCGCGAGGCCGGCTTCCCGCTCGCCGTACGTACCTCCGACGCGCGGCGCTGGCCCGAACTCACCGCCAGTGGACTGCCGGTGGTCCGGGACGCCGGATTCACCGAGATCGCGCCCGGCTCCTGCACCGTGGTCGCTGATCATCCGGCGCTGCGGAGCTGAACACCGCGGCCTGACCGTACGTATCTCCCAGTACCGCGACGCGGGTTGAACCGCCGGCGAGGCCGGCGGGAGGGTCAGCGGTGTCGGAATTCGGTTCGGGAGGCAGCACATTGTTGCGACGCATCAACGGTACGGCGCTCATCATCGCGGCACTGGTCGTCACGGTCGGGGCCCTGGCCTTCCCCGTATGGTCCTACGCCGACCGCTCCGGCACCGGTCAGGCGAACCTCAACGCGTCCAGTGTGGCCACCCAGTGGGGCCCGCTCTCCGCGACCGACCGCGATCTTCTGGTGAAGGTGCGGCTGGCGGGGCTCTGGGAGCTGCCCGCCGGGCAGCAGGCCATCGAACGCGCCCCCAGCCAGGCGATCAAGGAGTGCGGTGACCATCTGGTCGTCGGCCACACCGATCTCGACAAACGGGCCCGCGATGTCGCGGCGAAGCTCGGGGTCGAGCTGCCGAACCAGCCGAACGAGCAGCAGCAGGGCTGGCTGAGGGAGCTGTCGGCGGCCACCGGCCAGGAGTACGAGCGGAAATTCGCCAATCTGCTGCGCAATGCCCACGGCAAGGTCTTCGCGCTGATCGCGCAGGTCAGGCACACCACCAGGAACACGCTGATACGGCAGCTGGCGAGCGACGCCAACCAGACCGTCCTGGACCACATCACGATGCTGGAGGCCACCGGCATGGTCGACTTCGACACGCTCGCCAACGAGGCGGCGGGCACCCTGACGGCCAGCCCGACCGGACCGCCGCCCCCGAACGGGAACCTGCCGCCCGCGCCGGACGCCGTGGCGCCCACCGGCAACGACACCTTCACCTCCCGGCCCTCCACCCAGCCGGGCGCTCCGACAGCGATCAACACCGACCGGCCGGCGCCGGGGACCGACCCGTAGAGATCCGTCCGGTCCGTACGGGCCCCGCGCGCGTGGAACCTCAAATCAACCTCTGAACGTCCCCCTCAGCGGATTCACCGGCGCGCCACGGGGTCATTACCTCCAGACCGCGCCCGTCGCGGACAGGGGAGGACCTCGGACACCGAGGAGGGGGAGCCATGAACGACACACCACAGCTGGGGATCGGCATCGGCTGGCGCCCGGAGATCGCGGACACGGTCGAGGCGCTGTCCGGTGTCGACTGGGTCGAGGCCGTCGCGGAGAATCTCTGCCCCGGCCATCTGCCCGACTCGCTGATACGGCTGCGGGAGCGCGGCGTCACCGTCGTACCGCACGGGGTCTCGCTCGGCCTCGGCGGAGCGGAGCGTCCGGACGCGGGGCGGCTCGCGGATCTCGCGGAGCGCGCCGAGGCCCTTGGCTCCCCGCTGGTCACCGAGCACATCGCGTTCGTACGGGCCGGCGGGGCGCTCACCGCGTCCCCCGTCCTGGAAGCCGGTCATCTGCTGCCGGTCCCGCGCACCCGCGACGCCCTGCGTGTGCTCTGCGAGAACATCCGGATCGCCCAGGACTCGCTGCCCGTGCCGCTCGCCGTGGAGAACATCGCCGCGCTGATCTGCTGGCCGGACGAGGAGATGAGCGAGGGGCAGTTCCTCGCGGAGCTGGTCGAGCGCACGGGCGTACGGCTGCTGATCGATGTCGCCAATCTGCACACCAACAAGGTGAACCGGGGCGAGGACCCCGCGAAGGCCCTGGACGAACTGCCGGTCGAGGCCATCGCGTACGTCCATGTCGCGGGCGGGGTCGAGCGCGACGGCGTCTGGCACGACACCCACGCGCACCCGGTCACCGCACCGGTACTGGACGTACTGTCCGAGCTGCGCGCCCGGGTCGCCCCGCCGGGCGTTCTGCTGGAACGGGACGACGATTTCCCGCCCGCGGCGGAGCTGGCCGGCGAGCTCACCACGATCCGGGAGACGATCACGGCAGGCGCCACGGCCGCGCGTACGGGGGCGGGAGCGGCGTCGGGATCGGGAGCAGGGGCTACGGAGGAGCGGAAGCCCGGCGACACCGACGCAGCCCGCGGCCGGCTCGCGCTGAGTGAGACCGCCCTGCTCTCCTCGCTGGTCGCCGGTACGCCCGTACCCGAGGGGTTCGATCCGCGGCGGCTGCGCGTGCAGAGCCACGCCCTCGCCGCCAAACGCGCCGGGGTCGTCGCCAAGGTCGCCCCCGAGCTGCCGGAGATCCTCGGCAAGGGCTTCCGCCCGGCGTTCCTCGCGTACGCCGCGCACACGCCCATGCGCGCCGGATACCGCCGTGACGCGCTCGACTTCGCCGAGAGTCTGCTGTTCGAGGGCCGGCCCGAGGACTCCGCCGCCCGGCGGCGGCTGACCCTCTGGTGGCATGAGCGGGCCGCCGCGAGGCCACCGCGCCGGGCGACGCGTCTCCTCCGTGTGGCCCGTGCCGCGCTGGCCGGGAGGTGAGGGGCGGTGACGACGTTCCTCTTCACCGCGGTCACTCTCGCGGTCGCCGTCTCCTCCGTCCTGCTGATCGCCGGGGTGGTCCGGTCGCGCGGCGGGGTGACGGGGACACCCGCCGTCCATGACGTGTGGGAGGCCGCGTTCCTCGGCGGCGGTCCCGGCAGGGTCGTGGACGCCGCGCTCGCCGGGATGCGGGCGGACGGCCGACTGGCCATCGGCGGCCCCGGCATCGTCGCCGTACTCCAGCGGGTCGCCCATCACCCGGTGGAGCGGGCGGTGCTCCAGGAGCACGCCATGGCGCCCAGTGGCGCCCTGCACGCGCTGCGGCTCGCGGTGATGCGCGCCCCCGCCGTGCAGCAGGTGGGCGACGCGCTCGCGGCGCGCGGGCTGGTGGTGCCGCGCGCGCGGATCCGCCCGTGGCGGACCTGGGGCGTCACTCAGGGGGCGCTCTGCTTCGCCGCCCTGCCCGTGTCGTTCATCGCGGGCGCGCTGGTGACCTTCGGTTCCCTGGAGTTCGGTCCCAGCGGGATGTGGGCGTTCTCCCTGCTGCCGGTCCTGTTCGGGGGCATGATCACGGGGTTCGTCTGCGCGACCGTCGCCGGGCGGCGGATCACCCGAGCGGGACGGCGGGCGCTGCGCGACTTCGTCGTGGGGCTCACTTACTCGGCCGCGGACCAGGTCGCGGCGTACGGGGTGACGGGGGTGCCGGATCCGGAGCTGCGGGGGCAGTTGAGCACCGCCGCGCGGATGCGCCCGGGGCGTGACTTCGCACCGGCGGAGCAGCTGTCCACGGCCGTGGTGGCCTGGTGCTACGGCGCCGAGCCGGGCTCGGGGACGGGCTGCGGCGGTTCGGGGTCGGGCTGTGGCGCGAGCTCCTGCGGAGGCGGCGGTTCCAGCGGTTCCGACGGAGGCGGCGGAGGTTCCGACGGAGGAGGCGGAGGTTCCGACGGAGGAGGCGGAGGAGGCGGCGGCTGTGGGGGCGGCGGCGGGGGATCGTAAGCCTCCGGGCGGTCGTCGGTCCGGGCCGTCCGTGCGATCCGGGCGGCACATCCCGTACCGTCCGGCCACTCCTCAGACCCTTCGGAGTGGCCGGACGACGCATCGGGGTCATTGCGACCGACACCGCGTACGGATGCTTGTCCGCCCCCGGCACTCTGCTGACCTTCTGTCTGCGGATCACCCTCCGATCCGCACGCACGGAAGGGAACGCGATGAGAGCAGTAACGAAATACGGGGCGTTGACCACCCTCGGCTCCGTGGTCCTGTCGGCCCTCGTCGTCGTTCCCGCGGACGGCGCCGACACCACCGGCGGACACGCCACCACCAGCGCGGCCCGTGGCGTCGCCCGCGCCGCCGAGCGCGCCGCCACCGCCGGCATCACCTTCGGCGCCTGCCCCGAGGCCGAGCGGCTGCCCGAACCCCTCGTCTGCGGCACGGTCGAGGTCCCTCTCGACTACACCGAACCCGACGGCAGGATGATCAGCCTCACCGTCAGCCGGGTGCCCGCGAGCGGGAGTCCGGAGCGGCGGCAGGGCGCGCTGGTCTTCAACCCCGGCGGACCCGGCGCCTCCGGTATGTACTTCCCGATGGCCGCCGAGGTGCCCCACTGGAAGCGGATCGCCGAGGCGTACGACCTCATCGGCTACGCCCCTCGCGGAGTGGGCCGGTCCGCCCCGCTCTCCTGCGAGGATCCGGTGGACCACGTCAAAGCCCCGACGCAGTCCCCCATCCATCCCTCCGCGTCATACAAACGGGAGCGGATCGCCGAGGCCAAGGCGTACGCGCAGGGCTGTGCCCGCGCCGCCGGCGCCGCGCTCCCCCACTACAACTCGCTGAACAACGCCCGCGATCTGGACGTGCTGCGCGCGGCGCTCGGTGAGCAGAAGCTGACCTTCATGGGCGCCTCGTACGGGACCTACTTCGGCGCGCTCTACGCGACGCTCTTCCCCTCGCACGTGGGCCGGATGGTCTTCGACTCCGCCGTGAACCCGGACCCCGAGCAGATCTGGTACCGCAACAACCTCGACCAGTCGGTCGCGTTCGAGCGGCGCTGGGAGGACTTCCGTACCTGGGTGGCCAAGCATGACGCGACGTACCACCTGGGCACCGACGCCGAGCAGGTGGCGCAGAGCTACGAGAGAGTGCGCGCGGGAGTCGCGCACAAGCCGGCCGGCGGGAAGGTCGGGCCCGGCCAGCTCCAGGCGGCGATGCTCGGGGCCGGCTACTACGACGACTACTGGCCGACGCGCGCGACGGCCCTCGCCGAGTATCTGAAGGGCAATCAGCAGCCTTTGATCGCCCAGGCCTCGCCGCGTCCGGCCGCCGCGGCGGAGAGCGAGAACGCCGGGGCGGTCTATACCGCGGTCGAGTGCAATGACGCGCCGTGGCCCACGGACTTCGCGGTGTGGGACCGCGACAACACCGAGCTGGCGCGGCGCGCGCCGTTCGAGACCTGGGACAACGCCTGGATGAATCTGCCGTGCGCCTACTGGACCGCGCCGCGCCGTCGGCCGGCCGAAGTCCGCACCTGGCCGGGCCAGTTGCCGCCGACGCTGATCCTGGCCGCGGAGCGGGACGCGGCGACGCCGTACGAGGGGGCGGTGGAGCTGCACAAGCGGCTGGCCGGTTCGGCCCTGGTGACCGAGCGGGACGCCGGCACGCACGGGGTGTCGGGCGGCGCCAACGCCTGCGTCACCGCCTATGTGGAGGACTACCTGCTGCACGGCAAGGCGCCGGTGCGGGGCGCCGACTGCGCGCCGCACGCGGAGCCCGACCCGGCGTCGCCGCGACCGACCGACCGACTCGTCGAACTGCGCAGACGGCTCAATCCGGGTATTCGTCTCTGAGCCGGCACCGAGGCCCGGGCCCCCGGTCCGCGTCGCTGCCCCGGCTCCCCGCGCCTATCGTGAAAGACACGGCGAAAGACACGGCGAAGGACACAGCAAACACAGCATCGGCGACGTCGAGGCGAGACAGACGTGACGGAACCGGAGATCGACTACAGAGCGGTGTTCCAGGCCCTTCCCGGGGCGGTGGTGCTGCTGACCCCGCAGCTGCTCTACCTGGACGTCAACGAAGAGTTCCTGCGGCAGATGGGCCGCACCCGCGAGCAGGCCGCCGTCGGCCGCTATATCGGGGACGATTTCGCCCACAGTCCGAACGACCCCGGCGCCGCCGTGGTGGGTAACGTCGTGGCCTCACTGCGCCGGGTGGCGGAGACAGGTGAGCGCGAGACCATGGAGCTTCAGCGCTACGACAGGGAGGACCCCGAGCGGCCCGGAACGCGGTACGAGCGGTACTTCAGCATGATCAACACGCCCGTGTTCGGCCCGGACGGACGGATGGCGCTGCTGATGCACCGGGTGGAGGACGTCACCGAACTCATCCGCGCCCGCGAGGTGGCGCTGAGTCTGCAAGAGGCGATGCTGCCCACTCTCCGCTGCCTCGGGAACCACCCGTCGGCCGCACGCTACCGGCCCGCCGTCGACACGCTGGAGGTGTGCGGTGACTGGTACGACCTGGTCGACCTGGACGGTGACCGCGGCGCGGTCGCCGTCGGCGATGTCGTCGGCCACGGTCTGCCCGCCGCCCAGGTCATGGGGCAACTGCGCAGCGCGCTCAGCGCCGCCTCCCGCACCACCGAAGGACCCGCCAGGGCCCTGGAAGTCCTCGGGCTCTACGCCCGCTCCGTCGAGGGCGCCGAGAACACCACCGCGGCCACCGCGTTCATCGACTGGGACACCCGCACCATCACCTACAGCAGCGCCGGCCACCCTCCGCCGGCGCTCCTGCGCGGGGACGGCACCGTCGAGTTCCTGGACCGGGCCACCGACCCCCCGCTGGGCGCCCGCCCCGAACCCGCTCCCCGCCCCCAGGCCACCGCGTCCTTCAGCGAGGGCTCCGTCCTCGTGCTGTACACCGACGGCCTGATCGAGCGCCGCCGCGAGGACATCGACATCGGCCTCGCCCGGCTCGCCCGCTCCCTGGCCCGCCATCGGGCGGCCGACCCCGAAACCCTCGCGGACGCCCTGCTGGCCGACCTGCTCCCGCCGGACGGCGTCACCGACGACACCGCGCTGGTCATCGTGCGCCTATGACCGCGCTGGTCCTTGCTCGATGACCGGGCGCCTCGCCCGGGGTGTCCTTCTCCGTCCCGACTCGGGTTCCATGTACCAACTCGGGTTCCATCGGCCGTGATCGGCGCGGAACGGAGCGGAACCGGGAGGAATGAGAAACTCCCCCGCGGTCACCGCGTTTCCGTTTCCGCGGATCAGCGGCCGATGGGAACCCTGAGCCGGACCCGGTGTCGCTGGACGAGCCGGCGAGCGGCCACAAGCCGCCGCCGAACGTCTGATCTTCCGGGCGGGATGGCCGGGCCGGCCCGCACCGGGCCGGCCCCTCCACCACATCCACATCGTTTCCTGAGGCCGGGGTCAGGTCCTTGCCGGCCGGACAGGACCTAGGCGAGTCCCGCCACGAGGTCGGCGACCGACTTGCGGCGGCCCGTGAAGAACGGGACCTCTTCCCGGACATGCATCCGGGCCTCGGAGCCGCGCAGATGGCGCATCAGGTCGACGATCCGGTAGAGCTCGTCGGCCTCGAAGGCCAGCACCCACTCGTAGTCGCCGAGCGAGAACGAGGCAACCGTGTTGGCCCGCACATCGGGGTAGCCGCGGGCCATCTTCCCGTGGTCGGCCAGCATCCTGCGGCGGTCCTCGTCGGGCAGCAGATACCAGTCGTAGGACCGTACGAAGGGGTAGACGCTCACATAGTCGCGGGGCGTCTCGTCGGCCAGGAAGGCCGGTACGTGCGACTTGTTGAACTCGGCGGGGCGATGCAGCGCCATGTTCGACCAGACCGGCTCCAGCCGCCGTCCGAACCGGGTGCGCCGGAAGCGGTTGTACGCGTCCTGGAGTTCGTCCGCGGTCTCCGCGTGCCACCAGATCATGACGTCGGCGTCCGCGCGCAGCCCTGACACGTCGTAGGTGCCGCGTACGGTGACGTCCTTGGCGCCGAGCTGGTCGAACAGCTCCTGGACCTCGTCCGCGAAGCCGGTCCGGTCCTCGGGCAGCACATCGCGCAGCTTGAAGACGGACCACAGCGTGTAGCGGATGACCTCGTTGAGGTCCTTGGCCTTCTTGCCCGCGTTCGGGGTCTTCTCTGGTGCAGCAGTCATGGGGCTATTCTCCCGCGCCCCGCCCCGTGCCCCGCGCCAGGGTCGACGTGGCGATGATCTCGTCGGCGGCGCGCCGGGCGGACGCGACGCACGCCGGGATACCGACGCCGTCGTACGCGGCGCCGCACAGCCGCAGCCCCGGGAGCTTGGCGACGGCCTCACGGACCCGGGTGATCCTGGCCTGGTGGCCGACGGGGTACTGCGGCAGACCGCCGATCCAGCGGGTGACTTCCGTGGCCACCGGCTTCGCGCTGAGCCCGACCGCGTCGCCGAGGTCGCGCAGCGAGGCACCGACGAGTTCGGCGTCCTCGCGCTCCAGTTGCTCCTCCTCGCCGTACCGCCCGATGGAGGTACGGAGGACGAAGAGACCGGGCGCGGCGTCCGCGACCCACGCCCACTTCCGGGTGGAGAAGGTCGACGCCTTGATCGTGCGGCCGTCGACGGGCGGTACGAGGAAGCCGCTGCCCTCGGGCATCGCGCCGAGATCAGCGCGCCGGAACGCCATCGTGACCAGCGCCATCGACGCGTACTCGACCCCGGCGAGTTCGGCGGCGGCTGCCGGGGACTCGTCCGAGAGCAGCGCCGAGGCGGACCAGGCGGGGGTGGCGAGCACCACGCCGTCGGCGGGCAGATCGCCCCGCTCGGTACGGATCAGCCAGCTGTCGGGGGTGCGCCGGAGGCCGAGGACGGGCGTCTCGACAAGGATCTCGCCGCCGCCCGCCCGTACGGCGTCCGCGACCGCGCCGGGCAGGGTGCCCACACCGCCCGCGATGCCCGCGAAGACCGCGCCCGGCGCCGCGCCGGCGCGCTGCCCGGCGGCGGTCGTGGCCTGGAGGTCGCGCACACCCGCCAGCAGG
The DNA here is from genome assembly GCF_040681655.1 of Streptomyces sp. NPDC051662. Classification (NCBI taxonomy): domain Bacteria; kingdom Bacillati; phylum Actinomycetota; class Actinomycetes; order Kitasatosporales; family Streptomycetaceae; genus Streptomyces; species Streptomyces sp. NPDC051662. The sequence goes on from NZ_JBFAZD010000001.1 coordinate 561,262, forward strand.
GAGTCATGGGTCCGGGCCAGCTCGAAGAGCTGCGGGACGGCCGCCTTCATGGAGATGCGGTACGCGTCGCCCGCGTAGACCCCGCCGAGCAGCGGTTCCACCAGCCGGTCGACGACCTCGCGGCCGAGCCGCTCGGCGACGTACTCGCCGACCGAGACATCGTCGCCGACCTCGGTGGGCGGCAGTTCGGGTTCGCGGGCGATTCTGGCGAGCCCTTCGTCGGAGAGCAGCCCGGCGAGGGCGGCGGGGTCGCCCGGCACCCCCATCACATGGCCCTTGGGCATGGGGCGCAGCTCCCCGCGCGTCCACACCGACGCGGTGGTGGCGGTGGGCGGCTGGAGCAGTCCGCCGAGCCCGACGGCCTCGGCGAGATCAACGGCCTCGGGCCGCCGGGCGAGCATCGACTCGGCCCCGAGGTCGACGGGGGCGCCCTCGATCTCGCCGGTCCGCAGCTTGCCGCCGAGCCGGTCGGTGGCCTCCAGCAGTGTCACCCGGATCCCGGCGCCCAGCAGCCGGTGCGCGGCGGCGAGACCGGCGATACCGCCCCCGATGACGACGACATGGCCCGTGTGCGTGTCCGCGTGCTGCGCGCTCGACTCCATGCCCCCACTCTCTCAAACCGGTGTGGACGGTCCATAACGAGTCCCGACCGTGACCGCTTCGGGACCGTGGACGAGCATCCGTGCCCGGCTCTCGCGCGTCGAACGGGCATCACACTTTTCTCAACCGTCTCTGGGGGGCCGATATGCGTGCGACGCCGGCGTTCGCGGCAGCACTACTCACCGTCTCACTCGCGCTCGCGGGATGCAGTGCCTCCGATGGCGGTGGCACGACATCGGCGGCGGACAGCGCCGCGAAACCGGTTCAGGAGCGGCAGGCGGACGCGGCGGACACCGCGTCGGGCGCCGGTGCGCCGGCGTCCGGCAGCGAGGGGACGGACGCCGCACAGCGGCCCTCGACGGCCCGTACGCATGTGATCCGCACCGCCGAACTCACCGTGCGCGTCAAGAACACGGAGAAGGCCCTCGCCACGGCCCGGGCCGCGGCCGTGAACTCCGGTGGCCTCGTCGAGAACGAGTCCACCGAGCGGGTCCAAGGCGACCATGTCGGCTCGCGCATCGTGCTGCGGGTGCCGCAGGACGCGTACGACGATGTCCTCGCCGAACTGGCGGGCGCCGGCACGCTGGTGGCGCGCAAGGCCGACGCGAAGGACGTCACCGACCAGGTGGTCGACGTGAACAGCAGGATCGCCTCGCAGCGGGCGAGCGTCGCGCGCGTAAGGGAGTTGATGGACCAGGCGACGACGCTCAGCGAAGTGGTCTCGCTGGAAGCCGAGTTGAGTACGCGTCAGGCGGCTCTGGAGTCGCTGCTCGCCCAGCAGGCGTCGCTCAAGGACCGTACGTCCCTGGCCACCATCACGCTGGAGCTCACCGAGGCTCCGGCCGTCAAGAAGGTGACGAAGAAGGAGGAGGACACCCCCGGGTTCCTGGACGCGCTGGGCGGCGGCTGGGACGCGCTGACCGCGACCGTGCGGTGGATCGGGGTGGTGGTCGGCGCGGTGGCGCCGTTCGCCGCCGTGCTCGCGGTGCTCTATGTGCTGTGGCGGCTGATACGGAGCCGGCTGCCCCGCGGGCCGGAGCCGGTACCCGCGCCCTGGCCCACCCCCGCGCACGCGCCCGGGGACGAGCCCTCGCCGGCCCCCGACATGCCGACCGCCCGGCGGACACCCGAGCACTGATCCCGTGACGCCCGCGTAGCGTTCCCCCTGAGAACACGGGAGTGAGAGGGGCGCGCAATGGCGGCGGAACGCATGGTGGTCATCGGCGGCGACGCGGCGGGCATGTCCGCCGCGTCGCAGGCCCGCAGGCTCAGGGGCCCGGAGGAACTGGAGATCGTCGCGTTCGAGCGCGGCCACTTCACCTCGTACTCCGCGTGCGGCATTCCCTACTGGGTGGGCGGGGACGTCTCCGGGCCCGGTGACCTGATCGCGCGCACCCCCGAGGAGCACCGCGCACGCGCCATCGATCTGCGGATGCGCACGGAGGCCGTGGAGATCGACGTGGCCGGGCAGCGGGTGCGCGTACGTGATCTCTCCGACGGTACGGAGAGCTGGACCGGCTTCGACAAGCTGGTCGTCGCGACGGGCGCCCGCCCGGTGCGCCCGGCGCTGCCCGGGATCGACGCGCCGGGCGTGCACGGCGTACAGACCCTCGACGACGGACAGGCGCTGCTGACCACCCTCGGGGCGACGAAGGGCGGGCGCGCGGTCGTCGTCGGCGCGGGCTATATCGGGGTGGAGATGGCGGAGGCGCTGCTGAAGCGCGGCTATCAGGTCACCGTGGTCCACAACGGGGACCAGCCGATGGCGACGCTCGACCCCGATATGGGCCGGCTGGTCCACGAGGCGATGGACGGGATGGGCATCACCACGGTGGGCGGCACGACGGTCACCGGCGTACGCACCGGCGCGGACGGCCGGGTGCGCGCCGTGGTCACGGACGCCGCCGAGTACCCGGCCGATGTGGTCGTCCTCGGTATCGGTGTGGAGCCGGAGACCACGCTCGCCCGCGCGGCGGGGCTGCCCCTCGGGCCGCACAGCGGGCTGCTCACCGATCTGGCGATGCGGGTGCGCGGCCACGAGAACATCTGGGCGGGCGGGGACTGCGTGGAAGTCCGCGACCTGGTGTCGGGCTCGACCCGGCATATCGCGCTGGGCACTCACGCGAACAAGCACGGCCAGATCATCGGCGCGAACGTCGGCGGCGGCTACGCCGTCTTCCCCGGGGTGGTCGGCACGGCCGTCAGCAAGGTCTGCGATCTGGAGATCGCCAGGACCGGGCTGCGGGAGAAGGACGCTCGCCGGGCGGGCCTCCAGTTCGTCACCGCGACCATCGAGTCCACCAACAGCGCCGGTTACTACCCCGGCGCCGCCTTCATGACGGTGAAGATGCTCGCGGAGCGCCGTACGGGCCGGCTGCTGGGCACGCAGATCGTCGGCCGCGAGGGCGCGGCGAAGCGGGTGGACATCGCGGCGGTGGCGCTGACGGCCGGGATGACGGTGGAGGCGATGACCACCCTGGACCTGGGCTACGCCCCGCCGTTCTCCCCGGTCTGGGACCCGGTGCTGGTCGCCGCGCGCAAGGCGACGACAACGGTACGGACGGCGGGGCTATAGCTCACAAACACTCAGCGGGCGGTCTGGGTGTGGACGTACTCCACGAGCCGGGTCAGCGCGTCCGGGTCCATGGTCGGCAGCACACCATGGCCCAGATTGAAGACATGGCCCTCCAGACCGGCCGCCGCGTCCAGTACCTCGCGGGTCTTGGTCTCCACCGCCGCCGTCGGGGCGAAGAGCACGGCCGGGTCGAGGTTGCCCTGGAGCGCCTTGCCCGGGCCGACCCGGCGGGCCGCCTCGTCCAGCGGGACCCGCCAGTCGACGCCGACGACATCCGCGCCCGCCTCGCCCATCAGACCGAGCAGTTCGCCCGTCCCGACCCCGAAGTGGATGCGCGGGACGTCGTACGGGGCGATGGCGTCGAAGACCTTCGCCGAGGCGGGCAGGACGGAATGGCGGTAGTCGGCCGGGGCCAGGGCGCCCACCCATGAGTCGAAGAGCTGTACGGCGCTCGCGCCCGCCTCGATCTGCACCTTGAGGAAGACGGAGGTGATGTCCGCGAGCCGGTCCAGCAGATCGGCCCACAGCTCCGGGTCGCCGTACATCATCGCCTTGGTGTGCTCGTGGTTGCGGGACGGGCCGCCCTCCACGAGATAGCTGGCGAGCGTGAACGGCGCGCCCGCGAAGCCGATGAGCGGGGTGGCGCCCAGCTCGCCGGTGAGCATGCCGATCGCCTCGGTGACATACGAGACGTCGTCCGGGGTGAGATCGCGCAGCCGGGCGAGATCGGCGCGGGTCCGGATCGGCTCGGCGACGACGGGGCCGATCCCGGGCTTGATGTCGAGGTCGAGGCCGATGGCCTTGAGGGGGACGACGATGTCGCTGAAGTAGATCGCGGCGTCGACCTTGTGGCGTCGTACCGGCTGGAGGGTGATCTCGGTGACCAGCTCGGGACGCATGCAGGACTCCAGCATCGGAATCCCCTCACGGACCTTCAGATACTCCGGCAGCGAGCGCCCCGCCTGTCGCATGAACCAGACCGGTGTGTGCGGCACCGGTTCACGCCTGCACGCCTTCATAAAGGGCGATTCGTACGGCTTCGTCTGCTGGCCCGGGGGGCGGTCAATGGCGCTCACGACCAGAATCTTCGCATGTACGGGGAAGCCGCTGCCCCGGCCCGGGTGTCCTTCCCTGCGCGAGGCGCGCGTTCCGCCTACTCTTCCCCGCATGGCTGCGGCTCAGGGACAGTTTTCCGATCATTCCAACGGCACCGAGGGAACGGGGGGCGCGGAGGGGGATTCCGGTCCGGCCACGTTCCGTTCGGCGGTCGAAGCACTGCGAACGGCGCGGCTGCGTCCCGAGATCGAGGTCGACCCGACACCGCCGCCCAAGCGGCTGGCACCGTACGCGTACGCCCTGGAGGCGGCGGTCGTCGACGGCGACGACGATCTGGCGGACGGCCGGCTCATCCTGCTCCACGACCCGGCCGGACATGACGCCTGGCAGGGCGCGTTCCGGCTGGTGACGCTCGTACGGGCGGAGCTGGAACCGGAGATGGCGGCGGACCCGCTGCTGCCGGAGGTGTGCTGGTCCTGGCTGACCGGCGCGCTGGAGGCGCGCGGACTGTCGTACGGGGAGGCCAGCGGCACGGTCACGCGCGCCGGGTCGCACTACTTCGGCGGTCTCGCCGAACGCAGACCCGCCACCCAGATCGAGATCCGCGCGTCCTGGACTCCGCGCGAGGGCCGGGGCGGGGTGCCCGACACGGCGGCGCATCTGGCGGCCTGGTGCGATCTGCTCTGCCAGATCGCGGGGCTGCCTCCCGCCACGGCGGGCCCGGTCACGGGTGCGGCGGACCCGGGCGCCGGAGCGGGTGTGGTGTCACTGCCCCAGCGGCGCGGGCCGCAGGTGTCCTGACCGCCCTCACCGCGCCGCCCCGGGCGGGGGGCGCGGGGGCCGGCCATGGGGGGAGTCGTGGGGGCGCGGCGCGGAATGATCGATCACCCGTCCGAATTGCCCGAATTGTTACTCACCAAATCGTGATCTTTCTCTAAAGGCGGGCGGGATTGCTGCCGAAGAGGTCAATGACCCTTCAAGCACGGATCGCCCCGGCTTCATCCCCAGAGCCGGCCCCGTCCCGCACCTTCCCAGGAGGCCTGGTGTCCGTTCTCCTAGAGCAGCCCGCAAGCCTGGTCGCCTACCGCCCGAACAAGCCGACGGCCATGGTCGTCGTGGCCGACCCACGCGTCCGCTCCACCGTCACCCGCCACTTGTGGGCCCTTGGAGTACGTGACGTCATCGAGGCGTCGTCCATCGCGGAGGCCCGCCCCCGCGTCGGTAACCCGCGCGACATCTGCGTTGCCGACGTCCATCTGCCCGACGGTTCCGGGCTGACCCTGCTGTCCGAGACCCGAGCCGCGGGCTGGCCCAACGGCCTGGCCCTCTCCGCCGCCGATGACATCGGCGCGGTGCGCAACGCCCTCGCGGGCGGCGTCAAGGGCTATGTCGTCACCGGTACCCGTACGAACATCGGCCACCCGGGCCGTCCCGGCGCCGCCCCCATCGGCGCCGGCCAGCGGATGCACCGCCGCCCTCCGGGGGCCCCGAGCCACCCGGGCGGTTACCGGGAGCTCTCCGGCCGTGAGGTCGAGGTGCTCAGGCTGGTCGCCGAAGGCCAGTCCAACAAGGCCATCGGTGTCTCGATGGGCCTGTCCGCACTCACCGTCAAGAGCCATCTCGCCCGGATCGCGCGCAAGCTCGGCACGGGCGACCGGGCGGGGATGGTCGCCGTGGCCCTCCGTACCGGAATCATCCACTGACCACTTCTCGCCCCCACCGCCCGTCGACGGAACGTTCCGTCGACGGGCGCCTTCCGTTCACGGATACCCTTGACAGGTGACCGACGCCCAAGAGACCGCAGCAGAGCCAGCACTGCGAACCACCGGGGGCCAGGGGCGGCAGCCGCTCATGTCGCTGCCCCCGGACGACGTCGAATCGGCGCCGATCCCCTTGCTGGAGCCCCGCGAGGGCATTCCGCCGGTAGTCGCCAGCGATGAGGCGCTCGCCGAGGTGATCGCGGCCTTCGCCGCGGGCACCGGCCCCGTGGCCGTCGACGCCGAGCGGGCGTCCGGTTACCGGTACGGTCAGCGCGCCTATCTCGTCCAGCTGCGCCGCGAGGGCGCGGGCACGGCGCTGATCGATCCCGTCGGCTGCCCCGATCTCTCCGGTCTCGGCGAGGCGCTCGCCGGGACCGAGTGGATCCTGCACGCGGCGACCCAGGATCTCCCCTGCCTGCGCGAAATAGGCATGACGCCCACCCGGCTGTTCGACACGGAACTGGCAGGCCGGCTGGCGGGCTTTCCCCGGGTCGGCCTCGGCGCGATGGTCGAGAACGTCCTCGGCTACGCCCTGGAGAAGGGCCACTCCGCCGTCGACTGGTCGACCCGTCCGCTCCCCGAGCCGTGGCTGCGCTACGCCGCGCTCGATGTGGAGCTGCTCGTCGATCTGCGGGACGCGCTGGAGAAGGAGCTGGACCGCCAGTCCAAGCTGGACTGGGCGCACCAGGAGTTCGACGCGATCGCCTCGGCCCCGCCGCCGCCCCCGCGCAAGGACCCGTGGCGCCGTACGTCGGGGATGCACAAGGTGCGCCGCCGCCGCCAGATGGCGGTCGTACGGGAGCTGTGGACCACCCGCGACCGCGTCGCGCAGCGGCGTGATGTCTCCCCCGGCAAGGTGCTGAGCGACGCCGCGATCATCGAGGCGGCGCTGGCGCTGCCGGTGAACGTACACGCGCTGACCGCGCTGACCGGTTTCGGCCACCGGATGGGACGCCGGCAGCTGGAGCAGTGGCAGGCGGCGGTCGACCGGGCCAGGGCGCTGCCCGACGCGGAGCTGCCCCAGCCGGGGCAGCAGGTGGCGGGGCCGCCGCCGCCGCGCTCCTGGGCGGACAAGGACCCGGAGGCCGCGGCCCGGCTGTCGGCCGCCCGCGCGGCGGTCTCGGAGCTGGCCGAGCGGCTGAACATGCCGCAGGAGAACCTGATCACGCCGGACACGGTGCGCCGGGTGTGCTGGGAGCCGCCGCACGAGCCGACGGTGGAGAAGGTCGCGGACGCGCTCGCGGGGCATGGGGCGCGCGCCTGGCAGGTCGAGCAGGTGGCGCCGCTGCTGACGCGCGCGCTGTCGGTGCCGGACTGACCGGCCGTGTCGTCCTGACCGACGGTGCACCTCGCGTTCCGGCGAGGTGTGGGCTGTCGGCCGGTGATCCGTTGCGGCCCGGCCAGGTGTGTGGGACGCCGCCACGTCCCGGGTGTCGTCTTTCCGGAGGCGAACCGAGCCCCAAAAAGGGGAGGGGGACTGGGCAGCGTGGTTACCCGCAAGTAGCATAGAAGTGGAAGCGCGTCCCAAGCGCGCCCCGCAGTGCCACCCCGCACCCTGGAGGAGAGCCATCGTGCCTCGTACCGTCAGGGATGTCGTCTTCGTCGACGGCGTCCGCACCCCGTTCGGCAAGGCGGGCCCGAAGGGCATGTACCACGAGACCCGCGCCGACGATCTCGTCGTGAAGGCGATCCGGGAGCTGCTGCGCCGCAACCCGGACCTCGACCCGGCCCGGATCGACGAGGTCGCCATCGCCGCCACCACTCAGATCGGTGACCAGGGCCTCACGCTCGGCCGTACCGCGGGGATCCTCGCGGGGCTGCCGCAGTCCGTGCCCGGCTACTCGATCGACCGGATGTGCGCGGGCGCGCTGACCGCGGTGACCAGCACCGCGGGCTCCATCGCGTTCGGCGCGTACGACATCGTCGTGGCCGGCGGTGTCGAGCACATGGGCCGCCACCCCATGGGCGAGGGTGTCGACCCGAACCCGCGCTTCGTCTCCGAGAAGCTCGTGGACGACTCCGCGCTCTTCATGGGGATGACCGCGGAGAATCTGCACGACCGCTTCCCGCAGCTGACGAAGGCGCGCGCCGACGAGTACGCGGTGCGCTCGCAGGAGAAGGCCGCCAAGGCGTACGCCGACGGCACGATCCAGCAGGACCTGGTGCCGATCTCCATCCGGCGCACCAACCCCGAGGTGGGCGAGACCGGCTGGGGGCTCGCCATCGCCGACGAGCCGATGCGCCCGGGGACGACGCTGGAGATGCTGGCCGGGCTCAAGACCCCGTTCCGGCCGCACGGCCGGGTCACCGCGGGCAACGCGGCGGGGCTCAACGACGGCGCCACCGCCTCGCTGATCGCCGCGGAGGACTTCGCGCGCGAGCAGGGCCTTCCGGTCAGGATGCGGCTGGTCTCGTACGCCTTCGCGGGCGTCGAGCCGGAGGTCATGGGGTACGGTCCGATCCCCTCGACGGAGAAGGCGCTCGCCAAGGCGGGTCTTTCGATCTCCGACATCGGTCTGTTCGAGATCAACGAGGCCTTCGCCGTGCAGGTGCTGGCCTTCCTGGACCACTACGGCATCGCGGACGACGACGAGCGCGTCAACCAGTACGGCGGCGCCATCGCGTTCGGCCACCCGCTGGCCTCCTCCGGTGTCCGGCTGATGACCCAGCTCGCGCGGCAGTTCGAGTCGCACCCGCAGGTCCGCTACGGGCTGACCACCATGTGCGTCGGCTTCGGCATGGGCGCGTCGGTCATCTGGGAGAACCCGCACTTCGACGGAGGCACCAAGTGAGCACCAGCACCGCCGAACTCCTGAAGGGCGCGGCCGAACTGTTCCCCGGCGAGGTCGTCACGCAGGCGCACGTACGCCATCTCGATCTCCCCGCGGGCGCCGGGCGGTTCGCGCTCATCACGCTGGACAACGGCCTGGACCACACCAAGCCGACCACCTTCGGACCGCAGTCGCTGGCGAACCTCAACGCCGCGATCGACCAGGTCGAGAAGGAAGCGGCCGACGGTACGGTCGTCGGCGTCGGGATCACCGGCAAGCCGTTCATCTTCGCGGTCGGCGCCGACCTCAAGGGCGTGGAGCTGCTGAAGCGCCACGAGGACGCGCTCGCGATCGGCAAGGGCGGCCACGAGGTCTTCAAGCGGCTCGCCACGCTGGCCGTGCCGACCTTCGCGTACTACAACGGCGCGGCGATGGGCGGCGGTGTCGAGGTCGGTCTGCACTGCCAGTACCGCACGGTCTCGGCCGCGCTGCCCGCGTTCTCGCTGCCCGAGGTGTTCCTCGGTCTCGTCCCCGGCTGGGGCGGCTGCACGCTGCTGCCGAACCTGATCGGCGCGGACCGCGCGGTCTCGGTCGCCATCGAGAACTCGCTCAACCAGAACAAGCAGCTCAAGGGCGCCCAGGTGCGTGAACTGGGCATCGCCGACGCGATCTTCGAGGGCGCCGACTTCCTGGAGCGGTCGCTGAGCTGGACCGCGTCCGTGCTGACGGGCGAACTGACCGTCGAACGACCCGAGGTGGACCGCGGTGAGGCCTGGGACCGCGCGGTGGAGCGCGGCAGGCAGATCGCCGACTCCAAGGTGCATGGCGCGGCCCCGGCGGCTTACCGCGCGCTGGACATCATCGCCGCCGCCAAGGACGGTGACCTCCAGGCCGGCTTCGACGCCGAGGACCGGGCCCTCGCGGATCTGATCATGGGCGGCGAACTGCGCTCCGGCATCTACGCGTTCAACCTGGTGCAGCGGCGCGCGAAGCGGCCGGCCGGGGCCCCGGACAAGGCGCTGGCGCGCCCGGTCACCAAGGTCGGCGTCGTCGGCGCGGGTCTGATGGCCTCGCAGCTGGCGCTGCTCTTCCTGCGCCGTCTCGAAGTACCGGTCGTCCTCACGGACATCGACCAGGAGCGGGTCGACAAGGGCGTCGGCTATGTCCATGGCGAGATCGACAAGCTGCTGCTGAAGTCCCGTATCAACCAGGACAAGGCCAACCGTCTCAAGGGCCTGGTCTCGGGTGTGCTGGACAAGGCCGAGGGCTTCTCGGACGCGGACTTCATCATCGAGGCCGTCTTCGAGGAGATGGGCGTCAAGCAGAAGGTGTTCGCGGAGGTCGAGGCGGTCGCCCCGGCACACGCGATCCTCGCCACCAACACCTCGTCGCTGTCGGTCTCCGAGATGGCGTCGAAGCTGAAGAACCCCGAGCGGGTCGTCGGGTTCCACTTCTTCAACCCGGTCGCGATCCTCCCGCTGCTGGAGATCGTGCGCGGGGAGCGGACCGATGACGCCGCGCTGGCCACGGCGTTCGGGGTGGCGAAGAAGCTGAAGAAGAGCGCGGTACTGGTGAAGGACGCCCCGGCGTTCGTCGTCAACCGCATCCTCACCCGCTTCATGGGCGAGATCCAGAACGTCATCGACGAGGGCACTCCGGTGGCGGTGGCGGAGCGCGCGGTCGAGCCGCTGGGGCTGCCGATGTCCCCGCTGGTGCTGCTCGAACTGGTCGGGCCCGCCATCGGTCTGCATGTCTCGGAGACCCTGCACGGCGCGTTCCCGGACCGCTTCACGGTCTCCGCGAACCTCGCGGCGGTCGTCAAGGCGGGCAAGCGCGGCTTCTATGTCCACGACTCCGGAAGGCCGGAGCTGGACCCGGAGGTGGCCGCGCTTCTCCAGCAGGGTGATGTCGTCCTCACCGAGGAGCAGACGCGCGAGCGGGTGCTGGACGCGGTGGCCCAGGAGATCGGTCTGATGCTGGACGAGGGCGTCGTGGCCGAGGCCCAGGACATCGACCTCTGTCTGCTCACGGGCGCGGGCTGGCCCTTCCATCTGGGCGGCATCACTCCGTACCTGGACAGGGAGGGTGTCTCGGAGCGGGTGAACGGCAAGCGGTTCCTGGCGCCTGGCGTGGCGAGCGTTCCCGCGTAGGCTCCCGGGCGTACGGCGTACGGCGAACGGCGAACGGGCCGGTACGGAAGGCGACTTCCGTACCGGCCCGGTCCGTTGTGACAGCTGTGTGTGCCAATGGGACGTGGCGCGGGTACCTCGCTCAGATCCGGGTCCACGCCTCCAGCGCCAGGCCCGGCTCCGCCTTCTGACGGGCCGTCCGCAGGGCGCCGTCCTCGCCGATCACCGCCAGGGTCACCCGCCCCCGGCCGTCCAGCGCCAGCGCGGGGGCGCCGGAGCAGCGCTCCCCGGTCGGGGTCCAGTGGAGGCCCGCCGCCTCGTTCTCCGTCGGGTAGGCGGCGATGTGCGGGCGGCCGTCGGCGCCGCGCTGGGCCAGGATCGTGCAGTCATGGCCGTCCACGGGGGTACGCAGCAGGGCGAGCGGGCCCGTGCCGGGACCGCCCAGCCGCGCGGGTCGCGTCCCGGGGCGCCAGGCGCGGACGGTGCCGTCGCCCGCGTCGCGCCAGAAGTGGGTGAGCCGTCCGCCCCCGGTGGGGCAGGCGGTGATGGTGCCGGGCTCGACTCCGCCTTCCGGTTCGTCCTCGGCGCGCTCCAGCTTCGCGTCGGGTTTCGGGCGCAGCCAGCGGACCACGGTGTCCCCGGCCGGGACGAGGACGTCGATCAGTCCGTGGTCGGTGACGGCGGCGGCCGTCTCGCCGGTCAGCGCCGTGTCCTCGGCGTTGGCACCGCCCCAGGGCTGCCAGCGGCCGGTGGGCGACTGGTGCTTGGCCGAGAGTCCGCCGTTCGCGTTGCGGAGGAACAGGTGCACCGAGCCGGTGGCGTCCAGGACCGCGGAGGGCAGGCCGATGTCCACGGCTTTCTCACGGTCCTTCCCGTGCGGGTTCCCCAGCGACTGCCAGTCCCGCAGCGGGCGGCCCGTCTGGTACTGGACGGCGTGGACGAGATCGGTGTCGGCGGGTCCGTCGGCGCGCGGGCGTTTCCGTACGCCCACCAGATGGACGAAGCCCTCGGCGCTGCGCGCGACCGACAGATACGGCAGCAGGCCCCGGGCGGCCAGCGGCTCGGGCCCCGACCAGTCGGGGCCGCCTGGGCGGGTCTCCGTCCAGCGCAGCACTCCGTCGGCGGTCGGCGCGTACGCCGTGAGCCTGCCGTCCTTGCCACGCAGCAGCCAGCCGGTGGTCGCGGGGAGGGCGTCGTCCATGAGGGGCGCGGGCGGCGTACGGAGTGGCCTCGTGCCCTGGTCGGGGGCCCGGCTCGCGCTCTCCCCCGACCGCTTCGACGTCCGTCCGGACCGCGGTGTCATGGCCCACTGCCACCTTCCCGAGCGCGGAAAACCCAGAGCTCGATACTAACCAGGGGCGGCGGCGGAGGCTCCGGGAGGCCGTACGTGCCGGCACTGTGCGAGGCTGCGGCTGTGCTGATGCGGTTGATCGTCGACGCGGCGAATGTGGTCGGATCCGTTCCCGACGGGTGGTGGCGCGATCGGCGCGGTGCCACCGAGCGGCTGCGTGACTCCCTGGTGCCGTACGCCGCGCGAGGAGCGGCGGGGCATCCGGGGCCCGTTGAGGTCGTGCTCGTCGTCGAGGGCGCCGCGCGGGGCGTGGAGTCCGTACCGGGGGTACGGGTGGAGTCGGCGGCCGGTGGCGGGGACGAGCTCATCGTGGAGCTGGCCGCGCGGGCGGCGGCGGACGGCGCGGGCTGTGTCGTCATCACGGCCGACCGTGAACTGCGCCGGCGGGTGGCGGCGCACGGGGCGGAGTGCGCCGGGCCCAGGACCGTACGCCGGGCAGCGGAGGGACGGCCACCGGAGGATCAGCCACCGGCCCCCGGCATGACTCCTGACCCGGCCCCGGACCAGACCGGGGACCGGACGGAGGACCGGAGCACGGACGCGCCTGCGGACGGGCCCCCGGACGGTCCGTCGGGCGGTCCGTCGGGCGGCTCGCCTGGCGCGGGTACGTAGAGCACCGCTCCGTCGACCGTCCCCGGCAGTGGTTCGTAGTGCCGGGCGAGCAGCCCGCGCAGTGTGGGCAGCCGGTCGGGGGCGAAGGGCTTGCCGCGTGAGTCGTCGACGACCAGTGCGGGCGGGTTCGCGCTCAGCTCGTCGACGAGGACTGTCCAGGTGCCCGCCATCGCGTACTTCTCGCCGACCCGGGGCCCGTCCCGGCCGCCGCTGTAGTTGGTCAGCAGACCGGCCGTCAGATAGCGGCTGGCCGGGGCGCGGTCGGCGAGCCAGTACACCTCCGGGTGTATCCCCCAGACCAGGACCCGGTCCGTGGGCGCTGTACGGGCCCGTACGGCGTCCGCGAGACGCTGGGCGTGCGCGAGTTCCGGCCGGGGCGCCAGGATGCCCCAGGTGAGGAACAGCGCGCAGGCGCAGGCCGAGGGGAGCAGCGCGGAGGCGAGCCGGTCGCGGGGCAGCAGTCGCAGCGCGGCGGTCGCCAGGAGCACCAGTGGCGGCAGCAGTTGCAGGAAGTAGTGGCCGAAGAAGTGGAAGCCGAGCAGGACGGCGGCGGCGGAGGCGGCGAGCCACACCCAGAGGTCGGCGCCCGGTCCGCGGCTGGCGCCGCGGGTGCGCAGGGCGCGGACGACGGGTGGCAGCAGCCCCACGCAGGCGAGACAGAGCAGCGAGGTGTTCGCCAAGGCCCGGGAGAGCACATGGAGTTCGGAGCCGGTCAGGGTGGCGTACGCGCCCGATCCGGTCACCGCCCAGAAGAGGAAGCCGGACGGGGTGGTGAGCAGGGCCACCGCGAGTACGGGCAGCACGAGCCCGGCGGCGAGCCGCCCGAGGGCGCCCCGGACGAGGGGGGCGGGAGTGGTGCGCGAGGTGTTCCAGAGCAGCCACAGGACCGGGGCGAGGACGGCGCCGCCCGTCTGCTTGGTCAGCAGCGCCCCGGCGACGGCGAGCCCGGCGGCGCCCCAGCGGCCCCGGCCCGCGCACCATACCGCCGCGACGGTGAACGGCAGTATGAAGACCTCGAAGGTGGCCGACTGGGTGTCCTCGGGGTTGAGTCCGATGGAGACCAGCGGGTGGAGGACGCCGGCGGTACGGCCCGCGCGGTCGCCCCAGCGCTCCCGCGCGACGGCGGCGAGCAGCGCGGCGGTGGTCAGTTGGGCGAGGACGGCGAGCGCCTTCACGGCGTACAGGGACTGGTCGCCGAAGAGCGCGAAGGCCGATTCGTAGAGCCAGGGCAGCAGCGGCGGCTTCCGGTCGACGACGGTGTCGTACAGCGCTCCCCCGGCGGCCAGTATCCGTGCCTGGACGGCGAGATAGCCCTCGTCGGGGCTCCACAGGGGCGGTCGGAAGGAGGGCAGCCGGGTGACGAGTGTCAGCAGCGCGAGAACGGGAAGCAGCCGCCGCCAGTAGCCGGCGGTGGGGCGGACCGGCGGCCGGGCGGGGGCCGGTACGGGGTGCGGGGCGGAACGTCGCGGTGGCGTGACGTACCGGAGGGCGGGCGGCTCGACGACCATGCGCGGCACAGTAACCGGCCCCGCGGTCCGTGCCGGAGCAGGACATACGGGGCCGGGCCGCGTGGCGGACCTCCGCGCGGGGTGACGGACCGTCAGCGGGACAGCCCGAGGCGGCTGTGCGCGCGTCCGTACACGACGTACACGACCACGCCGACGCACATCCAGATGCCGAAGCGGAGCCAGGTCTCGGCGGGCAGGTTGAGCATCAGCCAGAAGGAGGCGAGCACGGACGCGATCGGCAGATACGGCACCAGCGGGGTGCGGAACGAGCGCGGCAGGTCGGGGCGCCGTTCACGCAGGATGATGACGCCGACCGCGACCACGACGAAGGCGAACAGCGTGCCGATGTTGACCAGTTCGGCCAGTTCCTCGATGGACGTGAAGCCGGCGACGATCGCGACGATCACCCCGAGCAGGACGGTGGAGCGGTACGGCGTGCCGAACCGGTGGTGGACATGGGAGAAGGTACGCGGCAGCAGTCCGTCGCGGCTCATCGCGAAGAACACCCGGGTCTGGCCGAGCAGCAGGATCATGCAGACCGAGGTGAGTCCGACGGCCGCCCCGAAGCTGATCAGCCCGGCCCAGAAGGGATGTCCGACCGATTTGAAGGCGTCGGCGAGCGGGGCGTCCACCGTCAGCTCGCTGTAATGCTGCATTCCGGTGACGACGAGCGAGACGGCGACATAGAGCACGGTGCAGATGAAGAGGGAGCCGAGGATGCCGCGGGGTACGTCGCGCTGCGGGTTGACGGTCTCCTCGGCGGCGGTCGCGACGATGTCGAAGCCGATGAAGGCGAAGAAGACGACGGCCGCGGCGGTGAAGATGCCGAGGATTCCGAAGTTGGTGGGGGTGTAGCCGGCCATCAGCTGGATGAGCGGGGCCCTGAGCCCGCCGCCGCCGCCGCTCGCCTCGGACGGCGGGATGAACGGCTGGTAGTTGGCGCCGTTGATGAAGAACGCTCCGACGATGATCACGAGCAGCACGACGGTGACCTTGACGCCGACGATGACGCTGGTGACGCGTGAGGAGAGCTTGACACCGACGACGAGGACGCAGGTCAGGGCGAGGACGAGCAGGAACGCGAGCAGATCGAAGCCGAACTTCCCGTTCTGCGTGCCGGAGAGGAAGTCCGGCAGACTCGCTCCGGCGTTGCCCAGCAGCGAGCGCACATAGCCGGACCAGCCGACGGCGACGACCGCGCAGCCCAGCGCCAGTTCCAGGACGAGGTCCCAGCCGATGATCCAGGCGGGCAGTTCGCCGAGCGAGGCGTACGAGAAGGTGTACGCGGATCCGGCGACCGGCACCGTCGAGGCGAACTCGGCGTAGCAGAGGGCGGCCAGCGCGCAGACGATCCCGGCGACGACGAAGGCGATGGCGGTGGCGGGGCCCGCCGTCTGTCTGGCCACCACACCGGTGAGGACGAAGATGCCGGTACCGATGATCACACCGACGCCGAAGACCGTCAGATCGAGCGCGGAGAGGGACTTTCTGAGCGCGAACTCGGGGTCCTCGGTGTCACGGATCGACTGCTCGACATCCTTGGTGCGGAATAAACCGTTTCGGGCCGGTCCCGAGTCCTGCTGCGTACTCACCGGCGTACCTCCGTGTGCGCGTTCATCCGGCCATGATCGAGAGGTGTGCCATCTCCGGACACCCGATATGGACGGATTTCACACGGATGGGCCGATTGGACCACCCTTACAGGGCGGCCCCACCGGCCCATCGGTACCGCGCGCCAGGGCCTGCCCGGCGCATCCGGCTCTCAAGGAGGATCAGTCGCGGGCGGCCTCGGTGGGCGAGTCCACCAGCCGGCCGTCCAGCTTCGCGACCAGGCCGGTGACCTGGCGTGCGATGTCCGGCGCGGTCAGCCCGATCTCGGCCATGACCTCCTTGCGGGAGGCATGGTCGAGGAAGCGCGGCGGAATGCCGAAGTCCCGCAGCGGTACGTCGACCCCGGCGTCGCGCAGCGCCTGGGCGACCGCCGAACCGACGCCGCCGACCCGGCTGTTGTCCTCGACGGTGACGACCACGCGGTGCTGCTCGGCGAGCGGGGCGAGCGTCTCGTCGACCGGCTTGACCCAGCGCGGGTCGACAACCGTGGTCGTGATGCCCTGTTTGTCGAGAAGGTCGGCGATGTCCAGGCACATCGGGGCGAGCGCGCCGACGGAGACCAGCAGGACGTCCGCCGTACCCTCCTCGGTCCTGCGCAGCACGTCCATCCCGCCGACCCGGCCGACGGCGGCGACCGCCGGGCCGACCGCGCCCTTGGAGTAACGGACCACGGTCGGGGCGTTCTCCACCGCCACGGCCTCGCGCAGCTGGGCGCGGACCTGGTCGGCGTCGCGCGGAGCGGCGATCCGCAGCCCCGGCACGCACTGGAGCATCGACAGATCCCACATGCCGTTGTGCGAAGCGCCGTCGGTGCCGGTGATCCCGGCCCGGTCCAGGACGAACGTCACACCACAGCGGTGCAGGGCGACATCCATCAGCAGCTGGTCGAAGGCGCGGTTGAGGAAGGTCGCGTAGAGGGCGAACACCGGGTGCACACCGCCGGTGGCCAGACCCGCGGCGGAGACCGCGCCGTGCTGCTCCGCGATCCCGACGTCGTATACCCGGTCGGGGAAGGCCTTCGCGAACTTCTCCAGACCGACCGGCTGGAGCATGGCCGCCGTGATGGCGACGATGTCCTCGCGCTCATGGCCGAGCTTGACCATCTCCTCGCCGAACACGGAGGTCCAGTCCATGCCGGCGGCGGCGATGGGCAGTCCGGTGTCGGGGTGGATGGGGCCGATGCCGTGGAAGTGGTCGGCCTCGTCCTGCTCGGCGGGCTTGTAGCCGCGGCCCTTCTCGGTGATGCAGTGCACGATGACCGGGCCGCCGAAGCGCTTGGCGCGCTGGAGCGCGGACTCCAGGGCCTCAATGTCATGGCCGTCGATCGGGCCCACGTACTTCAGTCCGAGGTCCTCGAACATACCCTGGGGTGCGATGAAGTCCTTCAGGCCCTTCTTGGCGCCGTGCAGGGTGTCGTAGAGGGGCCTGCCGACGACCGGTGTGCGGTCCAGGATCTCCTTGCCGCGGGCCAGGAAGCGTTCATAGCCGTCGGTGATCCGCAGGGTCGCGAGATGGTTCGCGAGGCCGCCGATGGTCGGCGCGTACGAACGCTCGTTGTCATTGACGACGATGACGAGCGGACGGTCCTTGGCGGCGGCGATGTTGTTCAGCGCCTCCCAGGCCATACCACCGGTCAGCGCGCCGTCACCGATCACCGCGACCACATGGTCGTCCTTCTTCAGGACCTCGTTGGCCTTGGCGAGACCGTCGGCCCAGCCGAGCACGGTGGAGGCGTGGGAGTTCTCGATGATGTCGTGGTCGGACTCGGCACGGGACGGATAACCGGAGAGTCCGTTCCTGCTCCTGAGCTTCGAGAAGTCCTGACGGCCGGTGAGCAGCTTGTGGACGTACGACTGGTGCCCCGTGTCGAAGAGGACCTTGTCCTTGGGGGAGTCGTACACACGGTGCAGGGCGATGGTCAGCTCGACGACACCGAGATTGGGACCGAGGTGGCCGCCGGTCTTGGAGACCGCGTCCACGAGGAAGGACCGGATCTCTCCGGCCAGCTGCTTCAGCTGCTCCGGGCCGAGCCGGTCCAGATCGCGCGGTCCCCTGATGCGGGTCAGCAACGCCACCCGTGCCTCCTTGGGTATGAGCTGTCGAGCATGCCGATCTGGCGAGTCTAATGTTCCACTCGCGCGAGTGGTCGGCGGGCGGTGCGTTCTACGTCACCCGATCGACGGTATGTACGTCATATCGGATGTCCCCGGAGCACAGCCGTGCCCGGCACCCCGAGGGTGCCGGGCACGGCGCGCGGGACCACGGTCAGGCGCGACCCGCGGTCTTCTGGGTCTTGCGGGTGACCGAGTCGATGACGACCGTGGCCAGCAGCACACCACCGGTGATCATGTACTGGATCGGAGTGGCGATGCCCTCCAGCGCCAGTCCGTACTGGATCGAGGTGATGACCATGACACCGAGCAGCGCGTTCCAGGTGCGGCCCCGGCCACCGAAGAGGCTGGTGCCACCGATGACGGCCGCCGCGATCGCGTTCATCAGCAGGTCGCCGGTGCCGGCGCCCTGGTTGGCCGCGGCGATCTTGGAGGCGATGAAGAGACCGCCGATGGCCGCGAACGTACCGGCGATCGAGTAGACCGAGACCCGGATCAGCGTGACGTTGATACCCGCGCGGCGGGACGCCTCGACACTGCCGCCGAGCGCGAAGACCTTGCGGCCGTAGGTAGTGCGCCGCAGTACGAAGTCGGTCGCCACCAGGACCAGCAGGAAGATGACCGGCGCGAGGGGCAGACCCTTGTACTGGTTGAACATGAACGCCGCGGCGAAGGCCACGATCGCGAGGACGGCCGTGCGCAGCGCGGTCTCGCTGACCGGCCTCGACGGGACCCCGGCCGCCTCGCGGCGGCGGTTCTCCAGGAAGGAGGTCAGGAAGAACGCCACGACCGCGACGAGGGCGAGACCGTAGGCCGCCGCGACATCGGTGAAGTAGTAGGTGGTGAGCTTCGCCACCAGACCGTCGGAGTTCAGGTTGATGGTGCCGTTGTCGCCCAGGATCTGGAGCATGAAGCCGAGCCAGAAGAGCAGACCGGCCAGGGTGACGGCGAACGCGGGCGCGCCGACGCGGGCGAAGAAGAAGCCGTGGATCGCGCCGATGACCGCGCCGCTGAGGATGGCGACCACCAGGGCCAGGAACTCGTTCATGCCATGGGTGACGCTCAGTACGGCCACGATGGCGCCGGACACACCACTGACCGAGCCGACCGAGAGGTCGATCTCACCGAGCAGCAGGACGAAGACGATACCGACGGCGATCATGCCGGTGCCGACCATGGCCACGGAGATATTGCTCAGGTTCTCCGCGGACAGGAAGTTGGAGTTCAGGCTCTGGAAGACCACGCAGATGATGAGCAGCCCGACGACGACCGGGAGAGAGCCCAGATCACCGGCGCGTATCTTGCGCTTGAACTCGGAGACATAGCCCGCGAATCCCTGCTCGCGCACCAGCAGCCGGGGGTCCACCGCGGTGACCGCGCCTTCCGCCGCGGCGGGGGCGTCGACCTGGGCGGGGATCGTCTCTCCCGGTGTCTTGCCCGGGGTCTTGTCAAGAGACGTGGAGGTGTTGTCCGTACTCACTTCTGAACCTCCACGGTGCGCGACGCGCGGCGGGTCACGGCATTGTCCGTGGCGCCGGTGATGGCGGCGATGATCTCTTCCTGAGAGGTGGACGCGACGTCGAAGACGCCGTTGTTGCTGCCCAGCCTGAGCACCGCCACCTTGTCGGCGACGGCCTTGACATCGGCCATGTTGTGGCTGATGAGCAGCACGGCGAGACCGCGCTCGCGCAGCCGCTCGACGAGGTCGAGCACCTGTGCCGTCTGCTCGACGCCGAGGGCCGCCGTCGGCTCGTCGAGGATGACGAGCTTGGGGTCGCCGAGCATCGACCTGGCGATGGCCACGGTCTGGCGCTGACCGCCGGAGAGCGAGGCGATCGGGATACGGACACTGGGAATCCGGATCGACAGTGTGGTGAGCAGCTCGCGCGAGCGGCGCTCCATCTCGACCTCGTTGAGGACGCCCCAGCTGCGGAGTTCCCTGCCGAGATAGAGATTGCCGACGACGTCGATGTTGTCGCAGAGCGCCAGGTCCTGGTAGACGGTCGCGATGCCCAGGTTCTGGGCGTCGTGCGGCCGGTTGATCGAGACGGGCCTGCCCTCCCACTCGATGACGCCGTCATCGATGGGGTGGACGCCGGCGATGGTCTTCACCAGCGTTGATTTCCCGGCGCCGTTGTCGCCCACGAGGGCGATCACCTCACCGGAGTGGACCTCAAGCTCTACGTCGGTGAGCGCCTGGACGGCACCGAATCGCTTGGAGACCCCTCGCAACGCCAGCACGGGCGTAGCGGTCACGTGAACCATCTCCTTCGCCGCCTGACCGGCGGGGATGCCGCGCCGGGGGGAGGCGCGGAGGTCGAGCAGAAGAGACGAGCAAGGGGGCCGGCCGCGCGGGTCCTGATCACGGATGCCACGCGGCACGGCGCGCGGGGCGCACCGGCGGACCGGGGTGGTTCCATCCGGCACCCCGCCCCAGCTGCGGGGCGTTGACGGGCGGGGTGCCGGACAGGCTTTCACCGGGGGCGGTCACCGGACGGTCCCGGAGCGGACTACTTCAGACCGATCGCGTCGCAGCCGGCCTTGTACTTGTCGGTGCAGATCTCACCGGCGGTGTAGATGCCTTCCTTGATGACCGTGTCGTTGATGTTGTCCTTCGTCAGCGACACGACCGGGACGAGCACGGACGGGACACCCTTGGTGGTCGGGCTGTCCACGGTGCTCTTGGCGATGGAGTCGAGCTTCTCGCCCTTGGCGAGCGCGACGGCCATCTCGGCGGCCACGGCCGCCTCCTGCGGGTAGGACTTGTAGACGCTCATGAACTGCTCGCCCGTGACGATGC
The DNA here is from genome assembly GCF_040681655.1 of Streptomyces sp. NPDC051662. Classification (NCBI taxonomy): domain Bacteria; kingdom Bacillati; phylum Actinomycetota; class Actinomycetes; order Kitasatosporales; family Streptomycetaceae; genus Streptomyces; species Streptomyces sp. NPDC051662. The sequence continues at coordinate 582,146 of NZ_JBFAZD010000001.1, forward strand.
GCTGCACACCGGCGAGTTCGGCGTCCTGGCCGGTGACCGGCGGGAGCTTGCTGAAGCCGGCGCCCTTGAGCGCGGTGATGATGCCGCCCGCCATGCTGTCATTGGCGGAGTAGACGCCGATGATCTTGTCCTTGCCGATGGCGGAGATGGCGCCCTCCATGTTGGCGTTGGCGTTCTCCGGCTTCCACTCCTTGGTGTCGTACTCCTTGCCGATGTTCACCTTGCCGTCGAGCTCGGAGTGCGCGCCCTTCTTGAACAGGGCGGCGTTCGGGTCGGTGACGGCGCCGTTCATCATCACGATCTGGCCCGACTTGGCCTTGTCGCCGAGCGCTTCGAGGAGCGCCTTGCCCTGGACCCGGCCGACCTCTTCGTTGTCGAAGGAGGTGTAGGCGTCGATCGGCCCCTCGGCGAGACGGTCGTACGCCACGACCGGTATGCCCGCCTCCTTGGCCTTCTTCACCGAGCTGGCGATGGCCTTGGAGTCGACCGCGTCCACGACCAGCACATCGACCTTGTTGGTGACCATGGTGTCGGCCTGCTGGTTCTGCAGAGTCGCGTCCTGCTTGGCGTTCGCGTAGACGACCTTGCCCGTGCCGTCGGTCAGCTCGCTGACCTTCTTCTCGATCAGCGGCTTGTCGAACTTCTCGTACCGCGCGGTCTGGTTCTCCGGCAGAAGCAGGCCGACCGTGATCGGGCCCTTCTTGTCCGACGCGGACGCTTCGGCCTTGTCGCCGGACTCCTTGGCGCTGCCACAGGCGGCGAGGGAGACGGCCATCGCGGTAGCGGCGGTGGCCACGGCAGCACGACGCATCTTTGCGCTCACTTCAAAAACCTCCCTGACGAGGCCGCGTCGTTGCGGCCGAGGTGGCAGGAAGTCAACTCCGGCGCGAGGCCAGCGTCAAGGAGTAAATCCTTAACGAGATGACAACGGTGCCATTCGTTATCTAAGTGAAGGCAGGCGTCCCCGCCGGGAGGGAGCTCTCCAGAAGAGTCGAATCGCCCATCTCACTCAGGACGAGGGCGAGTGCGCCGAGTACCTCGGCGCGACCGCCGAGCGCCCCCGGGAGCACCGACAACTGCCGTGCCGCGCTGGGGATCGCGTACCGGGAGACGGATTCGCGTATGGGACCGAGCACCAGTTCCCCAGCCTCCGCCAGATCCCCGCCGAGCACCACCCGGCTGGGGTTGAGGAGATTGCAGAGATTGGCCACGCCGCTGCCGATGTGCCGGCCGACATCGGCGATCACCCGGCGGCAGCCCGGATCGCCCTCCCTGGCGAGCTGGACGACCCGCTCCATGGTGAGATCCACGCCATGGCTGGGCTGGAGCAGCGGCAGTACGTAGCGGGCCGCCGTGAAGGTCTCCAGGCAGCCGCGGTTGCCGCAGCGGCAGACGGGGCCCGACTCGTCGAGCGTGATGTGGCCGATCTCGCCGGCCGTACCGCCGGGGCCGCGGTAGATCTGGCCGTCTATCACCAGCCCGGCGCCGACCCCGCTGGCGACCTTGATGTAGGCGAGGTCCCTGACCCCGCGACCGCTCCCCCAGACCAGCTCGCCGAGGGCGCCGAGGTTGGCGTCGTTGTCCACGTACACCGGTACGCCCAGCCGCCCGGCCAGCTCGTCGCTCGGGTTGATGCCGGTCCAGCCGGGGAGGATCGAGGTGGAGCCGAGCGTGCCCGACTCGACGTCTATCGGTCCGGGGACACCGAGGCCGACTCCGATCACCTTCTGACGGCTGACTCCGGTGGTGACGATCAGCCGCTCGACCAGTTCCTCGGCCCGGCCGAAACCCTGCGCGGACGAGGCGTCCACATCAAGGGGCTCCGACTCCTCCGCGAGCACCTGGTGGGCCAGGTTGCCGACCGCCACCCGCAGATGCGTATGGCCGAAATCCACCCCGATGACAATGCCCGCGTCCCCGCTGAGCGAGACGCTGCGGGCCCGGCGGCCCCCCGCCGAGGTGGGCGTGACCTGGACAGTCCCGCTCTCCTTCAGCTCACGGACGATATTGGAGACCGTGGCCGCCGACAGTCCCGTGCTTCTGGCGATCTCCGCCTGGGTGAGCGAACCGGCCATACGCACCGCGCGCACGACCCGTTCGAGGTTGGCCCGGTGCAGAGACGACTGCGACCCCGGAGTCTCCACGACTCATCCACTCCTGCCCTTGGCGGACGGTACGACCACCGCCCCCGGCCGGGGCCGCGCCAATGAGACCCCGACGTATCTCCAACTTGTGAACCCTAAGCTCAGCCTTTGGGGCGCCTCCCCGTCAAGACCTTGAGCAATCGGAACACGTCGAACCCGCCCGCCGGCGCGAGGCCGACAGACGGGTTCGTCCAGGTAACGCGCTACTTCAGCGCGCCGGCCGTCAGCCCGGCCACCACCTGACGCTGGAAGATGATGTACGCGGCGAGCACGGGCAGCATCGCCATCACGAGCCCGGCGAAGAGACCGGACCAGTCCCCCTTGTACCCCTGGCTGACGGCGAGCTGCACCAGCCCCTGGGAGAGGACCTTGTTGTCCGGGTCGGTGTTGAGCACCGTGGGCAGCAGGTACTGGTTCCACTGCCCGAGGAAGTTGAAGATGCCGACACTGATCAGACCCGGCTTGGCCATCGGCAGCATCACCTGGAAGAAGGTCCTGGTGTGCGAGGCCCCGTCGATGATCGCCGCTTCCGCCACCGAGGTCGGCAGCGTTCTGAAGAACGAGGTCAGGAAGAAGACCGTGAACGGCAGCGAGTACGCGATGTAGACCAGGATCAGACCGTGGATCGTGTTCAGCAGGCCCATATTGTTCATGACATAAAACAACGGGACCAGCGCGAGGATGATCGGGAAGCTCATCCCGCCGATGAACAAGTAGTAGATGAGCCGGTTCCCGGGAAACTCGAAGCGGGCCAGCACATAGGCCGCCATCGAGCCGAGCAGCAGCGTGCCGAACAGTGAACCCGCCACCACCAGAACGGTGTTGAGGAAGTAGTCGCTCATATGCGCCTGGGTCCAGGCGCGCGACCAGTTCTCGAAGCGCAGCGTGTCCGGCAGCGACCACGGCGAAGTGAAGATCGACTTGTCGTCCTTGAAGGACGTCATCACCGCCCACAGCAGCGGCATCGCGACCAGGAAGGCCCAGATGACGAGCACGCCGTGGGAGAAGACATTGAGCACGCCGCCGGTCCTCGACTCCTTGTCGGGCGGGGCGGCCGTCTTGGTCACGGGGGGCCGGGTCCGTACGGCGTCCGCCGGCGGAGGCGTGTCGGCGGGGGGAGGGGTCTCAGTGGTCTTCATCAGAACTCCAGCCGCTCACGTCGACCCAGCCGCATCACGATGGCGGCGAAGGCCAGCGTGACGACGAGGAGGGCGACACCGATCGTGGTCGCATAGGCCGCCTGACCGTCACGGAACGCCTTCTGGTAGACGAGCAACGTCAGCACATTGGTGGAATCGGCGGGACCGCCCGGTCCCACGGTCATGATCTGGACGACCGCGAAGGACTCCGCGCCCAGGGCGAGAATGCCCATATAGACCCAGCCGGACTGCACGGTGTCCCACAGCAGCGGCAGCGTGATCCGGAAGAAGGTGGTGAAGCGGCTCGCGCCGTCCAGCAGCGCCGCCTCGTAGAAGTCCTTCGGAATGGAGGCCATTCCCGCGGAGAAGAGTACGACGAAGAAGCCCGTCGTACTCCACACCAGGACGGCCATCACACACCACAGCGCGAGTTTCGGATCGCCCAGCCAGTCCGGCTTCACACCGTCCAGGCCGACCGCGCTGAACGCCGAGTTGATGGCGCCGCTGTTCGGGTTGTACGCGAACTGGAAAAGCAGGGCGACGATCGCGATCGAGAGCACTTGCGGGAAGAAGTAGACGATCTTGTAGAACGAGGATCCACGGACCCCCGCGATGGCCGCACCCTTCCGGCTGCGCCCACCGACATTCAGCATGAAGGCGAAGAACAGCGCGAGGCCGAGGACCACCACGGGCAGCAGGAGCGCGAAGATCAGACTGTGCTGGAGGGAACTCCAGAAGGTGTCGTCATCGAGCATCCGCGTGTAGTTGTCGAAGCCCACCATCGTGAAGTCAGGGCTGAGACCGGTCCAGTCCGTGAACGAGTAATAGATGGACTGGATGAAAGGCCATACGACGAAGAGCGCGTATATCGCCAGGGGGAATACCAGAAACCCCACAATGAACCGGTACTTGCCGTGTTGCATGTCTCCCGACCCCGAATCTCCGGCGGGTGCCGCCGTGCTGCCTTGGGGGCCCGTGCGACGGGCCGGAACCGGAAGCCCCGGCGGGGCCTCCGGTCACTTCCACTCCTACTGGTGCTTGTAGTGCTTGATGGAGGTGTCCTTGGCGGCCGCGTCGGCGAATTCCTGGCACTTGTTGATGGCCTCGACGGGGGTGAGACGTCCGGCCATCATCTCGCCGAGGGCGCCCACGCCGATCTTCTCCTTCTGGAGCGCCACGTACCAGTCCTGGAGCCGGGGGTTGAGCACATTGGCACCGGCCTTGGCCAGCGCGTCCACCCCGGCCTGCAGCGCGCTGGAGAGGGTGAGGCCGTCGGTGCCGCCGTTGAAGGAGCTCAGCGACTTCACCTTGGACGTGAAGTTCTTCGACGACGCCTCGCTGAGCATGATGCGCAGCTGCTCCATGCCGCCGTCGGGGTTCTTGGCGTTCGCCGGTACGACGAAGGGCTCGCCGCCGGACGCCCAGAGCGTGCCGAAGGGAAGCTTGTCCGAGCTGTCCAGGCTGGACGGCGCGGCCACCTTCATCTGGAAGTCCTTCGGCGTCGTCTTCGCCGCCTCGTTCTCCACCCAGGAGCCGTTCGGGATGAAGAGCGCCTTGCCCTCGGTCCACGCGGTCTGCGACTGGATGTGGTCGAGACCCGGGGTGCCCTGGAGGATGTAGCCCTTCTTGAAGAGCTCGAAGTACGCCTCGAAGGCGGACTTCACCGCCGGGTGCTTCCAGGCGTTGGGCTCCAGGTTGTCAATGGCGTCGAGGACCTCGCGGCCACCGATCTTGCCGATGAAGGGGTAGAGCGAGAAGGGAAGGTAGTACGGGTACTTGCCGGCGTACGTCCAGCCCGCGATGCCCTTCTTCTTGGCCTTCGCGCAGAGGGCCAGCATCGCGTCCCAGTCCTCGGGGTACTCCGCGTCGAGCTTGTCCAGCGCGGTCTGCGAGTACCAGACACCGTAGACGGTGTAGGCGTAGTAGAGGATCCACACCGGGTCGCCGTCGAACTGGCCCATCTCCACGACACCGGGGCGCAGCGTCTCGCGGACCTTCTTGGCCGGGTCGTCGATGGAGGGGGCGTCCAGCAGCGGAGTGAGGTCGGCGAGCTGCTTCTTGCCGACGAGAACACCCATATCCATCTGCTCGGCGCCCGAGTTGTCGATCAGGTCGGGCGGGGTGCCGCCATTGAAGCGCGGCTGGAGCACGGACTGGATCTTCTGGGTCGGGGTGAACTTCACGTCGGCGTCGGGGAACGCCTTCTCGTACTCCTTGACGGCGTCCGTGGCGTACTCCGTACCGAATCCGCCGTCGAACAGGACGAAGTCAAGAGGCGCGCTCGCGTTCACCCCGAGCGGGTTCTTCTCGGTCGCCTCTCCCTTGTCGACCTTCTTGTCGCTCCCGCTGTTGCCACTGGCGCACGAGGCCAGGAAGCTCATCGTCGGGACGGTGATCAGACCGATCGCGGCGGACCGCTTGATCACATCGCGACGGCCAAGGCCCTCGCTGTTCTGAGCGGAGGTGGATCCCATGCTCAAGTCCTCGCCTTCTCCAGGACTCAGGCGGTGTACCGGTCGCCCGTCCTTCTCTTCTGAGGCGAAGGGCCCCGCCACCGCGGTCAAATGAAGCTGGGTCGTGCGGAATTGGTGTGCTTGATCGTGCTTGGTCGTGCTCGATCGCAACGCTTGGGCGGACGCGACAGGTATAGTCCACTTCCCGTCGACGGGGCAAGATCGAAAGCAGGTTTGGACGGCAGTCTTTCCCGAGTTGAGACCTCGTGGATATCTGAGCCGGGTGTGTACTCATTCGACCACCTCGGTCTCTCAGGAATGAGCCATTTCGATCACGCCATCCCCGCAACACCCTTGACACCACACGTCACTTGGCCCCTACTGGACCCTGCGCTTCGTTTGACAACGTTGTCCAACTTGGTACGCAGGATGAAAGGCTCGGTATGCGGCAGAGAACCGGACCCCGGCACAGACAATGGCATACGGCCGCCCTGGTGGCGGCCGCCTCACTGCTCGTCGTCACGGCACAGTCGGCCGCTGTGGCACAACCCGCTCAACCGAAGCCGGCGGAAAGGGAATTCACCTCCTCCTTCGAGGCGGACGAACCCCAGCCGGACTGGCGTAATACCGTCGAAGTGGGACCCGACGGAGCGAAGCGGGCATCCGGCGTCGACGGCGGCTTCACCAACGGGATTCCGGGCAATGTCACCGACCGGGTCGTGGAGCTGCGCGCGAGCGGGGAGAACACGGGCGGCGGTGAGACCAAGGAGAACCTCATCGACGTCCAGTCGGCCACCAAGTGGCTGGCGTTCGAGCCGACGGCCTGGATCGAGTTCGATCTCGACGCGCCGGTCAAGGTCGTCACCTACGCGCTGACCTCGGCGAACGACCACGACGAGCGCGACCCCAAGGACTGGACGCTCCAGGGTTCCACCGACGGCAAGGAGTGGAAGGAGCTGGACTCCCGGAAGGGCGAGACCTTCACGGAGCGGTTCCAGACCAAGTCCTACGACATCGCCGTCCCGGGCCAGGCCGCCTACCAGCACTTCCGGCTGGACATCACGGCGAACAACGGCGCCTCCGACGCGACCCAGCTGGCCGACGTGCAGTTCTCCGACGGGGATACGAGCACGCCCGCGCCCCAGGACATGCGTACGCAGGTGGACCGCGGCCCCTCCGGCTCCCCCACCGCCAAGGCGGGCGCCGGATTCACCGGTACGAAGGCGCTGAAGTACGCCGGGACGCACCAGCCGGACGGGCGGGCGTACTCGTACAACAAGGTCTTCGACGTCCACACGGCGGTACGGCGCGACACCGCGCTCTCGTACCGGATCTATCCCTCCCTCCCGGAGACGGATCTGAACTATCCGGCCACGAACGTCTCGGTCGATCTCGCCTTCACCGACGGCACCTATCTGAGTGATCTGAAGGCCACCGACGCGCACGGCGGGCTGCTCACACCACAGGGCCAGGGCGACGCCAAGCGGCTCTATGTCAACCAGTGGAACCAGGTGGACGCCCGGATCGGCGCCGTGGCGGCCGGCAAGACCGTCGACCGCATCCTGGTGGCGTACGACTCCCGCAAGGGCCCGGCGAAGTTCCAGGGCTGGATCGACGACATCAGCCTGGCGCCCAAGGCTCCCGAGAAGCGGCTCGCGCATCTGTCGGACTACGCCTCCACCACCCGGGGCACCAACTCCAGCGGCTCCTTCTCGCGCGGCAACACCTTCCCCGCGACCGCCGTGCCGAACGGCTTCAACTTCTGGACGCCGGTGACCAACGCCGGTTCCACCAGCTGGCTCTACGAGTACAGCCGCGCCAACAACGCCGACAATCTGCCGACCGTGCAGGCCTTCAGCGCCAGCCATGAGCCGAGCCCCTGGATGGGCGACCGGCAGACCTTCCAGGTGATGCCGTCGGTGGCCGCCGGGACGCCCGACGCGTCCCGTACCGCGCGGGCGCTGCCCTTCCGGCACGAGAACGAGATCGCGAAGCCGCACTACTACGGCGTGACCTTCGAGAACGGTCTCAAGACCGAGATGACCCCGACCGACCACGCGGCGATGATGCGGTTCACCTATCCCGGTGATAACGCCAGCATGGTGTTCGACAACATCTCCAACGCGGGCGGACTCACCCTCGATCCGGCGACCCGTTCCTTCTCCGGCTTCTCCGATGTCAAGAGCGGACTGTCGACGGGCGCGACACGGCTTTTCGTATACGGCGTCTTCGACGCGCCGGTTACCGCGAGCGGCAAGCTCTCCGGCGGCGGTGGCGACGATGTCACCGGCTATCTGCGCTTCGACGCCGGCAAGGACCGTACCGTCAACCTTCGGCTGGCGACCTCGCTGATCAGCCTCGACCAGGCGAAGAAGAACCTCTCCGACGAGATCCCCGCCACCACTCGCTTCGAGCGGGTCAAGGACCGGGCGCAGAGCGCCTGGGACGACATCCTGGGGCGGGTGGAGGTGGAGGGCGCGGACCACGACCAGCTGACCACGCTCTACTCCAGCCTCTACCGGCTGTATCTGTATCCCAACTCCGGCTTCGAGAACACCGGGACGAAGTCCCGCCCGAAGCAGCAGTACGCCAGCCCGTTCTCACCGCAGACCGGGCCGGACACCCCGACCCACACCGGCGCGAAGATCGTCGACGGCGAGGTGTATGTCAACAACGGCTTCTGGGACACCTACCGGACGACCTGGCCCGCGTACTCCTTCCTCACCCCGAAGAAGGCGGGCGAGCTGGTCGACGGCTTCGTCCAGCAGTACAAGGACGGCGGCTGGATCTCCCGCTGGTCCTCCCCCGGCTACGCGGATCTGATGACCGGCACCAGCTCGGACGTGGCCTTCGCCGACGCCTACGTCAAGGGCGTCGACTTCGACGCGGAGGCGGCGTACGAGGCGGCGCTGAAGAACGCGACGGTGGTGCCGCCCAGCTCGGGTGTGGGCCGCAAGGGCATGGAGACGTCGCCGTTCCTCCGCTATGCCTCCACGGAGACCCATGAGGGTCTGTCCTGGTCGCTGGAGGGCTACCTCAACGACTACGGCCTGTCGAAGATGGGCGAGGCGCTCTACAAGAAGACGAAGAAGGAGCGCTACAAGGAGGAGTCCGAGTACTTCCGCAACCGCGCCCAGAACTATGTCTCGCTCTTCGACCCGAAGGCCGGCTTCTTCCAGGGCCGCGACCTCAAGGGCGACTGGCGGGTCCCCTCGGACTCGTTCGATCCCCGGGTGTGGGGCTACGACTACACCGAGACGAACGCGTGGGGCTACGCCTTCACGGCGGTCCAGGACAGCCGCGGGCTCGCCAACCTCTACGGCGGACGGTCCGGTCTCGCGGACAAGCTGGACACCTACTTCTCAACCCCCGAGACGGCGGGACCCGAGTTCGTCGGCTCGTACGGCGGTGTCATCCATGAGATGACGGAGGCACGCGACGTACGGATGGGTATGTACGGCCACTCCAACCAGGTCGCCCACCACGCCGCGTACATGTACAACGCGGCCTCGCAGCCCTGGAAGACCCAGGAGAAGGTGCGCGAGGTCCTGGGGCGGCTCTACGTCGGAAGCGAGATCGGCCAGGGCTACCACGGTGACGAGGACAACGGTGAGCAGTCCGGGTGGTACCTCTTCTCCGCGCTCGGCTTCTATCCGCTCGTGATGGGCAGCGGGGAGTACGCGATCGGCTCGCCGCTCTTCACCAAGGCGACCGTCCATCTGGACAACGGCCGCACGCTGGTCGTCAAGGCGCCGAAGAACAGCGACAAGAACATCTATGTCCAGGGTCTGAAGGTCAACGGCAAGTCCTGGAACTCCACGGCGCTCCCGCACGATGTGCTGGCGCGCGGCGGTCAGTTGGAGTTCGCGATGGGTCCGAAGCCGTCGTCCTGGGGCACGGGCGGGAACGCGGCGCCGGTCTCGATCCAGCAGGACGACAAGGCGCCGTCACCGCGCACCGACGCGCTGACCGCGTCGGGCCCGCTCTTCGACAACTCCTCCCGCACCTCGGCGCCGGTCGAGTCCGTGGAGCTGCCGGTGGAGTCGGCGACGAAGGCGGTCCAGTACACCCTGACGTCGGCCACGGCGGCGAAGGCCCCGGCCGGCTGGACGCTCCAGGGCTCGGCGGACGGCACGACCTGGCGCACCCTGGACACCCGCTCGGGCCAGTCCTTCGGCTGGGACCGGCAGACCAGGGTCTTCACCGTCGGCAAGCCGGGTACGTACGCGAAGTACCGCCTGGTGAGCGACGCTCCGTCGACCCTGGCGGAGGTGGAGCTGCTGCGGTAGCGGCTGGGCCCGCGCGCTGAATGGCGAGGGCCGTGCCCCGTACTCTCCGTACGGGACACGGCCCTCGATTCCGTCGCGGCGCCGTCTACTTGCGGATCAGGCTGCGCAGCACGTACTGCATGATGCCGCCGTTGCGGTAGTAGTCCGCCTCACCCGGGGTGTCGATACGGACGACCGCGTCGAACTCGACGCCCGTGTCCGTCGTCACCTTGACCGTGCGCGGGGTGGTGCCGTTGTTCAGCCCCGTCACGCCGGTGAAGGAGAAGGTCTCCTCGCCGGTCAGGCCCAGAGCCTGTGCCGAGGCGCCTTCCGGGTACTGGAGCGGCAGTACGCCCATGCCGATCAGGTTCGAGCGGTGGATGCGCTCGTACGACTCGGCGATGACGGCCTTCACACCGAGCAGCGCGGTGCCCTTGGCGGCCCAGTCGCGGGACGAGCCCGAGCCGTACTCCTTGCCCGCCAGGACGACCAGCGGGGTGCCGGCGGCCTGGTAGTTCTGGGAGGCGTCGTAGATGAAGGAGACCGGGGCGCCCTCGACGGTGAAGTCGCGGGTGAAGCCGCCCTCCGTGCCCGGTGCGATCTGGTTGCGCAGCCGGATGTTGGCGAACGTGCCGCGGATCATGACCTCGTGGTTGCCGCGGCGGGAACCGTACGAGTTGAAGTCGCGGCGCTCGACGCCGTGCTCCGTCAGATACTTCCCGGCCGGGGTGTCGGCCTTGATCGCACCCGCCGGGGAGATGTGGTCGGTGGTGACCGAGTCGCCGAGCTTCGCCAGCACGCGCGCGCCGGTGATGTCCTCGACCGGGGAGGTCTCCATCGTCATGCCCTCGAAGTACGGGGGCTTACGGACGTAGGTGGACCGCGGGTCCCACTCGAAGGTGTTGCCGGTCGGGATCGGCAGCGCCTGCCACTGCGCGTCGCCCGCGAAGACGTCCGCGTAGGACTTGTTGAACATGTCCTCGCCGATGGCGTTGGCCACGACATCGTTGACCTCGGCCTCGGTGGGCCAGATGTCCGCGAGGTGGACCGGCTTGCCGTCCTGGTCGATACCGAGGGCGTCCTTGGTGATGTCCACCTTCATGGAGCCGGCCAGGGCGTACGCGACGACCAGCGGCGGCGACGCCAGGTAGTTCATCTTGACGTCCGGGTTGATCCGGCCCTCGAAGTTACGGTTGCCGGAGAGCACCGAGGTGACGGCCAGGTCGTGCTCGTTGACGGCCTTGGAGACCTCCTCGGGCAGCGGGCCCGAGTTGCCGATGCAGGTGGTGCAGCCGTAACCGACGAGGTTGAAACCGACCTTGTCGAGGTACGGGGTGAGACCCGCCTTGTCGAAGTAGTCGGTGACGACCTTCGAGCCCGGGGCGAGCGTGGTCTTGACCCACGGCTTGCGGGTCAGGCCCTTCTCGACCGCCTTCTTGGCCACCAGCGCGGCGGCGACCATGACATACGGGTTCGAGGTGTTGGTGCAGGAGGTGATCGCGGCGACGGTGACGGCGCCGTGGTCGATCTCGTACGTCGTCCCGTCGGGCGCCGTGACCAGGGTCGGGCGGGTCGGCACACCGTTGGCGGAGGCCGGCGCGTCGGAGGCCGGGAAGGACTCCTTGCCCGCCTCCTCGTCCTCGGAGACGTAGTTGCGTACGTCCTCGGCGAACTTCTCCTTGGCCTCGGCCAGGATGATGCGGTCCTGGGGGCGCTTCGGGCCCGCGATGGAGGGGACGACCGTGGCGAGGTCCAGCTCCAGCTTCTCGGAGAAGTCGGGCTCGGCGGCCGGGTCGAGCCAGAGGCCCTGCTCCTTGGCGTACGCCTCGACGAGGGCGACCTGCTGGTCGCTGCGGCCGGTCAGGCGCAGGTACTTCAGCGTCTCGTCGTCGATCGGGAAGATCGCGGCGGTGGAGCCGAACTCCGGCGACATGTTGCCGATGGTGGCGCGGTTCGCGAGGGAGGTGGCGGCGACGCCCTCACCGTAGAACTCGACGAACTTGCCGACGACGCCGTGCTTGCGCAGCATCTCGGTGATCGTCAGGACCAGGTCGGTGGCGGTGGTGCCGGCCGGCAGCTCACCGGTCAGCTTGAAGCCGACGACGCGCGGGATGAGCATCGAGACGGGCTGGCCGAGCATCGCGGCCTCGGCCTCGATACCGCCGACGCCCCAGCCCAGCACACCGAGGCCGTTGACCATGGTGGTGTGCGAGTCGGTCCCGACGAGGGTGTCGGGGTACGCCTGGCCGTTCCGGACCATGACCGTACGGGCCAGGTGCTCGATATTGACCTGGTGGACGATGCCGGTGCCCGGCGGGACGACCTTGAACTCGTCGAACGCGGTCTGGCCCCAGCGCAGGAACTGGTAGCGCTCCTTGTTGCGGCCGTACTCCAGCTCCACGTTCTGCGCGAAGGACTCCGGCGTGCCGAACTTGTCGGCGATGACGGAGTGGTCGATGACCAGCTCGGCGGGGGCCAGCGGGTTGATCTTCGCCGGATCGCCGCCCAGCTCCTTCACGGCCTCACGCATGGTGGCGAGGTCCACGACACAGGGCACACCGGTGAAGTCCTGCATGATCACCCGGGCCGGGGTGAACTGGATCTCCTGGCTCGGCTGCGCCTGGGAGTCCCAGGAGCCGATGGAGCGGATGTGGTCGGCGGTGATGTTCGCGCCGTCCTCGGTACGGAGCAGATTCTCCAGCAGCACCTTCAGGCTGTAAGGGAGGCGGGCGGAGCCCTCGACCTTGTCCAGCCTGAAGATCTCGTACGACTCGTCGCCCACGCGCAGCGTGCTGCGGGCGTCGAAGCTGTTCGCCGACACGACAGTCTCCTTCATCAATGTGCGCGTACTACCGTCATGCTGCCGCCACGACTCCTCGCCGATCCGCTAAGGTAAGGCTTAGTTAGGTACCCCTTACCAGCTGGGCGGCCGCGGTACGCCTTCGGCAGATATCTCGATGTCGAGATAACTCTAGTACATGACCGCCGCTGGGTCATGCGTGGGTGACGGCCGTACCGTCCGCGCCCGATCCACGACAGCGTTCGCGCCGGTCGTCACTGGGTCGGCACGTTGTACGACATGAGGGCGACCTGCCGCGATCGGCCGGCCGGCACCGCCGGCACCCGCAGTTCGGTGATCGCGCAGTTGCGCATCGCCGGGAACACGCGTCGGTACTCGCTCCCCGGGATGCCGAGCAGACGGCACAGGACCAGCCGGAACAACGTGTTGTGCGCGACCGTCAGCACACGCTCTCCCCGATGGGTGTCCGCGAGCCGGAGCAGGGCCCCGGCACCGCGCGCGGCGGCGGCGGCCGGGTCCTCACCGTCCGGCAGCGGATGGGCGGCCGGGTCGCGCCGGAACGCCGCCACCTCGCCGGGATGGGTCGCTTCGAGTTCGGCGATGGTCCGGCCCTCGGCGATCCCGAAGTCGACTTCGAGCAGCTCCGCTTCGACCACCGCCGCCAGCCCCGTCACCCGGACCGCGGGCTCCGCCGTGCGCCGGGCGCGGGAGAGGGGAGAGGTCACGATCGCGTCGAGCCCGGCGCCCGCGGCCCACACACCGAGCGCCTCCGCCTGCACCAGGCCGCGCGGGGTCAGCTCGATGTCGCTGATACCGGTGTAGCGGTTCTCGTCGTGCCAGACGGTCTCTCCGTGGCGGGCGAGAAAGAGGGTGGTGCTGGTCGTCATCCGTGCTCCCGTGCGTAGGTGGCCGTGTCCGAGGGCAGCCAGCCGCGCCGTTCGAGTGCGTCGACCAGGGCGATGAAGGGCCCCTCGAAGCGCCGGCCGGCCTCGGGCCGCGGTTCCAGGATCGTACGGATGCGCACCATGCGGCGGGCCGCGTCGTCGCCCGTCACCGCGTGGGCGGCGAGCACGGCCATGCCGAGGGCGGAGTCGGCCTGTTCGGGGAGGGCGGCGGGGCGGCCCAGGATGTCCGCGCGCAGCTGGTTCCAGTAGCCGCTGCGGGTCGCGCCGCCGGTGAAGGTGACGGGCCCGTCGATCGGGGCGCCGAGGAAACGTACATACGCCAGACAGAGCCGTTCGGCGAGCGCGACGCCCTGGAGCAGCGCCGCGTAATGATCGGCTTCGTCGGACGGGCGGCCGAGGGTGAAGGGCTCGGCGTCGGCGGCCAGGAACGGGAAGCGTTCGCCTCGGGAGACGAGGGGGTACGCGACGACGCTCGCCGGCTCCCGGTCCGCCGCGAGGCGGTCGAGACGCGCGAGATCGGCGCCGGGGAACGCGTGGGTCAGGGCGCCCGCGCCGACGCTGGAGGCTCCGCCGGGAAGCCAGTGCCCGTCCGGGGAACGGTGGTTGTAGAGGACACCGGCGGGATCACGGAGCGGGGTGGCGGTGACGCCCTTGAGGACGAGCGTGGTGCCCAGAACGGTGTTCCACCGGCCCACCTCCCAGGCCCCCGAGCCGAGTTGGGCCGCGCAGCCGTCGGTCATGCCCGCGATGACCGGGGTGCCTTCGGCGAGACCCGTCTCGGCCGCCGCCTCGGCGCACACCGTACCGAGCGGGGTGCCGGGGGCCACCACGGCGGGGAAGTCGAGTCCGGACAGACCGAGCCGGTCGTGGACGGCGGCGGGCCAGGAGCGGGTGTGGAGGTCGTAGCCGGTCTTGAGGGCATGGCTGGAGTCGGTCGGTACGGGCCGCCCGACCAGACGCCCGGTGATGAAGTCCGGCTGGTGGCAGACGCGAGCGCCCTGAAGACCGCCATGGGAGTCGCGCGCGCCCGCGCCGGTCAGCCAGAGCAGTTTGGCCAGTGCCCAGCTCGGCTGGATACGGAGCCCGAGCGCGTCCCACACCTCGGCGCCGGTCTCCTGCGCGTGCCGCGCCTCGGCACCGGCCCGGCCGTCGTCGTACATCAGCGCGGGGGTCAGCGGCACCCCGCGCGCGTCGGTCAGCAGGACCGTGCCCGACGTACCGCACACCGCCACTCCCCGTACGCGCGCGTGTCCCCGCGCGGGCGCGGCGGAGGCGGACAGATCGCTCAGTGTCCGGCGGATGGCGTCGGCGGCGCCCTGCCACCAGTCGGCGGGCAGCTGTTCATGACGGTCCCCCTCGCGGTGACCGGTGAGCGGTGCGGAGCCACGGCCGAGTACCCGCCCGTCGTCGGTGACAGCCAGGGCGCGTACGCTCTGCGTCCCCAGGTCGACTCCCATCCACACGTCCTGGTGGCGTGTGTCCGTCAGGGGCTCGCGCACAGGCTCCCGCCTTCTCGTTGTCGTCCGGTGTTCTCGCGAATGTTGATCTCACGATGTATTTCACATCGCGGATGCGGATTCCATCGAGGGCGTCAGCACAGCTCAGCGCCCCGGACTCCGCGTCTCACCTGGTAGGGAACGGGCTGACGTGGCGTCGGACGGGTTGACCAGGCCATCGACCGTGCGGAACACTGCCGAACGGTACCTCAACAATCTATGTTATAACCTCAGAGCTTCATGTTAATCATGAGGTGAACAGGACCAAGGAATGTCACAGGACAAAAGCCAGCGGGGCCCCATAGAGCGCCGCCGGGAGATCTCCGATCATGTGCTGACCGAGGGATCGGTTTCGGCGTCGGACCTGGCGGAGCGGTTCGGCGTGAGCGTGATGACGATCTACCGCGATATCGACGAGCTCGAAAGCGAGGGCGTCCTGCGGAAGTTCCGCGGGGGTGTCACCGCGCAGCCCTCCGGGGTGTTCGAAAGCAATGTCGCCTACCGCAAGAAGTCCATGCGGCCGGAGAAGGAGGCGCTCGCCGCCAGGGCCGCGACACTGATCGACCCCGGTATGTCGGTGATGATCGACGACTCGACCACCGTGCTGGAACTGGCCAGGCTCCTGCCCCGTATCGAACCGCTGACCGTCGTCACCAACTTTCGGGAAGCGCTGAATCTGCTCGCCGGTGAACGCGGGATCCATCTGATGGCCCTGGGCGGCGACTACGACCCCCTGCACGACTCCTTTCTCGGGGTGCCCTGTGTGGAGGCCGTCGAGGCACTGCGGGTCGACATGTGTTTCGTGTCCACCTCGTCCGTCTACGACGACTTCGCCTTTCACCAGGAACAGCGCATCGTCGCCGTCAAGCGCGCGATGCTCAAGGCCGCGGGCCGCAAGGTGCTGATGATCGACCACTCCAAACTCGGCCGCACCGCGCTGCACCGGCTGACCCCGCTGTCGACCTTCGACCTGATACTGATCGACGACCGCACGCCGCCCGAGGTACGGCGCTCGCTCGACGAGAGCGGTGTCCACTACGAGGTCGCCGAGACCTGAGCCCGGCGCCGAGCCCGGTCGTGGCCGTTCCGCCTGTGCCGCCTGTTCCGCCCGTTCCGCCGACCTGACCGTCAAGGAGACCTCGACGATGAGAATCCTCGCCGCCGGTGACCACTTCGTCGCCCCCGATCTGTTCGCCCGGGAGCTGACGGCCGAGATCGGCACGGACCACACCATCGACCAACTGCGCCTGCCCTGGCCGCTGACACCCTTCGGGCCGGTCTCCGAGGTCGACGAGGCGTCCGGTGACGAGGACACCCTCCTCACCGCGCTGCGCGGGGCGCGGGTGTGTGTCACCCAGATGGCTCCGGTGACCCGCAAGGTGCTCGACGGCTCGCCCGACCTGCGTCTGGTGGTCGTCGGCAGGGGCGGACCCGTCAACGTCAACCTCGACGCGGCGAAGGAGCGTGGCGTCCAGGTGTGCAACACCCCCGGACGCAACGCGGCGGCCACCGCCGAATACACCGTCGGGCTGCTGCTGGCCACGATGCGCCGGATCCCGGAGACCTCGGCGGCGCTCGCGGCGGGCCGCTGGGCGGGCGAGTTCTATACGTACGACAACTGCGGTCCCGGTCTGGACGGGACGACCGTCGGGCTGATCGGCTGCGGCGCGGTCGGCAGCCGGGTGGCCCGCGCGCTCGGCGCCCTCGGCGCGCACGTCTGTCTCTACGACCCGTACGCGGACCCGGAGGCGCTGCGCGAGTGGGGAACCCCGGTCGCCGACCTGGACGAACTGCTGCGCCGCTCCGATGTCGTCTCGCTGCACGCACGGCTCACGCCCGAGACCCGCGGGCTGCTCGGCGCCCGCGAACTCGCCCTGCTCCCCGAGGGCGCGGTCGTGGTCAACTGCGCGCGTGGCGCGCTCCTGGACGAGGACGCGCTCTGCGACGCCCTGGAGTCGGGCCGGCTCGCCGGGGCGGGGCTCGATGTGTTCGCCGTGGAGCCGCCGCCCGCGGACTCCCGGCTGCGTACCGCTCCCCGCCTGGTCATGACGCCCCATCTGGCCGGGGCGAACATCTCGGTCGCGCACAACGCGGCGCGTATCGCCGCCGCCGAGGTGGGCCGGTTCCTGCGCGGGGAACCACTCGCCCATCGCGTCGGCTGAACGTTCGTCACGCTCGTCAGGCTCGTCACGTTCGCCGTACCGACCGGAGGAGACAGGGTGTTCGTCGGACTGGACATGGGAACCTCGATCGTCAAAGCCGCGGCCTTCGCCGAGGACGGCTCGGCGCTGCGGGTGGAATCGAAGCCGATCTCGCTCGGCGGCCACGGTGACGGTGTCGAGCAGGATGTCGACGAGGTGGTCCTCGCCGCCACCGACGTCCTCGGCTCGGTGACCGGCGGACGCGCGCCCGCCCTGGTCGCGATCACCGGTCAGGGCGACGGCCTGTGGCTGGTCGACGCCGAGGGACGCGCCGTACGTCCCGCGCTGTCGTGGATGGACGGCAGGGCCGGTGATCTCGTCGCCGGATGGATGGACGACGGGACCGCGGAGAAAATGTACCGGCGTACGGGGAACGTGCTCTTCCCGGGCTCCCCGGGGCCTCTGCTGGCGTGGCTCGACCGTAACGAGCCGGCCTCCCTGGACGCGGCCACGACCGCCGCGAGCTGCAAGGACGTCGTACAGCTGCGTCTCACCGGCGAGCGCGCCACCGATCTCTCCGACGCGTCGGTCCCCTTCCTCGATCCCCGCACCCGGACCTACTCCCCCGAGGCGCTCGCGGCCCTCGGGGTGGAGCATCGCGCGGGGCTGCTGCCGCCCATCGCGGCGACCCTGCCGTACGGGGAGGCCCATGGCCGTACCCCGGGGCTGTCGCGCGGCACCCCCGTCACCTCCGGCCCCTACGACCTTCCCGCGAGCGCGATCGGCGCGGGCGTGACCGAGCCCGGTGACGGGCTGCTGATCGTCGGTACGACCCTGGCGTGCCAAGTCGTCGTCGAGCGGGTCGCGTTCGACGACGACCCCGTCGGGTTCCATCTCGCGCTGGCCCGGCCCGACCGCCATATGCGGGCGCTGCCCGCGATGACCGGTACGGTCGCGCTCGACTGGGTGCTCGAACTCACCGGCACCACCCACGACCAGGTCTCCGGCATCCTGGACGCGACCCCGCGCGGCGCCCGGGGGGTCGCCGCGCTGCCCTATCTGTCCCCGTCCGGCGAACGCGCCCCGTTCGTCGACCCGACCGCGCGCGCGGAGTTCACCGGTCTCGATCTGCGGGCCTCGCGCGAGGATCTGGTACGGGGCATGTGCGAGGCGATCGCGTTCGCGGCCCGGCACTGTCTGGAGGCCGCGGGGCTCACCGGCGAGCTGGCCGTGTGCGGTGGCGGCGCGCGCAACCTCGCCTGGCTGCGGCTGTTCGCGGATGTCCTCGGCCGCCCGCTACGGGTCGCGCGGGGGCCGGAACCGGGCGCGCGCGGCGCCGTGCTGGCCGCGGTCGACGCGCGGGGAGCGGAGCTGGGACAGAGCCTGGACGTCGCGGCGTGGACCGCGCCCGACGCCGTGGTGGACCCGGATCCGGCGGGCGTCGCGTTCTACGAACAGGCCTACGCCGACTATCTGTTCCGGGTCGGGAGCGCGCGGACCCGGTGGCGGGGGCCGGCCGCCACCCACTGAGCGGCGCGGCCCCCGGTCAGCCGTACGGGCCGGGTGATCAGCTGAACGGGCCGGTGATCAGCCGTACGGGGCCCATCAGACCGGTGACGCGCTGCCCCGGGAAGACGAAGTGGGTCGGGCTCACGGCGTCCAGATACGGCGCGAGCGTGCCGAAGACGGTGATCTCGACCGTGCGGTCGCCGGGCCCGGCCGGTCCCGTCACATCGAAGACGTACGGAGAACACACCCGCACCCCGGCGGCGACGCCGTCGACCCGTACCTCCGCGGTGCCCCGCACCCGTCCCAGGTCGAGGGAGACGCGGCCGGTTCCGGCGTCGGCGGGCAGGGTCAGCACGCGGCTGTAGCGCACACCGCCGCTGTACTCGGCGAGGCCGCGTGACTCCCAGTCCCCGGTACGGATCCGCCCGGGGCCGACCTCGCACCGTACGGGGCCCGCCAGCGCGGCGCCGCCCTGGTGGCCGGGCCGGGTCTCCACACGGAGCGTGGCGGTCCGTGTCCCGGATGGGCCGTCGGCGGACAGATCGACGGTCACGGTATGGGCGCCGGCCACACCGCCGGAGCCGCTGCCGGAGCCGCCGGGGTCGCTGCCGGGGTCGCTGCCGGCGGCCGATGTCGCGGTACGTTCGTGGCCGTCGACGAACACGGTGGTCGCGCCATAGGTGTCCACCGTCAACCGACGTGTGCCCGGCGGGAGTTCACACCGGAACCACTCCACTTCCGGCCGTGCTCCCGGGACGGCGAAGCCGACCGGTACGACCGTGCCGTCATCGGCGTCGGGGTCCAGCCAGGCGGCGCCCGGGAGCGGATGCGGCCGGCGCCGCAGATACAGTGCGGCCGGGTCCCCCACCTGTTCCCGGCGCACCACGACCGGCACCGGTTCACCGGCGCGCTCGGCCCGCCATGTGCCGTCGCTGTGCACGGTCGTCACGCACCGGCCATGGATGTCGTAGAGGGCCGCGTCCACCAGAACGGCGGGGTCCTCGCCATCGTCCGTCTCCACCAGCAGTTCGTTGACGCCGGTCCGCAGGGCCGACGCGATGTCATGCCGTCGCACGCGCGGCACGGAGTGTTCGGCGTACGGGTCGAATCCGCCCTGTATCCCGACCAGTTGACCGTTGACCCGCAGCACACACCGCCCCCGGGCCGCGATCTGGACGATCGCACGGGCCGGGAGGTCCGCCACGGTCAGCGTCGTCGCCACGGAGGCCCGGCCACCGGGCACGAGGATCCACTCCGGGCGGCGGTAGCGCTCCGGATCGCGTACGAGTGCCATATGCGCGCGCAGGTCGACGTCCTGATCGGGCGTCAGCTCCAGTTCGAGGAGATGGCTCCCGGGCGCGAGCCGTACGGGCCCCATGGCGAGATGGCCGCCGTCGTCCAGCGCCACGGGCACGCCTCCGAGCCGTACCGTCTTCCGTGCCGCGGCCCCGACCGCCAGATGTCCGTCGAACGCTTCGTCCAGGAGCAGTTCGGTCCGGACGCGCGCCACCGTCCCGGCGGCTGCCGGGCCGATCCGCAGGAACTCCTCGGGCACATGCCCCTTGGGTCCGAGGACATCACGGTGGATCGGGTCCTTGTGGATGCCCCGGGTGTCGGACCATTCGAGCGGTGAGCCGCCGGCACTCTCGCCGTCGCGGTCGCGACCGCCGTCGAGGAGGAGCGCGTGCGGGCCGAAGGTGGCGTGCGCCCGGGGC
The DNA here is from genome assembly GCF_040681655.1 of Streptomyces sp. NPDC051662. Taxonomy (NCBI): domain Bacteria; kingdom Bacillati; phylum Actinomycetota; class Actinomycetes; order Kitasatosporales; family Streptomycetaceae; genus Streptomyces; species Streptomyces sp. NPDC051662. Next base: position 602,716 of record NZ_JBFAZD010000001.1, read on the forward strand.
CGGGCCGGATCGCCCGCGCGGCCCCGCCGGAACGTACGGCACTCGACAACGGCGCGGCCCTCACGGTCATCGGCCCCCACCGGACCCTCGGGGCCCGCGTACGGGCCGGGCCGCGCGAAGTCGCCCCAGGTGTTGTCCAGCGTCGGTACCAGCGTCATGTCCCACTCGGCGTCCGGCGGGACCTCGACCGTCGTACGGGCCGAGCACCCCACGACCGGACCCGCCGCGGACCCGGACCCTGCCCCAGCCGCGGCCCCGGACCCGGCCTCGGCCGCCGGAAAGACCAGTACCGCCGCGGGCCCTCGGTCGAACGGCACCTCGGCCTCGACAGCCCGTTCGTCGTCCTCGACACGCCGGACCGGTACGGTACGCGGCTCACCGCCGAAGGGATCGAGCAGTACGGCCGGCCCCTCCACATCCCTGACCCGCACGTGTGCGTGGCGCACATAGCGGTCGGGGTCGAAGTCGTAACGGGCGTCGATCCACCCCTGTGCGGCGCCCCGTTCATCGGGAGCCGCGACCGCGGCGCGGGTCGCGCGCGGCGCGTCGAACGAGGCAGCGGTCAGAAACACCACCGTCGCGTCCTCCACCCGGCGCGCGAGCGCGGGTACCGACGCCCGTACGACCGGCTCCGTCCCGGTCCGCGCCCGGACCCGCCCCAGCGCCTCGCCCAGATCGTCCGCCGTGGGGACGAGCACCGCCCTGCCATCGGCGAAACAGGCGCGCAACTCGTCCCGTACCTTGTCCGGTCCTGCGGCCCCGTCCTGCCCTATGACCTCCTCGGCGAGCGCGCCGATCGCGATCAACTCCCCGCCCGCCGAGGCGAATTCGATGAGCCGGAGCGCGGTGTCCTCTTCGAGCGCGGTGCACGCGGGCAGCACGACCGTCGCGTAGCTCTCACCCGCCACGCACAGCCGCGTCCCGTCGCCCGCATCCCTGACCAGGGCGCGGGCGAGGGAGTCGTCGTCGATCACATCGGCGTCGAGACCGAGCCGGTCGGCCACCCCTGGCAGGGTTCGGAACCAGGTCATGTCCCCGACGAGTGACAGATAGACCGCCTGGGCCCGGCGCGCGTCGGCGGAGACACCGTCGAGTGCGGCGCCGGTCTGTGCGGTGGTCGTGGGCAGCAGGATCGCGGTGTCGCACAGATGGCTGCCCAGGCTGAGGATCGCGCACAGCCGGGTGACGGCGTCGGCGAAGACGCGATGGTGCGTCCAGTACGGCTGGCGCCAGTCGGTGCCCGGCGGCGCCCACTCCCACCAGCCGCCCTTGGTCGTGTAGTAGACGGCGTGCGGGTTGTAGAGGGTCGCGCCGGCCCGCAGCCAGGGCAGGAGCCAGTCGTAGGTCTCCTCCAGCGTGCCGCCCCAGCCGGTGGAGTGGAACGCCTCGATCCAGGTCCGGGGCCTGCCGTACAGATGGGCGAGGGAGGAGTGGATCCGGGCATCCCCGTGATGGTCGGAGCCGGGCGCGGAGAACCAGCGGTGGGTACGGGCGTAGTCCGCGTACAACTCCACACCGGCGACCGGGTGTCCGGCGCGGGCCGGGTCCTGCTGGTCGCAGCCGACGACCAGCCCGTGCCGCTCGTGCCAGCCGGCGAGGGGGCGGAAGAAGGCCGCCTCGGCGAGTTCCGCGCGGGTCAGCTGGTAGTCGTGGCGGATCCGGTGGACATCGGGCCGGTGCGCGCCGTCCTCGTACAGGGCGTCCAGATGCCGTACGAGGTCGTAGCCCCGCCATCGCCGGAAGACCTCGGCGAACTCCGGTGACCAGGTGGGCAGGGCGGGCAGTTCGTCCTGGAACGACCCGACGACGACGGTCCCCAGACGGTCGCCGAGCCGTCGCTCGAACTCGCCGTGCACCCCGGCGAGCAGCGCCGCGCAGGCGTCGGCGCCGAGGTAGTCGAAGCCGAGGGCGGTGTGGTGATGGAGCGTCAGCCGCCACCGTCCGGGGCCGGGTGCCCGTACGGTCACGGTCCCCCCGTCCGCGACGAGGGGGAGCGGGATCGCCGGACCGACGGGAGATCCGTCGCCGTCGACCGGCTCCGCGTGGCCCGCCAGCGGCTGCCCGCCGTCGGGGCAGCGCAACTCGCCGGGGCCGTCGACCAGGGCACGTACGCGTTCGAGCCGACGGCCCGCGTACCCGGGCCGCTCGTCGACCAGACGTGCCTGGAGATCGGCTCCGGAGAATCCGAGCTGGTCGTAGAACCAGAGCCCGACGCCCAGTTCGCGCGCGTCGTCGCAGACCCCTTCGAGCAGGGCCCACCAGGCGTCGGAGAGGAACGGTGGGTCGTCGGCGTCGGAGCCGAACAGCGGCCCTGACGGCGCGAGGTTGAGCAGGACCAGATTGAACACCCCTCCCCGCGCGAAGCGTTGAAGCTGGTCGCGCAGGCGCGCGCGGTCGAGCCGTTCCCCGCTCCACCACCAGATGGCGGTGGGCGAGAACGCGCGCGGCGGTTCGGTCAGGACCTCCGCGATGCTCGTGGGGAGGGAGGGTCCTACGTACGTCATGAACTGTTCCTAGCCTTGCCTTCAGCCTTTGAGTCCGCCCGCGAAGCCCTTGATCACATAACGCTGGAGCAGCAGGAAGACCACGAGGATCGGCAGGGCGGCCAGCGCCAGACCGGCGAACACGAGGCCGTAGTCGGAGACGTACTGGCCCACGAACGAGAACACGCCCACGGGGACGGTCTCCTTGCCGGATCCGCCGAGGTACAGCAGCGGGGTGAAGAAGTCGTTCCAGATGAAGACCGCGTTGAGGATGATCACGGTGCCGGTGATCGGCCGTAGCAGGGGGAAGACGATACGGGTGAACGCCTGACGGTGGTTGCAGCCGTCGATGAGCGCGGCCTGCGCGTAGTCCTGGGGCAGGGCGCGGATGAACCCTGTGTAGAGGAAGACCGTGAACGGCAGCTGGATGCCCGTGTAGAAGAGGACCATGCCGTGGTACGTGCCGAGCCAGCCGAGGTCGTCGACGAGTTTGTACAGCGGGATCATGCCGAGCTGGAACGGCAGCACGATGCCCAGCAGGAAGAGGATGTAGAGCCCGTAGCCGAGTCCGCGGGCGCGGCGTGCGAGGTAGTAGGCGCCGGTGGAGCCGAGGACGATCAGCAGCAGCAGACTGACGACGGTGATGATCGTGCTGTTGAGCAGGGCGGGTCCGAGGGACGCGGAGGACCACGCGTTGCCGAAGTTGGCGAAGGTGGGTGGCGCGGGAAGTGACAGGGGCGAGTCCGCGATCTGCGCCGGGTCCTTCATCGCGAGGGTGACCAGCGCGTACACCGGGAACAGGAACACCACGGCGACGGCGGCCATGACCAGCTCCAGGCCGTAACCGCCGTATCGGGGGCGGCGCTTGCCGGGTGTGCTGCGGGCAGTCGTGGCGGTGGTGCTCACGCGGTGACCTCCCGGGCGCGCAGATAACGGAGTTGAACGAGGGAGACGGCGGCGACGAACAGCGCGAGGACGAGCGCGACGGCCGTGCTGTAGCCGAACTTCCCGAAGACGAAGGCCTCTTTGTACAGCACGGTCGAGAGCGTCTCGCTCGCTGTGCCGGGGCCGCCGTTGGTGGCCGCGTAGACCTGGTCGAAGAGTTTGAGGCCGCCGATGGTCGACAGCATGAGGTTGATGGTCAGCGCCGGGGCCAGCAGCGGCCAGGTGACATAGCGGAAGCGCTGCCAGGTGCCCGCGCCGTCGATACGGGCGGCCTCGTGGAGTTCGGCGGGTACGCCCTGGAGGCCGGCGAGGAAGATGACCATCGAGTATCCGGCGTACTGCCAGATGACCATGGCGGCGACGGACCAGAGCGCGAGCGAGGGGTTGCCGAGCCAGTCCTGACGCAGTCCGCCGAGGCCGAGGGCGCCGAGGATCGCGTTGAGCCCCGCGCCGTTGTCCGGGTTGTAGACGTACTTCCACAGGAAGGCGACCATGACGGGGCTGACGACGGCGGGCGCGAAGAAGATCACCCGTAGCAGCGACCGGGATCTGATGTTGGCGTTCACACCGAGCGCGAGCAGCAGGCCGATGCCGTTCTGGACGATGACCACCGCGAGGGTGAGCAGCAGGGTGTTGCTGACGGATTCCAGGGCACGGTCGTCGTCCAGCAGGGTACGGAAGTTGTCCAGACCGACGAAGGCGAAGTCACCGACGCCGGACCAGTCGGTGAAGGCGTACACCACCCCGGCGAGGCTCGGATAGAGGACGACGACGGCGTACACGAGCAGCGCGGGGACGACGAAGGCCCAGGGCGGGAGGGTGGCGTCGCGATGGCGCCGGGTCCGTCCCGCCGGAGCGGGAGCGCCGCTCTTCGCGGGCGCCTCGCCGTCCGCGACGCCGGGTCGCCCATGGTCGGACGTAGCCGTGTCCGGGAGGGAGTTCACGACGCTTTCCCGTAGGCCTGGTCCATCTTCCCCAGCGCTCCCGCGACATCCGTCTTCCCCGCGAGCAGGTCCTGCACGGCGGCGAAGTGGGCCGGCTGGACCTCGGCGTTGGGCCAGCTCTGGTCCATGAAGGGGACGGCGCGGTTCGCGTCGATGATGGGCAGGAAGTCGGCGAGGGCGGGGTCGATCTCGGTGGTGGCGTCGCGGGTGAAGGGGATCGCCGAGACGGCCGTCGCCCAGCGGTTGATGTTCTGCTGCTGCCCGAGGAACTCGATGAACGCCTTCGCCTCGGCCGGGTTCTTGGCGTGCGCGGCGACACCGAGGCCGACGACGATGCCCGCCGGAATCCACAGCTCGGCGGCGTTGTCACCGCCGGGGAAGGGGAACATGCCCAGATCGTCCGGGGTGGGCGTGGCCTGCCGGAAGTTGGCGAGTACGGCCGAGACCTGGACGGCCATGGCCGCCTTCCCGCTCGCGACGAGCGAGGTCTGCTGTTCGTAGGTGGTGCCGTTGGGGTTGTCGTTGAAGAAGCCCTTGCGCTGGAGCTCCTGGTATTTGCCCATCGCGTCGGCCCAGCCGGAGCCGGCGAACTTCGCGCGGCCGGCGGCCATGTCGGCGTCGAAGCCGGGGGTCTTGGCGTAGACGGCGTTGGGAACCAGCGCGTAGCTGATCAGCTGGGTGACCCATGGGGTCTGGGCGCCGAGCGCGATGGGCACTATGCCCTTGGCCTTGAGCTTGGCGCAGACATCGAGCAGTTCGCTCCAGGTCCTGGGTGGCTCGACACCCGCCGTGGCGAAGGCTTTCTTGTTGTAGATGGCGCCGATGACACTGCTGCCCGCGGAGTACAGATAGGTCTTGCCGTCGTGGCGGTAGGCGGGGTCGAAGTTCTTGGGGATGCGCCGGGTCCACTCCTGTCCGCCGAGGTCGGTGAGCAGTCCGGCCTTGGCCAGCTCGACCATGGACATCGCGCTGCCACTGCCGGGGTACAGCACATGCACATCGGGCGCGTTGCCGCCGGCCAGCTGAGTGCGTACGACCGTCTGCACCTGGTCGGTGGGGGCGAAGGAGGTGGAGAAGGCGGGATCGGGGTGGCTCTTGCGGTAGAGCGCGAGCAGTTCCTCGATGGGCTTCTGCTGGTCGGCGACGCCGACAACACGTACCTTGCCCGGGCTTCCGGAGCTGGAGCACGCGGTGAGCAGCGGGGGAAGCGCGGCCAGGGCCGCGACTCCGCCGCCGGCGCGCAGGAACCCCCGCCGGCTGAAAGTGCCCGGGACAGACTCTGGCAGGCTGCGGGAACCCGTGGTCATGGTGTGTCCTCCTCGTGGGATCCGGCGAGCGACGTCGCCGGGCTTGGAGCACGTCGGGGCGCTGCGCTCGCGACGGGCGCCGTCGGGTACCCGCCCGTGGGACGCGAGGGGTACGACGCGGTGAAGCGGTAGACGCCCGAGCCGACGCGGTAGACCGAGTGGCCGGAGACGGTGCCGGTGTCCGTGTCTGTACGGATGTGGCTGTCGGTGGCGGTGTCTGTGTGGGTGGCGGGGATGGTCGCGAGGAGCGTGAGGTGCTCGCCGTCCACCGGTACCGCGCCCGACTCGCGGACCGAGTCGTGGTCGTCGGTGGGCACATGCACCTCGGCGCTCGCGCCCGGCGGCACCTGGACGCGCAGGCCGATGGTGTGGTCGTGGCGTTCCCAGCGCACAGTGACGGTGCCACGGGCCGATTCGTAACCGGCGCTCGCGTGGCTGAGTTCGCCGGGCCGGGGCCGGATCAGCAGCCGCCGGTATCCGGTGGAGTCCGGGCTCTGGTCGAGTCCGGCGACGCCCCGGTAGAGCCATTCGCCGATCGAGCCGAGCGCGTAGTGGTTGAAGGAGTTCATCGAGGGGGCGCGGAACCCCGTACCGGGCGTCCAGCCGTCCCAGCGTTCCCAGATGGTGGTGGCGCCGTGGCGCAGCGGGAACAGCCAGGACGGCACGTCGGTACGGCGCAGCAGGGCGTGGGCCAGATCCGCGCGGCCGTACGCGTCCAGCACGGGCGCGGCGAGCGCGACACCGAGGAAGCCGGTCTGGAGAGCGGGCCCGGCCGTCTCGATGAGCTCGGCGAGCCGCCGGGCGGCGGGGCCGGTGGCGTCCTCGGGCAGCAGACCGAAGGCGAGGGCGACGAGATAGCCGGTCTGGGTGTCGCCGGCGATCCGTACGGTGGGGTCGCCTTCCGCGTTCTTGTCGGTCGTCACGAACTGCTCATTGAAGGCGGTACGGATGTCGGCGGCCAGCCGATGGCGGTCGCGCGCCACATCCGGGAGCCCCAGCACCTCGGCGGCGCTCGCGGTCAGACGTGTGCTGTGTGCGAAGTAGGCGGTGGCGATGACCTCGCGCGGGGTCGGGACCCCGGGGGCGAGCCAGTCGGAGAAGTGCGGACCGACGTGCCGGCGCCAGATCAGGTCCGGGTTGTGACGGTGGATCAGATCGACCCAGGCGCGCATGGCGGGCAGCGCGCGGGCGAGGAAGCGCGGGTCGTCGTACGTGCGGTACAAATGCCAGGGGATGATCACACCCGCGTCGCCCCAGCCGGGGGCGCCCTCGTCCGCGACGCCGATGAGACGCGGCGCGACATTGGTGAAGCCGCCCTCGGGGGTGCGGGCGTCCTCGATGTCGCGGAGCCACTTGGTGAAGAACGCGGCGACATCGGCGTTGAGCGCGGCGGTCGGCAGGAAGACCTGCGCGTCGGCGAGCCAGCCGAGCCGTTCGTCGCGCTGCGGGCAGTCCGTGGGCACACTGACGAAGTTCGAGCGCTGTCCCCAGACCACACAGTCGTGGAGCCGGCGGATCTCGGGGTCGGAGCAGTCGAAGGCGCCGGACCATGGTGTGTCGCTGTGCAGCGCCACGGCGACGACATCGGAGTCGTACACCCGGGGGACTCCGCTGATCTCCACGAAGCGGAACCCGTGGTACGTGAAGCGCGGCTCGAAGACGAGGTGTTCACGGCCGTCACCGATCAGTACGTCGGTGGCGGCGGCGGTGCGCAGGTTCGCGGTGTAGAGGCGGCCCGTCTCGTCCAGCGCCTCGGCGTGCCGTACGACCACCCGCGCGCCGACGGCGAGTCCGGCGACGCGGAGCCGTACCCGGCCGGCGAGGTTCTGGCCGAAGTCGACGATATGGGTGTCGTGTCCGCCGTCGCCCCGCTCTCCTTCGCCCCGCTCGCCCTCTTGGCGGGGGACACGGGTGATCGAGCGGGGGCGCAAGGCGGTCGTGGCCCGTACCGGTTCGTCGACGGACGCCACGAGCAGGCGATGGTCGGTGTCCGTGATCAGCGCCGGTGACCACTCCGTGTCGTCGAAGCCGGGCAGTTCCCAGCCGTCGGCCGCGTGCCGCAGATCATGGCACTCCCCCATGAGCAGATCGGCGTGGCGGATCGCGCCGGTGTGGGTACGCCAGGTCTCGTCGGTGACGATCGTGGTGGTACGGCCGTCGGCGTGGTCGATATGGAGCTCCGCCAGAAACTCCGGGGACGCGCCGTAGTGGGCACCGGCCCTGCGGGGCTCGAAGCCGACGAAACCGCTCCACCAGCCGTCGGCGACGGTCGCGGCGAGGACGTTCTCGCCGTCGCGGACCAGTTCGGTCACGTCGTACGTCTGGTACTGCACACGACGGGTGTAGTCGGTCCAGCCGGGCGCGAGTTCCGCGTCGCCGGCCCGGGTGCCGTTGAGGCGGACCTCGTACAGACCGCGTGCGGTGACATAGAGCCGGGCGCGGACGGCGGCCGGGGCGGTGAAGGCGCGCCGGAGCGTGGGGCAGGGGGCGAGACCGTGGTCGTCCAGGGCGCGTTCGCCCTCGGTCGGCGCGTCCATCACCGGGATCGGGCGGGGATCGTGGCCGATCCATGAGGCGCGCCACTCGTCCGTGGTACGGAACGCGGTCTCGAACCAGGACGTCGCCTCGGCGGCGGCCGAACCGGCCCCGGCCCGGGCGCCGTTGGGGTCCGGCCGCTCGGCCGGCCAGACGGCGACCCGCCAGTGATAGCGCGTACGGGACTTCAGCGCGGGTCCGGCGTAGACGGCGCCGATCGCGTCGGGGTCCTCGATCCGGCCGGTGTCCCAGAGGGGTTGGCCCCCCTCGTCCAAGTCCTCGGCCCGGTCGGCGACCCGCACGCGGTACGCGAGGGGCGCGTCGCCCCGGTGCGCGGACGCGAGCCGCCAGGAGAGCAGGGGCGCGGCCTCGTCGATGCCCAGCGGGGTGGCTCGGTGGTCGCATCGCAGGGCGTAGGGCCGCAGGGACACGAGCACGTCCTTCCTTCGCGCCGGGAGCGGCGCGTCAGCGTCGACTGTTCGTCAGTTCGTCCGCTCGTCGTCACTTGCACGGCGTGAAGACGACCATCTTCGAATGTGAAATCTAACGTGAATTCTGTGGCGTGGAGACTATGAGCCCCTCGCGAGAGGTGTCAAGAGTGTTACCGGGGTGCGCGTTGGCCATCTCATGCCGCGATCGATCTTCGCTGAGGAGCCGCTTACAGTCGCCTACGACAAGCGTTGTAGCCCCCACAGCGGGTGCTCTTGTACCCCGTGATTCTCATGTGATATTCACCGTGTGATTACAACATGAACGGACGTTAAATCAAGCGTCGATACCCCTTCGAGTACCTCGGCTCGGGCGGGATCCCGCACGACGGAACGGACCAGCATCCATGCCACTGAACAGTGGGATCGACAGATCCAGAGGGTTGGGGCGACGCGCGATGCTCGGCGCCTCGGGAACGCTCGCGTTGGCGTTCGCCGCCGGCAACCTGTCGGCCGGCCGGGCCCGAGCCGCCGAGCGATTCACTGAGGACCCCTTCACCCTGGGGGTCGCGTCCGGCGACCCCTGGCCGGACGGATTCGTCCTGTGGACCCGCCTCGCGCCTCACCCCCTCGCCCCCGATGGCCACGGCGGCATGCCTCCCCACTCGGTCACGGTCCTGTGGGAGGTCGCCGAGGACGAACGCTTCCGGCGTGTCGTACGCCGGGGACGGACCAGGGCGGTGGCGGAGCTCGCCCACTCCGTGCATGTCGAACTGACGGGCCTTCAGTCCGGTCGGCAGTACTACTACCGGTTCAGCGCCGGTGGCGTGATCAGCCCCGTCGGCCGCACCCGTACCGCGCCCTCGCCGTACAGCCGGCCCAAGGAGCTGAACTTCGCCTTCGTCTCCTGCCAGGCGTGGTTCGAGGGCTTCTACACCGCCTATCGCCATCTCGCGCAGGAGGACATCGATCTCATCCTGCATCTCGGTGACTACATCTACGAGAACCCCATCGACGCGATGGGCGGCGTACGCCAGGTCCCCGTCGCCGCCGAGCTGCGTCCCGAGCCGATGGACCTCGCCCAGTACCGCAACCGGCACGCGCTGCACCGCTTCGACCAGGACCTGATCGCCGCCCACCAGGCCCACCCGTTCGCCGTCGTCTGGGACGACCACGAGGTGGAGGACAACTGGGCGGGCGACCACTCCAAGCTCGACAACGAACCCGACCAGGACCCGGCGGTCTTCCGCCTGCGCGCCGCCGCCGCGTTCCAGGCGTACTACGAACATCTGCCGCTGCGCCTGCCCAACAAGCCGAGGGGCTTCGAGGCCCGGCTGTACCGCAAGCTGGGCTACGGGCGGATGGCCTCGTTCCATATCCTTGACACCCGGCTGTTCCGTGACGACCAGCCCTGCGGTGACGGTACGAAGAGCGGCTGCGAGGAGCGCCTCGACCCGGACCGCAGCATCCTCGGCGCCGAGCAGGAGAGCTGGCTCTACAACAGCCTCGGCCGCTCCGGGACGACCTGGAACTTCATCCCCCAGCAGATCCCCATGAACCAGGTCGACACCGACCCCGGCCCCGGCCAGTCGTTCGTGATGGACTTCTGGGACGGCTACGCGTCCTCGCGGCAGCGGCTGTTCGACCAGATCGCCGCACGTCGGGTGAGCAACCCCGTGGTGCTCACCGGCGATATGCACCGCCATCTCGCCGCCAACCTCAAGCGGAACTTCGACGACCCGGACTCCCCCACGGTCGGCGTCGAATTCGTCGGCACCTCCGTCTCCACCAAGATGGACGGCATGGACCTCGACCCCTCCGGGGCGAGCCTGCTCGCGGCCAACTCGCATATCGAGTTCACCAACTACCAGCGCGGCTATGTCCGCTGCACGGCCACACGGCAGTACTGCCGCGCCGACTTCAAGGTGCTCCCCTACGTCACCCGGCCCGGCGCGCCCGTGTCGACCCGTATCTCCTATCTCACCGAGGCGGGACGGCCGGGACTCCAGCGCGCCTGATGGTACGTCAGCCGCCCTGACCCGTACGGCGGCGCTACGGTTGCCGGGGCGGCCCCCGGCTCCCACGATCGGAGCGTGGGTGGCCGCCCTCGGACCGTCCCCCGGATCGGCACGCGAGTGCCGCCCTCGGGAATCCCCCCGGGTGGCCGTCACCCCGACAGCGCACCCCGCCGGGCGCTTATCTCACACCTGAGATAATCTTCCCCTATGGCAGACGACTACCTCGTACGCATCGGCAAGCTCATCCGTGACGCCCGACAGCATCGTGGCTGGACACAGAGTCAGCTTGCCGAAGCTCTGGCCACCAGCCAGAGCGCCGTGAACCGCATCGAGCGCGGCAACCAGAACATCAGCCTTGAGATGATCGCGCGCATCGGTGAGGCGCTCGACAGTGAGATCGTGTCGCTCGGCTATGCCGGGCCCATGCATCTGCGAGTGGTCGGCGGACGCCGGCTCTCCGGCTCCATCGACGTCAAGACGAGCAAGAACGCGTGTGTGGCACTGCTCTGCGGCTCTCTGCTCAACAAGGGGCGCACGGTGCTGCGCCGGGTCGCGCGCATCGAGGAGGTGTTCCGGCTCCTGGAGGTGCTCAACTCCATCGGCGTACGGACCCGCTGGATCAACGACGGCGTGGACCTGGAGATCGTGCCGCCCGCCGAACTGGACATGGAGGCGATCGACGCGGAGGCCGCCCGTCGTACCCGCTCCATCATCATGTTCCTCGGCCCGCTGCTGCACCGGATGGACACCTTCCGGCTGCCGTACGCGGGCGGCTGCGACCTCGGTACGCGCACGATCGAGCCGCATATGATCGCGCTGCGCCGGTTCGGTCTGGACATCGCCGCGACCGAGGGCCTCTACCACGCCCAGGTGGACCACACGATCTCGCCCGACCGCCCGATCGTGCTGACCGAGCGCGGGGACACCGTCACCGAGAACGCCCTGCTGGCCGCCGCCCGCCATGACGGCACCACCGTCATCCGCAACGCCTCGTCGAACTACATGGTCCAGGACCTGTGCTTCTTCCTCGAAGCGCTGGGCGTCCGGGTCGACGGCATCGGCTCGACCACCCTGACCGTGCACGGCGTGCCGTCCATCGATGTGGACGTCGACTACTCCCCCTCCGAGGACCCGGTCGAGGCGATGAGCCTGATCGCCGCCGCCGTGGTCACCGAGTCCCAGCTGACGATCCGCCGGGTCCCGATCGAGTTTCTGGAGATCGAGCTCGCGGTGCTGGAGGAGATGGGGCTCGACCACGACCGCACCACCGAGTACTCCGCCGACAACGGCCGTACCCGGCTGGTGGATCTGACCGTACGGCCGTCCAAGCTGGAAGCGCCGATCGACAAGATCCACCCGATGCCGTTCCCCGGGCTGAACATCGACAATGTGCCGTTTTTCGCGGCCATCGCGGCGGTGGCCCAGGGACAGACCCTGATCCACGACTGGGTCTACGACAACCGCGCCATCTACCTCACGGACCTCAACCGCCTCGGCGGCCGGCTCCAACTCCTCGACCCCCACCGCGTCCTGGTCGAGGGCCCGACCCGCTGGCGCGCGGCCGAGATGATGTGCCCGCCGGCGCTGCGGCCCGCCGTGGTCGTGCTGCTGGCGATGATGGCGGCAGAGGGTACGTCCGTACTCCGCAATGTCTATGTCATCAACCGCGGTTACGAGGATCTGGCGGAGCGTCTGAACTCGGTGGGCGCGCAGATCGAGATCTTCCGCGACATCTGATCGGCCAAGGCCGCCGCCTCCTTCCCGAGCAGGCACAACGCCGGCTCGGAAGGAAGCGGCGGCAGCTGTGGGACGTCTCGGGGACTTCGCGCCCGAGCGGGGGCACATCTCACCCGTACTTCACCCAACCGCGGTGAACGGGCTCTGCCCGCTGCCGCCCCCGACCCTGGCGGACGGCGCCGCCGAACGGGGCCGGCGCGTACGCAATCACGATGGGGCGGGTCGTCACTCCGAGGTCAGTCCGCCTGTCGGCGGGCCCGCTTCACCTCTTGGTCGATGGCCCAGGCGTCGGCGACCGGCCCGATATGGCCGAGCTTGTCGGGATTGATCACCGCGCGGATGGTGTGAATCCGTCCGCCGAGCACATCAAGGGCCAGGGTGTGGAGCACCTTGCCGTCCCGGTCTCGGAAGATCGCCCCGGGCTGGCCGTTGACCTCACGCGGCTCGAACGTCACATCGACTCGGCTCATCAAGGGGAAGACCGTGCCCAGCAAGCGGGCCACCTGCTCCGCGCCCATGACGGCCCTGGCCAGCTGCGGGGCCTTGCCGCCACCGTCCCCGACCATCGACACGTCGGCGGCCAGCAGATTCCGCAGCCCGCCCACGTCGCCGCTCCTCAGCGCGTCGAAGAACCGCGTCGCCAGCTCCTGCCGCTCCCGCCGGTCCGCTTCGAACCGCGGCCGGCCCGCTTCCATGTGCCGCCGCGCCCGTACCAGCAGCTGCCGGCACGCCGCCTCCGAACGCCCCACCGCCGAGGCGACCTCGTCGAACCCGAAGGCGAACACCTCTCGCAGCACGAACACCGAGCGTTCCAGTGGGCTGAGGCGCTCCAGGAGCAGCAGCGCCGCCATGGACACCGAGTCGGCCAGCTCCGCCGAACGCGCCGGATCCTGATACGGATCGCTGAGCAGCGGCTCGGGAAGCCAGGGGCCCACGTACTCCTCGCGCCGCACCCGCGCGGAGCGCAGCACGTCGATCGAGATCCGTGTCACCGTGGTGGACAGAAACGCCTTGGTGGACACGGGCCGGGTGACCGAGGCGTCGTAGCGCAGCCAGGTCTCCTGCACCGCGTCCTCGGCCTCGCCCACACTGCTCAGAATCCGGTAGGCGATCGAGAACAGCAGCGGCCGCAGCTCCTCGAACTCCTCGACCTTGCTCACGCCGACCCCCGACATCTTCCCTCCACCGCTCAGTGGAACTGCCCGGCCTCGTAGTCGCCGGCCGGCTGCTGGGTGATGATATTCAGCCGGTTCACCGCGTTCATGAAGGAGACCAGGACCACCAGGGCGGTGAGCTGCTCCTCGTCGTAGTGCTCGGCGGCGTACGCCCACACCTCGTCGCTGACCCCACGGGCCGCGTCCGCGACACGGGTTCCCTCTTCCGCCAGCTCCAGCGCGGCACGCTCGGCCTCGGTGAAGACCGTGGCCTCCCGCCACGCCGCGACCAGGTTCAGCCGCCCGGAGGTCTCACCGGCGGCGGCGGCCTCCTTGGTGTGCATGTCGAGGCAGACGGCGCAGCCGTTGATCTGGCTCACGCGCAGCGCCACCAGCTCCTGCGTCACGGCCGGCAGCGGCGATTCCTTGAGCGACTTGCCCGCCGACATGAAGTGCTTGAGGGCCTTTCCGGCGGTCGGGCTGGTGAAGTAGTTCAGTCGCGCGTCCATGATGTGCTCCTCCGCGGTCTTAGTGGCTACACCCCCTGGGACGAGGTAGCCCGGCCCCCTGTGACATGGACGCGTGTGACCCACGTCTTCCTCTCCCCCCCCCCGGAAGTCCTCGTTCGAAGGTCTCCCTGGTGAGGTCTTCGTGTCCTCCCGAGGTCTGGAGGCGTCGCGACGCGTGGCGGACGAGATACGTGACCTCGGCCATGAGAGGGTGCGCGCCTTCGCGTGCGACCTCGCCGACGCCGCCTCGATCAGACGGTTCGCCGTCGAAGTGGCGCCCCCGAGGAGTGCGGGTTGTCTCGCACTATCCGCCGGACTTCCACAACCCGGATCCGCTGGCCTCACGCGCCCGTGCCGCACCCCGGTGTGGCTCCGTCGCCGGGCCTCGCGCCGACCGTACGCTGACCCCGGCCGGAAACCAGGGGCCGGCCCCGCTCTCCTTCCGGCCGTGCCGGACCGTAGGGGCGCAGGAGACGGAAGGCGACCACATTCCCACCATGCCTGACGACGCACGCCGTTCTCTGTCGCCGACCGACGCCGTACTCTCCGATCCCCGTTTGGCCGCCGCGACGGACCGGCTGGGACGGAAGCTGGTGAAGGCGGTGGTGGTCGGCGTACAGAAGCGGGCCCGGGCCGGTGAGATCCCTCCCTCGGAGGTCACCGAGCTGGCGGTGGCCGCGCTGCCCGCCACCGCGTCCGGGCTCCGGCCGGTGATCAACGCGACCGGAGTGCTGCTCCACACCAACCTGGGCCGGGCACCCCTGTCCGCGGCGGCGTGTGAGGCCCTGCTCGCCGCCAGCGGCACCACGGACGTCGAACTCGACCTGGTCACGGGCGTACGGTCCCGGCGCGGCGGGTCGGCGATCGAGGCACTGCTCCAGCAGGTGCCGGCCGCGGAAGCCGCCCAGGTGGTCAACAACGGAGCGGCGGCGCTGGTGCTGGCGGCGACCGCGCTGGCGAAGGGCCGGGACATCGTCGTCAGCCGGGGCGAGATGGTGGAGATCGGGAACGGCTTCCGCCTTCCTGACCTGCTGGTGTCAACCGGCGCCCGGCTCCGGGAAGTCGGCACGACCAACCGCACCGCCCTCGCGGACTACGCCTCGGCCGTGGGACCCGGGACCGGGTTCATCCTCAAGGTCCACCCCTCCAACTTCCGTATCACCGGCTTCACCCGCGATGTCGACGTCGCCGGCCTGAGCGGGCTGGGGGTGCCCGTGGTCGCGGACATCGGCTCCGGGCTGCTGGCCCCCGAACCGGCGCTTCCCGACGAGCCGGACGCGACCACCTGGCTGCGCGCCGGTGCCTCCCTGGTGACCGCCAGCGGCGACAAACTGCTGGGCGGTCCGCAGTGCGGCCTCCTGCTGGGACGCGCCGACCTCGTGCGGCGGCTCGCCCGCCATCCCCTCGCCCGTGCGCTGCGCGTGGACAAGCTGACCCTCGCCGCTCTGGAAGCGACCCTGCGGGGCCCCGCGACCCCGGTCCACACCGCGCTTCACATGGACCGTGGACGGCTTCGGGAGCGTGCCGAACGGCTCGCGGCGGAGCTGCGCCGGCACGGTCTGGACAGCCGGGCGGTCGACAGCGAGGCGGTGATCGGCGGCGGCGGCGCACCCGGTGTCACATTGCCGAGCGCGGCGGTGTCGCTGCCCGCGCACTGCGCGGGCCCGCTGCGCCAAGCGGTGCCCGCGGTGATGGGCAGGGTGGAGTGCGGACGGTACCTGTTGGACCTTCGAGCGGTCCCGGAGGCGGCGGACCCCGCGCTGGCGGGCGCCGTACGGCAGGCGTGCCCCGTACCGCCCGGCGGCCACGGCCCGCGGGGGAGGTGACGGCGCGTGCGTGTCGTCGCCACCGCCGGACATGTCGACCACGGAAAGTCCGCCCTGCTGCGGGCCCTGACCGGGATGGAGCCCGACCGGTGGGCGGAGGAGCGGCGCCGGGGAATGACCCTGGACCTGGGGTTCGTATGGACCCGGCTGCCGGGCGCCGGGGAACTGGCCTTCGTCGACGTGCCGGGACACGAGCGGCTGGTGGGCAACATGCTCGCCGGTGTGGGGCCGGTCCCCGCCGTGCTGTTCGTGGTCGCCGCCGACCAGGGCTGGCAACCGCAGTCGGAGGAGCACCTGGCGGTCCTGGACGCGCTCGGCGTGCGCCACGGGGTGCTCGCCGTCTCCCGCAGCGATCTGGCGGACCCGGCGGCCACGCGGGAGGAGGCGCTCGCCCGGATCGCGAAGTCCTCGCTGGGAGCCGTGGCGTCCGTGGCCCTGAGCTCGGTGACCGGCGCCGGTCTGGACGAGCTGCGTACGGCCCTGACCCGACTGGTCCGCTCGCTCCCCGCTCCCGATCCCGACGCGGACGTACGGCTGTGGGTCGACCGCGTCTTCACCGTGCGCGGCCGGGGCACGGTCGTCACCGGCACGCTCGGCGCGGGCTCGATCCGGGTGGGCGATCACCTCGAACTCGCACGGGACGGCAGGCCGTTGCGGGTACGGGGCCTGGAGACGCTCAAGGAGCCCCGGCAGGAGGTGAGCGCGGTCGCCCGGGTGGCGGTCAATCTGCACGGGCCCGGAGCCGGGGCGTCGCACCGCGGGGACGCGCTGCTCACCCCGGGACGATGGCTCACCACCGACACGGTGGACGTACGGCTCAACGGCGCTCTCCCCCGCGATCTGCCACGGCGGCTGACCCTGCATATCGGCTCCGCGGCCGTCCCGGTGACGTTCCGTCCGCTGGGCGAGGACACCGCCCGGCTGAGGCTCGCAGGACCTCTGCCGCTCCGGATCGGCGACATCGCGTTGCTGCGCGACCCCGGGCGGCACCACGTCCCGGCCGGGGTCACCGTGCTGGACGTCCGCCCGCCGTCGCTCACCCGGCGCGGCTCCGCCGCCGCCCGGGCCCGTGAACTCCATGCGGTGACCGGACCGCCGGACGGAGCCGTGGAGCTGCGCCGCCGGGCCTTGGTGCGCCGCACGGAACTGGTCGCCATGGGCGTGCGTCCACCGTCAGAACCGGTCGCCGGAGAGTGGCTGGCCGACCCCGTCCACTGGGCCGGCCTGCGCGACAGGCTCAGAAAGGCCGTCGAGGAGCACGCCGTCCACCATCCTCTGGAGCCCGGCCTCCCGTTGGAGGCGGCCCGTCAGACGCTCGGCCTGCCGGAGCGCTGCCTCGTCGAGGCGCTGGTGGCGGCCGACCCCGGGGTACGGCAGCGCGACGGCCGGCTCTACGGCGACCGGGTCCGTCCCGCGCTTCCGCCGCCGGTCCAGGCCGCTGTCGAGGCGGTACGCGCCGACTTGGCCCGAGCTCCGTTCCGCGCCCCCGAGGCCGAGCGGCTGGAGCGGCTCGGTCTGACGTCCCGTATGCTCGCGGCGGCCGCAGCGACGGGGGCCCTGCTGCGTATCGGAGACGGCATCGTGCTGCTGCCGGGCGCGGACGCGCAGGCCGCGACGGAACTCTCCCGGCTGGAGCAGCCGTTCACCGCGAGCCAGGCGCGCCGGGCCCTGGACACCACCCGCCGCGTCGTCATCCCCCTGCTGGAACACCTCGACCGGCGGAACTACACGGTCCGCCTGGACGGCGCCCTGCGCCGCTGCGCGGCGGGCGGTCCCCGGGACGGGAGGGGCCCGACCGATGCGGGCTGACACCGCCGGAGGCGCGCCGGCCCGTGCTCCCGCGCATGACGGCACAGCCACTGAGCGGAGACGGACGGGAATCGAACCCGCCTGCCCGAGTTGCTCGGGCACCTCGGTTTTGAAGACCGGGAGGGCCACCAGGCACCTCTACGCCTCCCTGCCGGACCTTCAGCCGCACGGCCCGACCAGGGGCCCATCGAATCTCCCGGTCGTGCGGGTGTCAACGCGCCGCGCTGCGAGCGCGATCCCGTACCGGCCGCGGTACGAGGCCGCCCTGAGCACCGATGTGAGAGCCGGCGCGGAAGCCGGCGTGAGAAGGGAATCGTGATGACGACGGCGACCCGGCGGGACAGCGTCCGGCTGACCCAGTACGCCCATGGCGGCGGCTGCGCCTGCAAGATCCCCCCGGGCGAGCTGGAGGAGGTCGTCGCCGGGCTGACCGGCCGCACGCCGCTCGCGGGCCGGGCCGCGGACCTTCTCGTCGGCCTGGACAGCGGGGACGACGCCGCCGTGGTGCGGCTGCCCGGTGGTGCCGGCGCACAGGCCGTCGTCGCCACCGCCGACTTCTTCACCCCGGTGGTCGACGACCCCTACGACTGGGGCCGGATCGCCGCCGCCAACGCGCTGTCCGACGTCTACGCCATGGGTGGCTCGCCGTTGGTCGCCGTGAACCTGCTGGCGTGGCCCCGGGACGTTCTCCCTCTCGCGCTGGCCCGGGAGGTGCTGCGCGGCGGGCTGGACATCGCGGCCGAGGCGGGCTGCCATGTGGCGGGCGGCCACAGCGTGGACGACCCGGAACCCAAGTACGGCATGGCGGTCACCGGTATCGCCGATCCCACGCGTCTGCTGCGCAACGACTGTGGGCGACCGGGGATGCCGCTGTCGCTGACCAAGCCGCTGGGCCTCGGCGTCCTCAACAACCGGCACAAGGCCACCGGCGAGGTCTTCCCCGAGGCCGTACGGACCATGGTGACGCTCAACCGCGAGGCGGCGGAAGCCGCTCTGGCGGGGTCGGCGGTCTGCGCGACCGATGTCACCGGGTTCGGCCTGCTCGGGCATCTGTTCAAGCTGGCGCGTGCCTCAGGAGTGACCGCCGTGGTCCACGCCTCGGCGGTCCCCGTCCTCGACGGGGCGAGGGAGGCCGCCAGGGACGGATACGTCAGCGGCGGCACCCGCCGCAACCTCGCCTGGGTCGCTCCGGACACCGACTTCGGCGGTACGGACGAGCTGACCCGGCTGTTGCTGGCGGACGCCCAGACTTCCGGCGGACTGCTGGTGGCCGGGGAGGTGCCCGGGGCACCGGTCATCGGGGAACTCGTCCCGGCGGGCGAACACCGGTTGGCCGTCCGCTGATCCGGCGTCAGTCCGCGCGGGCAAGGCGTCCCGTACGGTCACCGTCAGGGCCGGTGACCGTACCCCCGCGAGGTCATGGCCCGTGTCGCTCGGCGTCTCGCGCCCGCAGGCGTTCACGCTGCGGCACCACGACATAGGCGGGGTCCTTCGTGGACACGACGCCCGCCTCGAACGTGCCGAAGCGCTGCAGGACGCTGCCGGCGAGCAGGGCCAGTCCGGCGGCGGCCGCGGCCGGGCGGCTGCGCCGGGCGACGGTCAGCGCGGCGAGCGCTCCGCCCAGCGTGAGGTACTCCGACGCCCGGCGCAGCCGGTGGGCCCGCCCGGTGGTGTACGCCGTGGTCACCAGTCCTGGCCGGTGCTCGATCAGCCGGGACGCGACGAGTTCCGCCGCCGCCCCGGCCGCGCCGAGCCGGCGGGCGGGACCCGCCTCGGCCACCGGCGCGAGCAGCATCCCGAGGCCGCCCCCACTGGCCGCCGCGGACCCGGTGAACACGAACGGCATTTCCCGGCGCGCCTCGTGCCAGGCCGGCACGGCCGTCTGGGAGAGCAGCACCGCCGTGTAGGAGGCGAGCCCGGGGGCGAAGACCGCCGCGGACAACCCCGCCGGGCGCGCGGCCATCCGCAGCAGCCGGCCGGGCAAGGTGGCGCGCAGGGACGCGGGCAGCAGCTCGGCCGTGGCCGCCAAGGCGCTGCCGGGGCCGAAGGCCACCAGGATCCAGGTACCGACGGACATCGGGGAGGTCGGCTTGGCGACCCGCAGCATGTGAAGGAACCGCTCGGGCCGGCCCAGGTCCGCGACCAGCAGATACGTGCTCGCGGCCAGGGCGCCGAAGCTGCCCAGCCGACTCGCCCGGCGCAGTGCCGGGCGCCCGGTCAGATCGGCACCCGCGCCGAGCAGGGCCGAACTGGCCGCCAGCCCGCCGGTGAACAGGTACGCCGGGATCTTCCACTCCCACACGGGTGGTTTCAGCACGGGCCGGCCGTAGTAGGAGCGGAACTCCGTGCTCGGTACGACCGACCGCTCACGGCTCCCGTCGCCGTCCGGGCCCGCGCTGGAGGTGTGCGCCCGGACGCCGGTCGATCCGGTGCCGCCGCGCGGCTCCCGCGGGATTCCTTCGTTGTCGGTCATCGCCTGCCTCCGCCCAGGAAGACGGCGGCCGAGGCGGCCAGCAGGGCCGAGGCGGCCGCGCCCGCGTACTTCCACATCGCGGGCAGATCACGTGTGGGCACGACCGGGTCGGGCGGCAGTCCGTACACCTCGGGCTCGTCCAGCAGCAGGAAGAACGCGCCGTCGCCGCCCACCCCGTCATCGGGGTCGCGGCCGTACAGCCTGGCCTCGCCGACCCCCGCCTCGTGCAGCTGCTCCAGCCGCCGGTCGGCCCGCTCCCGCAGCTCGTCCAGCGGGCCGAACTGGATGGAGTCCGTCGGACACGCTTTCGCGCAGGCCGGTTCCAGATCGCCGCGCAGCCGGTCGTAGCACATGGTGCATTTCCAGGCCCGTCCGTCATCGGGCCGCCGGTCGATCACCCCGTAGGGGCAGGCCGATACGCAGTAGCCGCAGCCGTTGCAGATGTCGTCCTGTACCACCACGGTGCCGAACTCGGTGCGGAACAGGGCCCCGGTGGGGCACACGTCGAGGCATCCGGCGTGGGTGCAGTGTTTGCACACGTCGGAGGACATCAGCCAGCGGAAGGCCGTGCGGCTCTCCGCGCCCGTGCCGGCGCCGGGCAGTTCGAAGGAGGGGAACCCGAGGTGGACCGGGGCGGTGCCCAGATCAGCACCGCCTCGTTCGGCATGCGTGAGAGCGTCGGCCACCAGGGCCTGCGCGGCGTCGGTGCTGGAGGCGCCGGTGGGAAGGGCGGCCAGGCCCGCGTCCTGTCGGCCCAGCGGGCGTTCCTGCTCGATGAAGGCGACATGCCGCCAGGAACTCGCGCCGAGCATGCCGGTGTTGTCGAACGACATGCCCAGCAGGTCGAGGCCGTCCTCGGGCACGTTGTTCCATTCCTTGCAGGCCACCTCGCACGCCTTGCAGCCGATGCAGACGGAGGTGTCGGTGAAGAAGCCCACCCGGGGCGGGTGGTCGCGGTGGCCGGCGTCCGCCGCGGGATCCGCGAGCAGCCCGTACAAGCTGTGCTCGTGCGTCATGCTGGTCCCTCCGATGGGCCCGGTTCGGTGTGGGGCGGTCTGGGGCCGTCGCCGACCGTCACGATGCGGGTGCCGGTCTCCGGCGTGATCCCCGCCCGGCCGCGGTAGCCCTCGACGTACTCCAGCAAGGCCGGACCCCGCGGTCGGCGGCCGGGCCGGACATCGCAGGTCAGCACCTTGCTCTCCTGGATGAACACATTCGGCTCGACGACCACGCCGATCAGGTCGTTGACCACGTCCCCGGTGGTCAGTCCGCTCTGCCCCCAGTGGTAGGGCATCCAGACCTGGTGGACGATCCGGCCGTCGATCCGCAGCGGCGCCATCCGGTCGGTGACGACGACCCGGGCCTCCACCGCGGTCCTGCTGGTGATCACATGTCCCCAGTCCAGATGGCGCAGGCCGCGTTCGGCCGCCAGTTCCGGGGACACCTCCACGAACAGCTCCGGCTGAAGCTCCGACAGATACGGGAGCTGTCGGCTCATGCCGCCCGCGGTGTGGTGTTCGGTGAGCCGCGCCGCGGTGAAGACATAGGGGAACACCTCGCTGTGGGCCTCGGGCGGAGCGGGGTTGGACGGGTTGTCAAGACGGCCGTACACCTTCCGCACGGGGTTGCCCTGCTGACCGTAGAGGAGGTTGCGCGTGGGCGACTCGTGCGGCTCGTAATGGGTGGGCAGCGGGCCGTCCGCCAGTCCGGCCGGGGCGAACAGCCACGCCTTCCCGTCGGACATCATGATGAACGCGTCGTCGCCGCGCAGCGCCTCGGTCCCCGTCGCCCCCTCGGGCGGCCGGTATTCGGGCGGCTTGCCCTTCTCGAAGTCCGGTGTGTCGTGCCCGGTCCACTCACCTCGCCGCTCGTCCCACCAGACGAGGGCCTTCCGTTCGCTCCAGGGCCTGCCCTTCGGGTCCGCGGAGGCGCGGTTGTAGAGCACGCGCCGGTTCATCGGCCAGGTCCAGCCCCACTCCGCGTCGTACGGTCCCTGCTCGAACCGGGACTTCCGGCGCCGGGCCTGGTTGACTTCGTCGGCGTACACCCCGCTGTAGATCCAGCAGCCACAGGCTGTGCTGCCGTCGGCCTTGAGGTCGGGGTAACCGCTGACCGTCCGCCCGGTGCGCAGGTCGATCCCGTTGATATGGCGCAGCACGTCCGCGGCGGACGGCTCGTCGCCCTCGGTCAGGTAGTCCCAGGCCAGATCGAGGACGGGGCGGTCCCGCTCGTCGGCCGAGCCGGCCAGCTTCTCCTTGACCCGCCGGCCGAGCTGGTAGAAGAACCACAGCTCCGACCGCTGGTCACCGGCAGGCTCGACGGCCTGGTCCCGCCATTGCAGCATCCGCTGGGTCTGGGTGAAGCTGCCGGACTTCTCCACGTGCGAGGCCGCGGGGAAGAAGAACACCTCCGTGCGGCAGCGCTCGGTGACGATCTCACCGGTCTCGATCTCGGGGGCGTCCTTCCAGAACGTGGCGCTCTCGATCATGGCGAGGTCGCGGACGACCAGCCAGTCGAGGTTGGCCATGCCCCGGCGCTGGAGCCGGCCGTGGGCCGAGCCGACGGCGGGGTTCTGGCCGAGCAGGAAGTAGCCGAAGACCTTCCCGTCGATCATGTCCATCGCGGTGCGGTACGTGCCGTGGTCGCCGTTGATCCGCGGCAGATAGTCGAAGCAGTAGTCGTTCTCCGCCGTCGCCGCGTCGCCCCAGTACTCCTTGAGCAGCGAGATCATATAGGCGTCGGCATTGCCCCAGAATCCCTTCTGGTCGCGGGGGCGGACGGTGTCCAGATAGGCTGCCAGATTCCCGTGGCCGACGTCCGGCATGGGCAGATAGCCGGGCAGCAGGTTGAACAGGGTCGGGATGTCCGTGGACCCCTGGATGCTGGCGTGGCCGCGCAGCGCGAAGATCCCGCCGCCGGGACGGCCGATGTTGCCCAGCAGCAGCTGGATGATCGACCCGGCCCGGATGTACTGGGCGCCGACTGAGTGCTGGGTCCAGCCGACGCTGTACACCAGCGCGGTGGTGCGCTCCCGGCCGGAGTTCGCCGTCCAGTCGCGGCACACTCCCAGGAACAGCTCTTGGGGTACCCCGCAGATCCGCTCGACCATCTCGGGGGTGTAGCGGGAGAAGTGCCGCTTGAGCACCTGGAACACGCAGCGGGGGTGCTCCAGGGTGAGGTCGGACGCGATCTCGCCGGCGGCCCCTTCGACGGCCGGACCGCCGGCGCCGTGCTGGTACGGCGCGGACTGCTCCTTCTCGTGTTCCTGTCGGTCGGGGCGCGCTGCGTGGTCAGGTCCCCGCGCCGCCTCGGTGCTCTCGTACAGCCAGCTCGACGAGTCGTACGAGGCGGTGTGCGGGTCGTACCCGCTGAACAGCCCGTCCAGGTCCTCGGTGTCCTGGTACCGCTCGCTCAGCAGGAACGGCGCGTTGGTGTACGACCGCACGTACTCCCGGAAGTCCAGGCCGTTGGAGAGGATGTAATGGATCACGCCGCCGAGGAAGGCCATGTCCGTACCGGCCCGCAGCGTGACGTACTGGTCCGCCAGAGCGCTGGTACGGGTGAACCGCGGGTCGATGTGGATGACCCGGGCGCCGCGGGCCTTGGCCTCCATCACCCACTGGAACCCGACCGGATGGGCTTCGGCCATGTTCGAGCCCATGATGATGACGCAGTCGGAGTTGGCCAGGTCCTGCTGGTAATCGGTCGCGCCGCCGCGCCCGAACGAGGCTCCCAGACCGGGAACCGTCGCGGAGTGTCAAATACGCGCCTGGTTCTCGACCTGTAGTGCTCCCAGGGCCGTGAACAACTTCTTGATCAGGTAGTTTTCCTCGTTGTCCAGCGTGGCGCCGCCGAGGCTGGCGATGCCCATGGTGCGCCGTAGCGTCTTCCCGGCCCCGTCGGTGTCCTGCCAGCCCCTGCGCCGCGCGTCCAGTACCCGGTCGGCCACCATGTCCATGGCCGTGTCCAGGTCCAGGTCCTGCCACTCGGTTCCGTAGGGCGGCCGGTAACGCACCTTCCGCTCACGCTGCGGACCGGTGACCAGTTGCTTGCTGGCCGAGCCCTTCGGGCACAGGCGACCGCGCGAGATCGGGCTGTCCGGGTTGCCCTCGATCTGGATGACCCGCTCGTCCTTGACGTAGACGCGCTGCGCGCAGCCCACCGCGCAGTACGGGCAGATCGAGTCCGCCACGCGGTCGGCGCTCGCCGTCCGGGGCGTGAGACCGGCGGAGCGTCCGGACTCGGCGGCCTTACCCCGCCCCAGCGGGTCCGTGCCCGTGAGCTGCCGGTATACGGGCCATGCGCCGAGCCACCGTTTCACGCCCATCCGCCTGCTCCTTCGCGCGGTGGTGTTCACCTGGTCCGGACTGTACGCCCCGGTGCTTCTGCCGCAATCCCAGGAATGTACGGGGAGGCCCGGACTTCGCGTCCAGGGCTGGTGAGTCCCGACCTGACCAGGCTGAGCCATCCGGGTCTCACCCCGTGGGGGTCCGGTCGGCGCCGGTCAACGGCGAAGAACGCCTTGCCGGTCAGCAGTTGGTCGCCGCCACGATCGTCGCGGAGCCATGCCCCGGCGAGCTGTCTGACGCGCTCCTCGATCGGTAATCCGCGGCTGAGAACGACATGGTTGTTACTCATCGCCGCATTATGCGGGCGGGCACGCCCCCGTGGACAGGCCCCGCGATGACCTGAGGATCGACGCCACCGGTGGGCGAGTGGAAGTCTCCTGCCGCGCGAACGGGCGGGGCCGCGGGAGGAGGTGTATGCAGGAGGCATGGATATGCGGCATTTTCTGGGCCGCTTCGGCGGGTCACGGCGGCCCGGTAACGGACTGGTCGCCGTGCCTGTCGCGATCATCCTGGTGATCACCCTGGTCGATATCCGCACTCCACAGAAGATCCATCTCGATCCGTTCCTGGTGGCGGCGCCGGCGATCACGGCTTCGTTCGGCGGCCCCGGTCTCACCGCCGCCGTCGGGGCCCTCGCGGTGGGGGCCCAGATCCTGATCCAATACTCGCAGGACCCCCTGATGACCGCGAACCATCAGGCGCAGACCGCCGCTCTGATCCTGATCTCTGTCTTCGTCACGCTCTTCCGTTTCGTACTGGACCGGCGCCAGCGGCAGATGCACCGGGTACGGTCGGTGGCCGTCGCGGCACAGAAGCTTCTCCTACGGCCTCTTCCCCGGCGGATCGGACCGCTGCTGATCGCCTCCGTGTATGTCTCGGCCGAGGAGGACGCGCAGATCGGCGGGGATCTGTATGCCGTGGTCTCCGTCGCGGGCGCGGTCCGACTGGTGATCGGGGATGTCCGCGGCAAGGGCCTGTCCGCGGTCGAGGACGCCGCGGGCCTGGTCGCCGCCTTCCGCGGGTCCGCGTACCGGAACCTTTCGCTGCCCGCCATCGCGGCACACCTGGCGAATTTCACCCACTGGAACATCGTCCACCGCGCCGAGGTGGACGATGACGCCGCGGAGTCCTTCGTGACCGCGCTGATCCTGGACATCCACGACGACCGCCCGCGGGTGGATCTGGTGGACTGCGGGCATCCCCCGCCACTGTTGCTGCGTAACGGCACGGTACGGACGCTGGAGGTCGACGAGCCCGCGCCGCCCCTGGGTCTGAGCGCCGCGTCGGAGAGTGAGTATGTGGTCGAGACGTTCCGTTTCGTGCCAGGTGATCTGCTCCTGCTGTACACCGACGGTGTCGTCGAGGCCCGGGACCGGGGCGGGGGCTTCTATCCGCTGGCCGACCAGGTGGCCTCCTGGAACGAGGCCGACCCGCAGGTTCTCGTCGACCGTATCCACCAGGACCTGCTCCGACACACCGGCGGTGATCTCGGCGATGACGCGGCCATCGTCGCGCTCACCCGGCCCCTGGCCGAGGTGGGTCCCTCGGGAGGGGCCACGGAGAGTCGATGAACAGGCCCGAGGACCCGAGGCGGTCCCGGCGCTGCTCCGGATCCCAACGCTCCGGACGCTCCGGGATCTCATGCTCCGGATCACGGCCCCTACATCCCCGGGATGACCCGCGGGGCCGGTTACATCCGGGGAGGGACGTCGCCTGCGTACCGGGGCTTCTAGGTTCATGCCATGACTACTGATCTGGACAGCTCCCCACAGACCGTCGTGCGGCTGGACGACGTCCACAAGGAGTACGGCGACGCGAAGGCCCTGGACGGCGTCTGCCTGGAGATCCGTGCCGGGGAGGCGGTCGCGGTGATGGGGCCCTCGGGGTGCGGCAAGTCGACCTTGCTCAGCATGGTCGCGGGCCTGGACCGCCCGACGTCGGGCACGGTGCGGGTCCGCGGCCAGGATCTGGGGCAGCTGAACGAGACCGGGCTGGCGCTGTTCCGGCGCCGGCACATCGGCATGATCTTCCAGTTCTTCAATCTGATCGACGATCTGCCGGCCCTGGACAATGTCGCGCTGGCCGCCCAGCTGACCGGCACGTCCGCCCGCCAGGCGCGCCGCCGCGCGCTGGAGCTCCTCGACGAGCTGGGCGTCGCCGGCCGCAAGGACACCTATCCGGCCGCGTTGAGCGGCGGCGAGCGTCAACGAGTGGCCGTGGCACGGGCGCTGATGAACCGTCCGGCCCTGCTGCTGGCCGACGAGCCGACCGGCGCGCTGGACAGCCGCTCGGGCGAGCAGGTCATGGACCTGCTGATCGACCTCAATCAGATCGGGCAGACCCTGCTGATCGTCACGCACGACCCGCGTCTGGCCACCCGGTGCGCCAGCCGACTGGTCGAGGTCGCCGACGGCAGAGTGGCCCGCGAGAGCACACTGGAGTCGACCGTGTGAGCGACGCCGGACGCCGGCCTCTTCGACAGATGGGGGTTCTCCGACGGATGGGGGTTCTTCCGACTTCTCCGGGATTTCCCGATGTGTTGACGCACATGAGCGCGAAACACCCGAAAGGCAATTCAGACGAGCCGGTATCCAGGGGCCGACGGATCTCTTCTGTGGCATTCCGCGAGATTCCACGAGATTCCATCGGAATGTACGGACGCATACGGACCCCGGCGGGCCGGAATCATCTCCGGCCCGCCGGGGCTTTTCGCGTACGGTGCGGAATCGCTAGCTCGTCAGGCCCGTGGGCTGAGCGGCCCCGACGACCTTGCCGACGGCGTAGGCACCCGTGACGAGAGCCGCGCCACCCGCGAAGGCGAGGGCAGGCGTGGCCAGAACCGGAGACGTCTCATGCGCCAGCCAGCCGGGGGTCTCCTCGGAGAGCCCACCGAGGCTCTCCATCTGTGCGTTGAACTTGTCTTCGATCATTTGTCCCTCCCCATGAGGAATGTGCGGTGGACGGTGGACACACAGAAGGCGGCCGGGGAAAGGGATGGATGCGCAGCCCTTTATCTACTCGGACTCACCCGGGGTGAGATACAAGCAGCTATTCGAACTGAGTGAGTATGACGTGGATCACAGTGCAAATGGAATGGATAGTTCCAACGCCATTTCGGCACCATGACATTTATCAATCATGGGCATGACATCCGTCAGCCGACGCCATGAGGAACCTCACCCCCGGGGCACCGGCTCCGCGGTGATGGCGGCTACACGTATCCACCGGTCATTGTGACGGAGATCACAAATCCATCCGCGGCCGGCGGGCAGCGCGACGCCGCGCCCGGGGAAGGACGTTCATCCCCCGGGCGCGGCCGACTACGGGTCACACAGCTGGGCGCACTACTTCAGCAGGTACGCCTTCACGATGGTCGTCTCGTAGGTGTTGCCGTTCTTGTCGGTGAGCTTCGCCTTGAAGGAGACCGACTTGGCCGTCTTCGGGTGGCTCAGCGACAGGCTCTTCTCGCCGTCCTTGCCGGTGGTGACCGGGGCCTTGGCCCACTTGGTCCCACCGTCGTAGGAGACCTGCACGGACAGGGACTTGAAGCCCTTGCCCGCCGCCGGGCCCTGGAGGGTCAGCGGGACGGTCAGCTTCTTGCCGGCCGCCGCGGCACTGCCCAGATCCAGCTTCGGGGCGAAGCGGACGGTGGAGAGCGGAAGGGTGGCGATGGCGTCATCGGCGGGCTTCTTCGAGGCGAACGCCCACTCCGCGGTGATACGGGTGGTGACCCCGGCGACCTTGGTGGAGCGCGACGCGTCCGTGCTGATGCGGTACGCGGCCGACTTCGCGGGCAGACCCTCGATGAACTGGCAGAGACCGTCCTTCTCGTCCAGGACGTTCTTGCCGTCGACGGTGATCAGCGTGCGCTGCTTGGAGACCTCCGACTGTCCGAAGTGACCGGCTCCGTCGGTGAACACGGGTATACAGACGGCCAGTTCGTTCCCCAGGCGCAGCGCCGTGTTGTCCTTGTCCACCTTCGGGCTGAAGACACCGACGTTGTACGTCTTCTCGTAGGTCTTCTTCGCCTGGTACGTGCGGGGCGGGTCGGACTGGAGGAACAGGCCGCCCTCCTCGCCCGTGCCGTCCTGGCTGATGCCGAACTCCCAGCTGAAGCCCTTGGGAGCGGTGACATACGTCTTGGCCGTGGTGGGGAGGGCGAACGGCTGGGTGATCGTACCGACCCCGAAGGACTGCGGGGCGGTCCAGAACGGGTTGACCGTGCCCTTGCGGCCCTTGGCCGAGGTGCCGGTCTTGATGTTCACCAGGGCCAGTTCGCTCTTGGACGCGGTGTGGCTGAAGCCGGTGTGCAGCGAACCGGTGCGGTTGTAGAGGAGGTTGTAGCTGGTACTGCCCTTCTCCCAGGTACCGCCCACCTGGCTGCTGAACTCCTTGGCGGGCAGCGCCGCGCCGAGATGCGCGGTACGGAAGCCCTTGAACGAGTCCAGGTACCAGGTGCTGCCGTAGCCGTTCTCCCCCGTCTGGAGGAAGTAGTTGAAGTACGCGTCGCCCGGCTTCGCGGAGTCCGGCGCCGTGATGGAGAGGGGCTTGGACTTACGGGCGTCGAAGGTGACCGTGGTGTTCTTGGTGATCGAGTACTTCGGCTGCACCATCAGCGCGATGTCCGGGGGCGTGTCGCCGCCGTTGGGGGTCTGCACCGGCGCGTCGAGCGCGTACACGCCCTTGGGGACCCGGATCTTGGCGACGCCGTCGCCGTCGGTGTCGTACGGGTTCTGCCAGAAGTCGGCGGTGAGACCGTAGACGGTGGTCTCGGCCTGGGCGGGCTTGCCCTTGGTGTCGATGAACTTCATCGTGAGGTCGTACGACTCGACCTCACGGGTCACGGCGAACGACGTACGGGCCTGCTGGCCGCCCTCGGCCGCCTTGGCGGTGACCGAGCCGGAGTACGTGCCGTCCAGGGTGCCGACGCTGGTGTTCGCGGTGAGTTCGACATCGGCGGTGCCACCGGCGGGTACGGTGACCTGCTTCGCGCCGAGCGCGAAGAAGCCGGCCGGGGCGGGCTTGCCCTTGGGTCCGACCGTCTGCACCGACAGGTCGAGCGTCACCGGCTTCGCACCGCTGTTGCGGTAGGTGAGCCGCTTGGTCACCGGCTTGTCGTCGGTGTGCGGCCACTGCTGGGTGCCGAAGCCCAGCGACGTCTGCTCGCTCACCACCGTCTGGGTGATCGCCCTGGCCACATCGGCGCGGCCGGTGCCCTGCTGATGGGCCGTCAGTCCGGTGGTGGGTTTGGCGGACGCGGTCAGCGTCCGCTTGATCCGCTGGCCGGTCCAGTCCGGGTGCTCCTGGGCCAGGATCGCGGCGGCGCCCGCGACATGCGGGGTCGCCATCGAGGTGCCCGACATCGACACATAGCCGTCGGCCGCCGGGTCACCGATCTGTCCCTGGGCAGCCTTCGCCGCGACGATGTCCACACCGGGCGCGGTGATGTCCGGCTTCAGCGAGCCGTCGGCCGTCGGGCCCACGCTGGAGAAGTCGGCGATGTTGTCGGCGCGGTCGACCGCGCCGACGGTGAGCGCGGAGGCCGCGCTGCCCGGCGAGCCGATCGTGGCGGCGCCGGGGCCGTCGTTGCCCGCGGCGATGACGAAGAGGATGCCCTTCTCGGCGGAGAGCTTGTCGACCGCCGCCTCCAGCGGGTCCGTCTCCGTGGTGTCCCCGCCGCCGAGGCTGAGGTTGGCCACCTTCGCGCCCTGGTCGGCGGCCCACTGCATGCCCGCGATGATGCCGGAGTCGTCACCGAATCCGGAGTCGTCGAGCACCTTGCCGTCGAGGATCTTCGCGCCGGGCGCGACGCCCTTGTACTTGCCGCCGGACTTGGCGCCGGAACCCGCGGCGGTGGACGCGACATGCGTGCCATGGCCGAAGTGGTCCACGACGTTGCCCGAGCCCGAGAAGTCCTTCTGGGCCAGCTCCACACCCTTGAGGTCGGGGTGGGTCTCGTCCACGCCGGTGTCCAGGACGGCGATCTTCACGCCCTTGCCGTCGTAGCCGGCCTGCCAGGCGGCCGGCGCGCCGATCTGCGGAACGCTCTTGTCCAGGCTCGCCCGGCGCTTGCCGTCCAGCCATACGCGCTCGATGCCGGGCGCGACCGTACGCTCCCCGCTCCGCCGCTCGCCGGTCGCGGTGAGGGCCCGCCACACCTCGGACGTACCGGTCTTGGGCGCGGTCACCGCCTCGCCCTTGACCGCGGGCAGCACCCGGCGTACCGAGACGTCCGCGGCCGAGATGGCGGACTTCGCCCGCGCCTTGTCGTCGGCGGCCTTGGCGTACGACACGATCAGCGGGAGCGTCCCGCGGTGCGCGTCGTCGTAGCGGTCCTCGATCAGCCGGCTGACATTGAACAGCCGCCGGTCCAGCTTGCCCTGGGCCACCAGCCGGGACGCGTCCGAGGGCAGCACATAGGTGGCGCCGGCTATGCGGTTGACGGCTATTCGGACGCTCTCGCGGCCCTTGGCCGGTTGCACCCCGGTCACGCGTCCCTCGGCGTCCACATGGACACGGTCGCCGGTGATCAGGGTCACCACGGACGACTCGCCCTTCGCCTGCCGTGCCTTCGCGGCGAAGGTCTCCGCGCGGTCACCGGCCGAGGCGCCGCCGGACGCGGCCCCCGAAGCGGCACCTGTCGTGAGGCCCGCGGTGAGCAGCGCCGCCACCATGGCCGCGCCCGCCCTGCTTGTCTTTCTGAGCAACTCTCCCCCAAAGGTGAGGTGTTGTGTTGAACGAGCCCAAAGCGACGCCTGCCGGGATGCGTGGTGATCAACCGGATCCAACGTCGGCACGGAAGACGGCGGACGGACCCGAGGGGTTCCTTCGCACAACCGTCGAATTGACGCCACATTTCCGAGCGCCTTCGGCCACGCACCGATGGTAGTGGGCCCTCAACTGGGTCCGGGGGCCCTCCGCTTGGGCCCGGACCCATCCTTAGGCTGCGGTCACTTGGGGAAACGGGAGACGACGCGGGCGAGGAGAACCGATGAAGGGCGCAAAAAGGTTTCACCGATGGCATGCGCATGACCGCCCACTTGTTCCCCCGTCACACCTCGACCGGGGTCAGAGCGGGGCCGAGTACGCCGCGATGGTCGGGGTCGTCTCGCTGGTCGTGGCGGCGATCGTCGGTCTGAGCGTGCCCGCCGACACGGCGACCGGACTGAAGAGCGCGGTGTGCCGAATACTCCACCCGCTCAGCGGCGCCGAGGCCTGCTCCTCCGGCGACTACGCGGGCGACGACGGCGACGGAGACGACAGCGGGGGCGGGGGTCCCGACGATCCCTTCGTACCCAACGGCGACCCGTTCGAGCCCGCGAAGTGTCTGCTGTCCCAGGACCAGACCAAGACCACCGTCGTCATCCAGATCCTCTTCATCAAGATCAGTGGCTCGGAGACGGTCAAACTCCAGCAGTGGTCCGACGGAACCGTCACCCTGGAGCGTGTGACCGAGAGCGGAGTCGGCGTCACGGCGAGCATCTCCGCCGGCATCCCCGGCCTGAAGGACTGGGGCGGCAGCGCCTCGCTGAGCGGCAGCTATGTGAAGGGCAGCGGCAGCGGCGGACAGTGGCTCTTCAACGGGAACAAGAGCGGCGATCCGCAGGCGGACCTGGCGGCCAACCTTGAGGACGCGCAGAAGTTCACCGAATACCTCAAGGCGATGGACGACTGCAACAGCCGGCCCGCGGGACCGCGCTCCTCGGAGCTGGGAATGATCTGCGGCTACCACGCGAACAAGAAGAAGCC